>JACPRB010000162.1 GCA_016190155.1 Planctomycetota bacterium
AAGCCAGGAGGAAGACCGAAGGATAGGACGACCGACTTCCTTTCCTGGTTTCCTGCCTTCCTCAGAGATACTCAGGCGACTGGCCTGGAGGTTCATGAAAAATCTGGTCGTAGCACAGAGATTTGATCGATTAGCACACCAAGCCCCAACTGGGCTCCCCTCCCCGCTCCCCTGAGGAGCGACCGCTGGAGCCACAGAAAGGGAGATCTGTTGGGGGTTGGGATTTGGGGTTCCTTGGAGCTTGGGAGTTTGGATTTGGGATTCTTCATGAATAATCCAGGCTAAGCCAAGGGCTTATTGTATCGTTTCCTTGTCTCTTCCCACGTGTCGCCGCCGAATCTTTCCAGAAACGCCCGCGCCAGTTCGAACGAGACCACGGCCTCGCCGATGACGCTGGCGGCGGGCGCGACCGCCACATCGCTTCGCTCGTACTGAGCCGTCGTTTCCTCCATCGTCTGCAGATCCACCGTGTGCAGCGGTCGTCGCAGGGTCGGGATCGGTTTGCACGCCGCCCGGACCACGACGGGTTGGCCGTTGGTCATGCCTCCTTCGATGCCGCCGGCGTTGTTTCGCGCGCGGGTGGGCTTGCCGTCGCGCAGGACGATCTCGTCCTGCACCTGCGATCCCGGGGCCCGGGCGGCCGCCAAGCCGAGTCCGATCTCGACGGCTTTTACGGTCTGGATCGACATGAGCGCGCGCGCCAACAGCCCGTCGAGCTTGTCCTGCCATTGCGCGTGCGATCCGAGTCCCGGCGGCACGTTGAACGCCGTCACTTCGAAGAGGCCGCCGAGGGTGTCGCCCGCTTCGCGCGCCGCGTCGACGCGTTCCTTGATGCGCTGATCGAGATTCGGGTCCAGCGTATAGAAGAGAGATTGCGCGCGGGCGCGACGGATGTCGTAGGGATTCGACAGTCGCGTTTCGCCGGCCACGCCGCCCATCTCGAGGACATAGCCCACGACGTGGATGTCGAAGTGGCGCAGAAGGGCGCCGCACAGCGCGCCGGCTGCGACGCGGGCCGCGGTTTCGCGGGCGCTCGATCGTTCGGCGACGTCGCGCGCGTCGCGGATGCCGAATTTGATCGCGCCGGGGAGGTCCGCGTGTCCGGGGCGCGGGCGCGTGATGGGGTGAAGCTCCTCGATGTTCTGCACGCGGTTGGCGATGCGCAGCGTCAGCGGGCTGCCGATCGTGCGGCCGTGGCGGACGCCGGTCAGGATCTCCGCCTCGTCCTGTTCCATCTTCATGCGGGCGCCGCGGCCGTAGCCTCCTTGGCGTCGCGCGAGTTCGGCGTTGACGGGGCCGAGGTCGACGGGCATGCCGTAGGGCAGTCCGTGGATCGTGGCGAGAAGACACTGGCCGTGCGACTCGCCGGCGGTGGTGTAGCACAGAGCGTTCATAGGACCTACCTTTGGGCCCAGGCGCGCCATTCGGCGGCGATCTCGGGGGCTTTGGCGAGGTCCGTGTGGGCACTCCCCGTGATGGCGTTACCGGCTTCGAGGACGCCCGTTCGATTGGGGATGGACGCGTCGGCGAGAGCATTGGCGAGGGCGCCGATGATCTTCTTGCCCAAGGGAACGGCGGCCTCGAGTGCGCGCTTGCGCGCGGCTTCGTCGGAGGAGCACAGCCCTGCGATTAGCGTGCGCTTGGCGAGGTTGCCGGCGTCCTCGATCGCCGCCTGGATGTCGGGAGGCGCCTGCTTGCCGTTCACGGCGGTGACGGCTTCTTCGACGACTCGCGCATGCGCTCCGGCGTCCTGCAGCATCCGCACGAATTCCACCTTGAGTTGCCACCACGCATCGCTTCCGGAATCCGTCGCGGCGAGGGCTTCGGCGAGGGCCTTCTGGGCGGCGTCGTGCTCTCCGAGTTCGCGGTGACAGTGCGCGATCGTGCGGAGGAGTTCCGCGCGTCCTGGCTGCGCGGCGTGGGCGGTCTGAAGGTGGCTCAAGGCGCCGCGGAAGTCCCTGATCTCGATCAATTCCGCGGCCACGCGCTCCTCCAGCTTCAACCATGTCTCGCGCGCCGACCCCGCGGGTTTGAGCGTGTGGAGTCGCTTGCACACCGCTTCGACTTCAGTGCGGCGTCCGTGCTCCGACATGGTGATCGACAGCAGATGGAGGTGCTCGAAGTCGTCGCCGGCCGTCGAGAGCGCCGCTTCCCAGGAGGCCTTTTGTACGCTCGGTTCAGGCTCGTTGAGCGCCATCGGCAACAGGATGTCCCGAAGGGTCGCCGCATCGCCGATCTGTCCCAGAGCGGCGGCGGCGGCCACGCGCACGCGCGATTCCGGATCCTCCGTCAGGACCTGCGTCAGGGCCGGGATACTCGGGCCGTCGTGGAGTTTCCCGAGGGCTTGGGCCGCGACCTCCCGCAGGTTGGGGGGTTGATCGCGCTCCAGAAAGGGGCGGATCGCCGGGGCGGCTTCGGGCTTGCCGATCTTGCCCAGGGCGCTGATGGCGGACCAACGGACGCGGTCGTTCGTCGTTCGGCTCAAGAGCTGCTGCAGCGGTTCGACCGCGATCGTCGCCGAGAGGTTGCCGAGGATGTCGATGGCCTTTTCGATCACGGCGGTCTCGGAATCTTCGACTGCGGCTCGCAGGATGGCTTCAACGACGCGATCGGTTCGGATGAGCCCGGCGCTGTCGAGGGCCGCGAGCCGGACGTCCGAGACGGGATCCGTCATGAGGACGATCAGGAGTTCCACGGAGGGGCTGCTGCCGGAGCGCAGCGCCGTCGCCGCGGCGCGGCGAACCTCGGGCGCCGGATCTTTAGCCGTCTCCAGGACGGCCGCTTCTCCGTCGGGGATCCGGCCCAGCAGGAGAACGGCCTCCGCGCGAACGGGGACCGCGGCGGCGCGAGTGCAGTTGGTGAGATCGTCCAAGAAGGGCTTCTGGCGTTCCGCCGGGAAGGCGCCGATCTCCCGAATGGCGCGGATACGAATCGCGTCGTGGGTGGACGCCAACCCTTCCTCGTGGAGGATGCGCGTCACCTGGTCGGGCTTCTTCTCCAGGTCCGCCACGCGAAGGCGCAGCAGGAACAGCTCGACGCGCGCGTTTTCCAGCTCGCGCGCGAGCTCGTCCACAGTTCGACGCAGCGCTTCCTTCTCCTCGTCTTGGGGCGGCGGGGAGACCGGCGGCGGCGCGGCGGCGGCGCAAGCGGACGAGAACGCCAGCACGAAGGCGATGATGAACTTGCTCACGAGCGGGCTTCCCGCTGGGATTATACGGCCGGGTTCCGAGGGGAGTCAATCGGCCGGCCGCCAAACCGCCAAAAGACTTGACTGTGAGGTCGGGTCCGATAACATGGGCAGTCACCCATGGGAGAGCTGATCACGCGATATGTGAAGTTCGGCGTCGCTTGGCTGCTCTTGATCGGTCTCGTGATCCTCTACAACGGGTACGGTTGTCGGCGCGTCCTGGGACCGGAGATGGAGCCGACCATCAAGAAGGAGCAGTTCCGGACCCTGTACGCCGGCAAGACCAAGCCCGCCGAGGATGTCACGTACGACGATGTCGTCTACTACGAGTACGAGATCTCAGGCGAGCCCCAGGCGGCCTTCGTGGCCCGCGTGGTCGGGTTGCCGGGCGACCGGATCCGGATCGCCAAGGGCGAAGTGTATCGCAACGGGACGAAGGTGGCGCAGCCCTATGTCGGGCAGGCCCACATGACCAATGAGGACTACGAAGAGGTCCTGGTCCCGAAGGAATCCTTCTTCGTCCTCATGGACAACCGGCAACACGGCAAGCGATGGGACAGCCGGGCCATCGGCCCTGTCGGACGATATGCGGTGGCAGGGAAGGTGAAGCAGTGACGGCCGCAGGTGGGGCGGTTGTCCGTCGAAGGGAATGACCACGAGCACGGAGCGGGCGTAATGGCGATCCCGGCATTGAAGACGAAGCGGACGGAGTGGACCCGGACGTCGGTGATTCAGATGTGCGTGGCCGGCATCTTGGTGCTGCTCTCGCTGGTGCTCGTCATGGTCGCCGTGCGCCGATTCGGGCTGAAGCGCAGCTTCGCGCACGCCCTCATCTATTATCATTCCAACCGCGTGGGGAACGTGATCCCCGCGTTGACCGACACCCTGGAATGGGACGAAGGGCACCACGTCGCGCGGGAACTCTTGGCCAAGGCTTGCGCGGACGAGGGGAAGCTCGATCAAGCGGAGGATCACTACCGGCGCCTCCTGGAAGCGTCGGACTTCGACGGGAAAGGAATCGCCTTGTACGGCCTGGGCGTGGTCGCGTTCAAGAAGGCGGAGCGCGAGAAGGAGTGGAAGGCGGCGGAACCCCTGGTGCAGCAGGCCCGAAAGTACTTCGCGGACGCCAAGCTCCAGGAATCCGAAATCGCGCTGCGCCATTGCGACATCCTAACGCTCGTCCGGACGGGATTGGACGCGACCAAGGCGAAGACCGCGGCGGAGGAGCTCGAGAAGATCCTGAATCGGTTGGTCACGGATCGGGAGAAGGGAGCCGCGATCAGCCGCGAAGGGCTCATCGACCTGTACGCCGCCCTGGGGTGGAGCACCGCGATGCAGGGAGGCCTCTCGACCGAGGCCGCCCGCTATTTTCGAACCTGCTTCCAGTACGGCCAAGGGTGGGCGTTGCCGCGCGTCAACATGGTCTACTTCGAGGCGCGGCGGTTCGCCGAGACGGACATCTCCCTGGAGGATCTGCGCAAGCAGGAACGGTCGATGGACGCCTTGCGCACGGAACTGCGCACGCTGTCGAAGACTCGGAAAGAGGTCCATGGCGCGCTTGAAGAGCCGTGGCTGCAGTACACGATGGCCGGCAGTCTCGCGTTTGGGCGCAAGAAGGGGACCGACACGTATAACCGCCTCATGTACGAGATCCGGCAGGACGAAGTCCTTCAGGCGCGCGTGGAGCCGCACTTGGTGGACACGGTGGTCGCGTACGAGCCGGCGGTCGATCCCGCGGCGAACCGCATGCAGAGGAACGGGAGCATCGGGTGGTTCGGGAGCACGTTGAGGACCTTTCAGAAGTGCGAGCAACTCGCCAAGCCGGAGTTCGCGTCGCTTCGGGCGGCGGTTCTGCACAATCTCGGATTCGTCTTCGAGCACCAAGCCGTCATCAACCGACAGGACACCGCGTACGACGACGCGATCAAGCACTTCAAGCAGGCGCTCGAGATCGAGGAATCGTACGAAGGCGATCGGAACATCGCGGTGATCCAGAAGCGGCGCAACAAGCCCGACGCCCAGGAGTGGCTTGATAAGGCGCTGCGGGCGGCGGAGAAGAGGCCGGAGGCGTGGGTGAAGCAGGACGTCGAGGAGCTGAAGAAGTTCTTCGCGGAAGGAGGCTCGTAGTCGCATGAAATGCTTGCGTTGCGGGCACAAGAACAACGCCACGGTGGCCTACTGCGCCAAGTGCGGCGGCAAGCTGAACATGACGGCGGATGAGATCCGCGACGCCCTCGTCCAGAAGGCGCAGGAAGAGCGCGCCATGGCTACCGAGCATTACGCCCGCCAGGCTCTCTTTTTCGCGAGCATCGTTTTCGCGATCGCCCTGACGCTGGTGTTCGCGGTCGGCGGGGCCCAGACGGAGTGCACCGCGGTGCCGTCGGTCGTGAACGGGACGAAGTACCTCGAAATGACGTACAACGTGAAGGATTCGTTGAAGCTCCCGTTGGGGCGGGTCCCGTTCTCGAGCAAGCGCTGAACGGCGGACGGTCGGATGCAGGGTTGGCGGCGCCGCGCGCGTCCTGATCTACGATGAGGTGGATGCCATGAAGCAGGGGTGGGTGTGCCTGGCGATTCTCGGGAGCGCGTGGGCGGCGGGGTGCGGACCGCTTCACGAACGCGGCGAGGCGTGGCAGCAGTATTATGCGTCGCCTGCCGGAGAGACCACGAGCGAGGTCGTGGAGCGGAAGAAGATCATTCATTGGGCCGCGAACGTCGGCGAGAGGAAGTGCCTGGGGATCCTGGAGAAGGGACGGATTCGCTTGAAGGGCTCGCGGGAGTGGCACGAGACGTACGCGATCCTGAACCCGGCCGGCACGGCGAGGATCGGCTTCGTGAATGAGACGGGCGCTTTCTTCCGGTACGACCGAGAAGGCGAGCGGGTGCGGGTGGGCGAATACCCGATCTTCACGACGGGCCTGAAGGTGTTTTTCGGCCTTCCCTTGGCGGAGAATCTGGCGCTCGAGGATTTCGATCTCTACGAAGAGTGAGGCGGTGGGGTGCTCATCGCCCCGTCTGCGTATACGTGAAACCTTCCGGGCCGCCCGGCGTGAAGAGGAAATCCGCCGCCTGCCCATCCATCGTGCGGGTGTCCACCATGAACGTGTACGCGCGGTCGGTGACCGTATCGAAGAACGATATCCGGTTTACCGGCCCCGGCATGAAACGGATCTCCGTGCGCAGCACGCGAGGCGCCGTTCCCGGCGGGGCGTAGAGATAGCGGCGTCCGAATAGGTCGCCGTTGTGCGAGATCTCGATCCAGTCCTCGGGCTTGCACGGGCGGTCGCCCAGGTCGAAATCGATCGATCCGTTGATGCGGATCGCGAAGTCGGCCGCGGGAATCGGCAGGAGGGACGCGCGCCACGCGCGCCATGCCGGCGTCTCGCCGTACGGTGTCGGCGGGACGGGTTTGCGGCCGCACCCGAAGAGGGCGAGCGTGCCGGCGAGCGCGAGGCAGAACGTCTTCATCACAGTTTTCCCAGGAACTCGCGCGAGATGACGATGCGCTGGATCTCGCTAGTGCCTTCGCCGATCTCGCACAGCTTCGCGTCGCGATACATCCGCTCGACGTGATACTCGGTCATGTAACCGTAGCCGCCGAGGATCTGGATGGCCTCGTTCGTCACGCGCATCGCCATCTCGGAGGCGAAGAGCTTGGCCATGGCGCCTTCCTTGCGGTACGGACGGCCGGTGTCCTTGAGTCGCGCGGCGTGGTAGATGAGGTGTCGGGCCGCCTGGATCTGAACGGCCATGTCCGCGATATTGAAGGCGATCGCCTGCTGCGCGCCGATCGGTTTGCCGAAGGCCTTGCGCTGCTTGGCGTAGGCCACGGCTCTTTCGAAGGCCCCTTCGGCCAGACCCAACGCGATGGCGCCGACTCCGATGCGTCCGCCGTTGAGGATGTGCATGAAATAAGCGAAGCCGTGGCCCTCCTGTCCGAGGAGGTTGGCTTCGGGCACGAAGACGTCCTCGAACGTGACGTAGCACGTGTCGGAGGAGCGCATGCCGAGCTTGTCTTCCTTCTTGGCGACGGTGATGCCTTTCCAGCCCGATTCCAGGACGAACGCGCTGATGCGCTCGTGCTTGGGTTTGGACTTGTCGGTGGCTGCGGTGATGGTCATCACGCCGGCGACGCTCGCGTTCGTCATGAAGAGCTTCGACCCGTTGATCTTCCAGCCGCCGGGCACGCGCGTCGCCGTGGTCGCCGTCGCGGCGGAATCGGAGCCCGCGCCCGGTTCGGTGAGGCCGTACGCGCCGACGACCTCTCCTCGGGCGTTGGGCGGGACGTAGCGCCTCTTGAGATCTTCGCTGCCGAAGTCGAGGATCGGCATCGTGCCGAGCGAGATATGCGCGCCGAGCGTCAGCGCCATCGAGCCGTCGACCTTGGCGATCTCCTCGACCGCAAGGATGCAGGAGAGTGTATCGGCGCCCGCGCCTCCATAGGCCTCGGGAACGGGGATTCCGGCGATTCCCAGTTCGGCCATCTGCCGGAAGTGGTCCATGGAGAAGGCGCCTTTCTCGTCCAGTTCGACGGCCTTCGGTTCGAGCACCTTCTGGGCGAAATCGCGGACCATATCGCGGATCGAGCGCTGCGTATCGGTCAGTTCGAAGGGATCGAGGATCTGGGTGTCTTGCATGTCGGGAATTGTAGCAAACGGGTTCGCGGGGGTGAAATCTCCGGATGGGCCTCGTGGATCCTCAATCGCTGGCGTTGGGGCCTTCGCTTTGGTACCGTACCCCCGCTCGCATGACGAAATTCGCGCGGCGCATGGATCGGGTCGAGATGTCCGGCATCCGGCGCATCTTCGACCTGGCGCGCCAAATGACCGACGCGGTCGATCTGTCGCTCGGGCAGCCCGATTTCGACGTCCCGGGCCCCATCAAGAGGGCCATGATCGAGGCGATCGAGCGCGGATACAACCGCTACACCGTGACGCAAGGGATGCCGGAGTTGATCGAGGGGCTGCGGCGCCACCTGCAGCGCGACTCCGGATTCAAGGACGGCGGGATCCTCGTGACGGCGGGCACCGCCGGCGGGCTGTTCCAGGCGCTGGCCGTCCTGGTGGAGGACGGGGACGAGGTCGTCGTGCCGGACCCGTACTTCGCGCTGTACTACCATCTCGTCAATTTCTTCGGCGGCAAGCCGGTGCTGCTGGATACGTATCCGGATTTCCGCATCCGGCCGGAGAAGCTGGAAGCGCTCCTCACGCCGCGCACGAGGGTCATCGTCTTCAACAACCCGGTCAATCCTACCGGCGTCGCGTACAGGCCGGACGAGGTGGCCGCGATCTGCGATGTGGCCAAGAGGCACGAGGTGCTGCTTCTCTCCGACGAGATCTACTCCGCCTTCTCCTACGACTTTCCCCACGAGAGCGTCCTCAAGCATGACGGGAACGCCCTGCTGGTCGGCGGATTCTCCAAGACGTTCGCCGTGACGGGGTGGAGGCTCGGGTTCGCCGCGGGGCCGCGCGACATCATCGAGAAGATGGCCGTGCTGCAGCAATTCTCCTTCGTCTGCGCCAACGCCCCGGGTCAGCGTGCCGCGATCACGGCGCTGGACGTCGACGTCTCGGCGTATGTCGACGCGTACCGCAAGAAGCGCGACTTCGTGGTCGCGGCGTTGAAGGATCGATTCGATTTCGTGCGGCCTCAAGGCGCGTTCTATGTGTTTCCGAAGTGCCCGTGGGGCGACGACGAGGCGTTCGTGCGCAAGGCGATCGAGAACAAGCTCCTGATCGTGCCGGGCCGGGCGACGTCGAAACGCACGTCGCACTTCCGGCTGTCGTTCGCGGTGTCCGATCGGCAGTTGGAACGCGCCGTCGAGATCCTCAACAAGCTGGCGGATCAGAATCGCGCCTGAGCGTCCACGATGAAACCCCAATCCTCGGCGTCGTTGTCGAGGCCGACGGGCATGCTGGCGCCGACTTGGATACGGGGCTCCAGAAGACGCATGGCGAAGCCCGGCACGGCCGAGAAGGCGGACTCGCTGACGCCTTCGAAAGCGGCATTGACCGCCAGAAGGAAGCTCATCCAGTCCTCCCAGGGGCGGAGGTCGAGGGCTCCGTTGATGCGGTAGAGCGGCCGGAAGTTCTGTGCCGCGGTGACCCCGGCGTCGAGGTGAGTGCTGAACCAATCGAAGCGCCGGCTGGCGGCGACGAAGCCGCCGACGCCGAACTCGCCCCGGCCGAGCCCCTCATCCTCGTCGCCGGTGGGCAAGGAGGTGCGCGCTCCGGCGGCGAACACGAGGGGAAAGCCCTCGACGGGGAGGCTGCCTTTCAATTCTAGATCGATGTCGCCGATCCCGCTGTGCGAAGACCCATCCTCGGGATCGATGGCGAGGATCGGCACTTCCAGCTCCGCTGTGAGCCAGTCGTTGAGGCCGTAATTGACGTCCGTGACGAGCGCGAACTCGTCGAGATCGTCGAATCGGAGGAAGGAGCCGAGTTGGTCCACGTCGACGCGTTCCGGCGGAAGGAGGAACGCGGTCCTGGTCCGCAGCTGCTCCCATTCCTCGGGCTCCTCCTGCGGGGTCTGGGCGGCGAGAGCGGCCCAGAAGATCGCGAGGGTCTTCATGATGCGTCTCCAGTTCAATAGCGATGGAACATAGTAGACACGATTCCCGGGACTGAAGCAATAGGGCCGTCCGAGCCGATGAAGATTGGGGAGCGGGGATGTTGCGTTTCCTGCGCCGGTTGGGTCGAGCGGTCATTCTGGCGTTGCCGCCGGCGGCGGCGGGCGCGCTGCTGTACGCGCGGCCCGACCTGCCGGGACTGCGCATGTTCGCGGTGCTGGCGTGCGGCTACTCCGCGGCGGCGTTCATCGGCTTCGTGGTGAGGTGGCGCTCGGCCGGCGAAGTCGGGGCCATGGCGCGCACGGTCGCGGGCCTGGAGCACGACCTTTGGAAGCAGCGCGTGGCGCTGCGGACGGAGATCGAGGTGCTTCACGCGGAGCGGGCGATCGGTCTGATCCTGCGGGAAGACGTGGACTTTCGCGCGATCCTGGAACGGACCCTGCGGGTCATCGCGGGGCTCTTCGGCGATGCCTGCGTCGTCGAGGTCCAGTTGGGCGGATCGCTTCGGGCGCTGTGGGCCGAGGGCAAGGCGTGGTTCGATCGCGGAATGGCCCGGCGCGCGCGATTGGAAGGGCCGGGCGATTTCACGCTGGAGGCGCCGCTGGCGTACGACGGCGAGGAGATCGGTCGCGTGCGGGTGCGAGCGCGTTTGGCCGGCGACGCGCGCGATCGGGAAGAGCGCGGCCGCTTGTTGGCGGAGCGCAGCGGCGAGATCGCCGGGTTCCTCGCGCTGGCGATCAAGACGCCCGATCTCTACACGCGGGCCATCGAGGACGGCCTGACGGGCCTGGCGACGAAGCGACATTTCCTCAGTCAGATTCAAATGCTCGTGGAGGCTTCGCGCCGCGACGCGTCGCCGCTGTCGCTGGTCATGCTCGACATCGATCACTTCAAGAAGGTCAACGACACGCACGGCCATCTCGCGGGCGATCGCGTGCTCAAGGGCGTTGCGGAGGTTCTGAAGAAGAGCATCCGCGTGCGCTCCGGGGACTCCGCGACCAGCGGATATCGATACGGCGGCGAAGAGCTGTCCGTGTTGCTGCCGAGGGTGCCGCTATCCAAGGCGACGCAGGTGGCCGAGCGGCTGCGCGCGGCCATCGAGTCCAAGCCGATCGGCGGCGTGGCGGTCACGGCGAGTCTCGGAGTCGCGCAGTTCGATCCGTCCGCGATGGCGAGCCCGGAGGACCTGATCGCGCGGGCGGACGCGGCGCTCTACCAAGCGAAGCAGACGGGAAGGAATCGCGTCGTCGCCGATGGAGTGCTGGTTCGCGCGTGAGCGTTCTGCTAGAACGAGGTACATGCGCGACTTCGAACTGGTCTCGGACATGCAGCCGCGGGGCGACCAGCCGGCGGCGATCGACAAGCTCGCGGAGCGGATCGAGCGGGGGGAGCGGTTCTCCACGCTGCTGGGCGTGACCGGGTCGGGCAAGACGTTCACGCTGGCCAACGTCATCGCGCGCGTCAAGAAGCCGACGCTGGTCATCTCGCACAACAAGACCCTCGCGGCGCAGCTCTACGGCGAGTTCCGCGACTTCTATCCGCGCAACGCGGTGAACTACTTCGTGAGCTATTATGACTACTATCAGCCCGAGGCGTACATCCCGCAGCGCGACATCTACATCGAGAAGGACGCGGACATCAACGAGGACATCGATCGGCTGCGGCTGGCGGCGACGAGCGCGCTCATGTGGCGGAGGGACGTCGTGACGGTGTCGAGCGTGTCCTGCATCTACGGGCTGGGCTCGCCCGAGTACTACCGGAGCATGATCGTGCAGGCGCGCGTCGGTCAGAAGGTGGATCGGCAGGAATTTCTGCGCCGGCTGATCGACGTGCAGTACGAGCGCAACGACGTCTCGTTCGTGCGCGGGAAGCTGCGCGTCCGCGGCGAGACGATCGACGTGTACCCGTCATACGAGGAGACGGCGGTCCGGTGCCGGTTCGACGGGGACGTGATCGAGAAGATCTGCACGTTCAACCCGGTGACGGGCGACGTCATGGACGAGCTCGAGGACTTCACGATCTATCCGGCGAAGCACTTCGTGATGCCGGAGGAACGGATCGAGCGCGCGCTCGCGGGGATCGAACTGGAGCTGCGGGAGCGGGTGGCGTGGTTCAAGTCGCAGGGGAAGCTGCTGGAGGCGCAGCGGCTGGAGGCGCGCACGAAGTACGATCTGGAGCTGCTGAGGGAGGTCGGCGGCTGCAAGGGGATCGAGAACTACTCCCGGCATCTCTCGGGACGCGCGGCCGGGCAACGGCCGGAGACGTTGATCGATTACTATCCGAAGGATTTCCTGTGCGTGGTCGACGAGTCGCACGTGACGATCCCGCAGATCCACGGGATGTACAACGGCGATCGGTCGCGCAAGCAGACGCTGGTCGATCACGGGTTCCGGCTGCCGAGCGCGCTGGACAATCGTCCGATGACGTTCGAGGAGTGGTTGTCGAGCGTGCCGCAGGTGGTGTTCGTGTCGGCCACGCCGGGCGCGTGGGAGATCAAGATGTCGAAGGGCGAGGTGGTCGAGCAGATCATCCGGCCGACGGGGTTGGTCGACCCGCGCATTCGAGTGGAATCGGCCGAGGGGCAGGTGCCGCACTTGCTGAGCGCCGCTCGGGAGCGGGTGGCGCGCAAGGAGCGGGTGTTGGTGACGACGTTGACGAAGCGGCTGGCGGAGGACCTGTCGACGTATCTGGACGAGCAGGGGGTGAAGTGCCGCTACCTGCATTCGGAGATCGAGACGATCGAGCGGGTGGAGTTGTTGCGGCAGCTTCGGGAGGGCCAGTTCGACGTGTTGGTGGGCGTGAACCTGTTGCGTGAGGGGTTGGATCTGCCGGAGGTCTCGCTGGT
>JACPRB010000153.1 GCA_016190155.1 Planctomycetota bacterium
CCCCAACCCGCGCCCTCCGCCCCTTTTCCTTGCCACTCCCATACCTCCTCCGTACCATACCCCGCACAAGCAACCCAACACACATGCGTTGCATCGGATGCGTGGAATCGGCCGACGGATACGCGGTAATCCCGGGCGTCGGGGAAACCGGCGAGATCCGGTTCTATTGCGACGCCTGCGCGCGCAGGGAACGCGTGAAGATGCGTTACTGGGACGGCCGCGATCTCGACGTGGGCGGACACAGGGAGAATCCCGATTTGGGTCCATCGTTCTCGACGCTGGTGCTGTCGTTCGAGGACGTCGGCCGCATGCGGCTTCAGGACGTCGCGATGGTCCTCGAGTGGGTGGACGACGCGGAACTGGCTTCGGCGCTCGTCGGGGGGTCATCGGCGGTTCACAACCGGGTGTTCTCGGCGCTGCGTCCGGAGCGGATGCGACATGTGCGGGAACTGCTCGCGGGGGAGCGCGGCCGGCACGACCCGCGCCAGGCTCAGGAAGCCATCATCCAAACGATTCGCCGGCTGTAGGAATCAATCCCCACCCCAGTTGTTGACCCCCTCGGGATCGCCACGGCATCCCAGGGAGGTCTCGACCATCCTGGGTATTATAGGCCCACGACCTTACTTGTCGTAGTCCTCGCTCTTGATCGCGTTGCGCCAACGCGTCTCGAGATCCACGAGGTCGATCTTGCCGAAGACCGCATCGAACGCCTGCTTGTGGGACTTGCCCGTCATCAGCTCCTCGAAATAGCGGTCGAGGAGCGCCTTCTGACCGACCTTGTTAAGGTAGAAGATGAGCGCCCACGAGCTCCCGTAATGCCACGCCCCGTACCGGCGGAAGTCGTCGCCGGACATCAGGATGAGGTCCTTCAGCCGCGGGAGCTGGCCGCCCATGAGCAGGCCTTGAGCCGTCATGTGGCGCTCGCGGTTGAACCGCGGCTCGTCCGCGGTCGATTTCTCGAAGTAGCTCGCGTACCCCTCATTGAACCAAATCGGGCAGTCCTCGACGAAGTAGTCGATGTACTGGTGCAGCCCTTCGTGCGTCATCGTCTCGCGCACGTCCGGCGCATCCCATCCGACCAGCTCCTTGGTGGTCGGCATGTAATAAGCAAGCACCTTCCCGTACGGCCCTGAGGGGCTTGAGCCCGTCACATGCTTGTAATAGCCGAAGAACTCCGCCTCGCTGGCGAAGATCCGAACGTGGAACCGCAGCGTCTCGTTCTTCTTGTACGGAAAGACCTTGCGGTATTCCTGATACACGTTGTCCATGAACTTCGCCATCTCGTTGGCGTACTGCTGCGAGACGTTCGTTTCGAGGTCGTACCGCCCGAATTTCGCGCGAAAGACCTGTCCCGCGAACGCCGGCTCCGACGCGACCCTCAGCAGATGGATCGCCTGTCCCAGCCGGATGCCTCCCGAGATCCTCTTGGCTTCTTCCAAGGCCTGTCGCGCCTTGTCGTACTCGTGGATCTGCAGGTAGAGGATGACCAGGTTCTCGAGCACCGTCCCGCTTTCCGGCACCTTCTTGCGGGCGTTTTCGTAAATCTGGATCGCCTTGGCGATGAGCGTCGCGCGCTGATAAGAATCGTTGAGCAGGCGCACGACTTCTTCGCTGTAATCGCCGCTCTCGAAAAGCTGTTCGACGTCCAGGACGGTGGCGACGAAGTTGCCCATGTTGAAGTAGGCGCGGGCCCGCCCCCGGAGCGCGACTTTCCGCTCCGATGGGATCGAGATCAATCGGGAGTACTCCTGGACCGCCTTCTCCCATTCCTTCGCCTCGATGTACTTCTCGGCCCGTTCGCGGTAGAGGGGGGCGTTCTTCTCCAGAAACACAGACGACTTCTCGACGAACGCCGTAAGCGTGCGGCCTTCGGAACCCGCCTTCTCCAACGCTTCGTGGGCTTTGGCGAAGTCGTCCCGGAGCAGATGCGCCACTCCACGCAACAGATCGGCGCGGTCCCCGTCCTTCTGGTCCTCCGCCGCTCGCTCCAGCTCCGCCGGAGCCACCTCATAGGTACTGGCCTTGAACTCCTTGCCTTCTATGAGATACGTGATCTGGCCCCGTTCCACGTCCTTGATGCGCAGCTTCTTCACGCCCTCGCGAAAAGCGACCACCGTCTCCATCCCCTTGCGGGCCGCCAACCCCGTCTCCACGGCGGTGAACGCCAGCTTCACGTCCCCGAAGGCCTTGCTCAGCTGCTCGATCTCGGCCACAACTTCCGGCGAGGCGCCCTCCTTCTGCCGGTTGAGCAACGGCGTCACGTAGTCGAACTTGCGGGTCGACACCAGCTCCCAAAACTGGCTCCGCACGGCGAGCAGCCTCTGCGCCAGCTCCCGCTCGGATCGCGCCTTCTGGGTGAACTCCTCCAGCTGCGCCTCCTCGACCGCGCGAGCGACGGCGTCCTCAGCCTCCGTGTATTTCGACACGAGGCCGTACGCGTCCTCGGTGAACTCCGTCAGGCCCATCTCCAGGGCCTCGAGCATGGTCGACTTCGCCTGGTCGTATTTCTTCTGGCCGGCAAGCGTTTCGGAGAAGGCGCGCTTGTTCTGATACTGCCGCCGAGCCGTCTCCAGCGTGACCGATTTCAGTTCGTCGATCCGCCGCTGGTAGTCGCGGCTCGGATCCAGGTTTCCGGGAAACCAGTCCCACGTGCGAATGGCTTCGCCGAACTTCCCGGCCTCCGCAAGACGCTTGCTGTCGTCTCGGATGAAAGCGAAGACCTGCTCGGCTCGTTGCTTGACCGCCTTCACCAGCTCGGTATAGCCCGCGCGAAACGTGGATTCGTACGCGGACTTCCTGGCGTCCGTCACCAGCCGCGACAGATCCTCCATCATCGGCTTGTATTGCTCCGGATCCCGCGATGCGTTCACCCGCTCGACCAGCCGATTCCACCGGCGCACCAGGTCGTCGTCCCCGGTCAAGGGCGTAAGGACGACCTGGAGTCGTGCGGCCGGATCCGCCGCGGGTTTGATTTCAACCACCGGCTCCGGCTTGGTCGAAGGACGCTGTCGCGGGGGTTCGGGATCGACGGGACCGCGCAACGCGCCGTAAATAAGGTAGCCACCCAGGCCGACAAGGGGCAGCCAAGCAAGCAGCATGCCCATCATCAGGCGGTTTCGCTGCTTCGCCTCCGACGGGATCGCATCCCGAAGCGCGCCGGGGCGCGGCTTCTGGCTCGTCGTCCCGTCCCGCCTTCCCGGCCGCGTTCCAGGTTTCCGCTGCCGCTGGACGCCTGGCGTGGGGTCCAGCCCGGCGGATTGCTGGAAGCTCTGGAGCAGCTTCTCGATCGCCTCCCGCGTCAGCAATCCTCGCGCAACCAGGATCTCTTCGAGACTCTTGGCCGACATCTCGCCGCGCTGCAAATCCAGGCATTCCATGAGTTGCTGCTGGGTAATCAACCCGAACTGCACGGCCAGAATGCCCACACTCGGACGGCGTGCGGCTCTATCCGTTTCTGTTCCCATCGCGAGATCCACGAAGGTCGCCGCACATTATAGTGCTTGGTGACGCATTTGCAAGCGGGCCTCGTCGGACTCGCGATTCCCGAGATGTCCGTGGACGCGGATCTCCGGGTCGAACACTCCATGCTTCGTCCGCGCCGTTCCCATTTCACCATCACTTGCCAGGTTCGGGTCGAATAGCAAACGCCCTGCCTTCAGCGCAGCACCCAATTCATCTCGTCGTTTACGATCCGACCGTGTGAATCCGGGGCTGGAGGATTTTGAGAAATATTATTGACATACTTATTGCGTCTCCGTATACTTCTTTCAAGGAGGAGGCCGAGAAACCCGATAAGATGAGTGTCGGCCGACCGTTCTTTCGACTGAGCACTTGTAAGGCGGAAATCGAAAACGAAGATATCTGCTCTTTGAAGTCCGTGACGATGCCGGCGGACAAGGCCGAGAGGTCGGGAAGACCGATCGGTAGACGGTGGCCGGCAGAAGTGTCTCGGACGGAATAGGAAAAGACGATGTGCCGATTAATCTGGCAGACGCACATCGTAGGGCTACCTGCGGACCCGGCCCCTTCCGCGAGGGGAAAAGTTTTGGGCCGACGAGGCCCGCGGGTGCACGGCCGCCAGACGCTGGATAGCCCCCTTTGGGGGATGACGCCTGGTGCCGAGCCCAAATTCTGTTTCCCCCTCTCTCCAGGGCCAGGCTGCCTATGACAGGGTATCCCCCTCGATGCGGTGGCCTGGCTCCTTTTTTTTGTGTGCGATGGGTCCCAAAGTCTTCACGGTGAGAGAAGCTAACGGGCTAATCCCGCGCCTCGAGGAGATCCTCGCGGAGATGGACCGCGTCCGTGATCGCGTCCGGAAGGTCAAGTCCAAGATGGACGTCTTGGAGATGCTGTGGGGAGAGGAAGTCCAATCGGAGTCTTGTCCCGATCACCGTGAGTACCGCCACTACATAGAGGAAGTAGAGGGCACAAAGCAGGGATTCGACGCGATCTCGAAGAAGCTGGCCGACATGGAGGCGCTTCTCAAGAGCGTCGACACGGGCTTGGTGGACTTTTACGGCGTCATCGACGGGCGGCTCGTGTTCCTATGTTGGAAGCGGGGAGAGAAGAGCATCGAGTACTACCATCACCTCGAGGAAGGGTTCGGCGGTCGACGCGAGATCGCGGCCGAGTACAAGCTCGATCCTGAGTAAGATGGCATTCGAAGAGTACGGCGCACGCGCGTTGGATCACTTTTTGAATCCACGCAACGCGGGCGAATTGCCCGGTGCCAGCGCGGTCGGGACCTATACGAACCCGGTTTGCGGCGACCTCGTGAAGCTCTTCATCAAGGTCGAGGAGGGACGCATCGTGGCGGCGCGATCGAAGACCTTCGGATGCGCGGCGGCAATCGCTTGCTCCTCGGCTCTCACGGAATTGCTGGTCGGTCGGACCATCGATGAGGCGCTCCATCTTCGGAACGAAGAGGTCGTTCGACACCTTGGGGGGCTCCCCGCGCACAAGGAGAAGTGCTCGCTCCTCGCGGAGCAGGCCACGCGCGACGCGCTTCGCGCCCTTCATCTATAGAGCGATGCGTATGCTTCGATTCCTACATTCGGCGTTGATCCTGACGGCGGCGCTGTGGATCGGCGGATTGGCGGCGCTGGCCTTCGTGGTCGCGCCGATCGTCTTCAGGACGGCGGGCTCGCGCGAGTTGGCCGGAACGATCTTCGGCACGATCTTGCGGACATTCACATGGGTGGAGGTAGTGCTGGCTTTGATCGCCGCCGTCTCGATGGCGGTCTTCCTGATCTTGTCCCGTCCGCCTGCGCCCCTCGACTGGGCGCGAGCCGGCCTCTTGTCGGCCCTGATCCTGCTCTTGGTAGGGACGATGTTCGTCAATTCCGCCGCCGCGGAGACCCGGCCTCAGTGCGGCTCGTTCGACCGGGAGCCGGCCACCGCCGCGGAAGGAGAGGCTCGAGTGCGTTTCGACCGTCTCCACTCATGGTCCGTACGACTGGTCGGCACCCAGCTGCTGGTCGGCGGCTTGCTGCTGGCGTTGTCCGCGGGACGGCGTTGGGGGTAACATGCGCCCTCACATTCTCGCTGGCTGAGGGCGACCTTCAGCTTCTATAATTCGACTGTGAACATCCTTAAGAAAGTCTTCCTCACGATCGAGGGGTACGACCTCATCCGTCCGAACGAGACGGTGGTGTTGGCGGTCTCGGGAGGCCCGGACTCCGTCGCCATGCTCCACATCCTTCGCGACATCAACAAGATGGAGCAACTGGGATGGAAGATGCATGTGGCCCATTTCAATCACGGCATCCGCGGCAAGGCCGCCGACGAGGACGAGGAGTTCGTGCGTCAGCTCGCCGCCAAGCTGGACGTGCCGTTCCATGTGGAGCACGCGAACGTCAAGGGACTCAAGGAAGGGCAGAAGGTCTCACTCGAAGAGGCCGGCCGCAACGCGCGCCTGAGCTACCTGGGGAATCTCGGCATGAAACTCGGCGCCCAGAAGGTGGCCCTCGGCCACAACATGGACGACCAGGCGGAGACCATCCTTCACCGGATCATCCGCGGCACGGGCCTGCGCGGGCTCAAAGGGATGTCGCCGATCCGCCTCATCTCCCGAAAGCACGACCTCTTCTTCGTGCGTCCGCTCGTCGAGCTGGAACGTCATGAGATCGAGACGTACCTGCGGGAGCGTCAGATCACCTTTCGGATCGACCAGTCGAACGCCGACATCTCGATCACGCGCAATCGGCTGCGCCACAAGCTGATCCCGCTCATCGAAAGCGAATTCAACCCGCGCGTGAAGTCGGCCCTGGTCAAGCTGGGGCAGACGGCCGGGTCGTTCTATCTCCTTCTGCGGGAGATCGCCAACGAGGTCTACGAGAACGCGAAGATGCTGGCCGGCGAAGGCGAGGTATGCCTTTCCGTGGAGGAATTCGCCAAGCTGCCGCCCGCGATCCAGACCTTGATCATCGACAAGGCCGTCAAGACGGTGCTCGGCATCATGCCGCAGCTGCACTTCGAACACTACCTGGAGATCATCGGCCTGTGCGACGAGCGCAGCTTCCACAAGGCCGTACGGCTGCCCAAGGGGCTCGAGGCCCGCCGCGAATCCTACCTCATCAAGATCTATAAGCCTAAGGAGGAGCCGCCGCCGCTGAAGTTCACCTCGCGGAAGCTGCGCGTTCCAGGCTCGACGGTCATCCGAAAGCTCAACATCGAGATCGAAGCGGAAATCGAGGAGGGCAAGATTCTCGGCCTGAGGGAATACGTCCAGAACAAGGACTTCAGCGAGGAGGCGATCGATCTGGAGAAGGTGACGGGCGCGTTGCAGGTCCGGTTGCGCCGCAAGGGCGACAGCTTCCTCCCCCTGGGCGCGCGAGGCTCGTGCAAGCTCAAGAAGTTCTTCATCGACAACAAAGTCCCGCGATCCATGCGGGACCGCGTCCCGATCGTCGCCGACGGTAAGAGGATCGTCTGGGTCGTCGGATATCGCATCGGGGACGACGTCAAGATCACGGAAGCCACGCAGCGCGTACTCAAGCTCAAGGTCAAGCGTCTGGACGAGGGGGCCGGCCACGAGTGACGAATCGACTCTTGCGGCGCTGCGCGAGCGGATGGTGAGCGAACAGCTCGTCGGACGAGGAATCACGGACGAGCGGGTGCTGGAGGCCATGCGCCGGGTCCCGCGCCACCGCTTCGTGCCGCCGCCTCTGGAAGAGCGCGCTTACGAAGATCGGCCGTTGACGATCGGCCAGGAGCAGACCATCTCGCAGCCGTACATGGTCGCGTACATGACCCAAGCCCTCCGACTGCGCGGCGGAGAGAAAGTCCTGGAAGTCGGCACCGGCTCCGGATACCAAACGGCGCTTCTTTGCGAGATGGGGGCGCGCGTCTTCACGATCGAGCGCATCGAGGAGCTCGCCGCCCAGGCTCGCGCTCGACTGGAGGAGCTCGGTTATCGGGACGTGGCGCTTCGAGTCGGCGACGGGACGGAGGGCTGGATCGAGGCGGCGCCGTTCGACCGCATCATCGTGACGGCCTCGGCGCCCACGCTGCCCGTAGCGCTGACATCCCAGATCGCCGAAGGGGGCTTGATGCTCATCCCCATCGGCGACCAGGAACGCCAGGACCTCATCGAGCTCAAGCGGGAACAGGGGCTCATCAAACGGTCGCGCCTCTGCGCGGTCATGTTCGTGAAGCTCGTGGGGCGGGAAGGGTGGGAGATGCCGTGATGGAACGATCGTGGCGCGGGCGTTCGCTCGTTCTGGGGTTCCTGTCCGGCCTGCTCGTCACCGGCTGCACCGGGCCTTCGCTCCGCGATTCCATCCGGGAGGCCCGCGATCTGACGACCC
Source organism: Planctomycetota bacterium (assembly GCA_016190155.1). GTDB lineage: Bacteria > Planctomycetota > MHYJ01 > MHYJ01 > JACPRB01 > JACPRB01. The sequence continues at coordinate 7,809 of JACPRB010000153.1, forward strand.
GCCGGCGGCTGTCGGAGGCCATCGAGAAGTATGCCTCGGCCACGTCGGACGCGGCGATCGCCGAGGCGACGGACCCCGAGACGCTGCAGAGCCGCGGAGAGATTTGGCTCGACCTCTACCGCCTCGAGGCCCCGGCGGTCGTGGCCGGAATGGACGCCGACTCCCGGGAGCGCCTGCGCCGCATGGTGCCGGCCCTGCGGGACACGACCGGATCCGATCTCCTAAGCGCCGCCATGCGGGATCTTACCCGCGTCATCGCAACCACGGTCGACGGCGAGCAACATGCGGCGTGCTCCGTCAACCTCGCTCAGATCCTGCGCCTGAAGCTCGGGCGCCCCGAGCTGCGACGCGTCCGGCCGACGGATGCCTTCGACGAGCTTCTGTACCGACGTCTCATGCAGGAATCGGTTTCCGACTACGAGCTCTTCGCGCTCGTCCGGCGCCCCGCCGAACAGGCGCGTTCAGGAGAAGCCGCCGCGTCCGCGCTCGACGCCTTGAGCCGCGACCTTCACGCCTTGGCGGAGTTCCCTTCGGCACTGCCCCCCGCCGTCTCCTACTGGAAGGCGCGCGCCGCCGGCGTGGGGGCCCTGGCCCGCGACACGCGCACCAAGCCGACTCAGGTGCGGCTGGATCCCCAGGTTCGAGCGATGGTGGAGTCGGACATCGAGACGCACCTCAAGCTGGCCACCGCGGCCCACGATCTCGCGGTGCGCCATAACACGGCCGACGACGACGACGCAATGATCCTCGAGGCCTACGAGGACATGCTGCGACATGCCTTCTTCGCGCAGGAAGCGTCGGCTGAACCGACTGCGCGCGAGCGGGATGTCTTGAATGCGGCGAAGGTCGGGCTGGAACAGTTGAGGGGGCACGCGCTGAAGTGACGGTCAGTCCAGCTTGGAGCATCCGACGGCGCTTGGGCTCAGCGGATACATCGTCACGCTGTCGAAATACGCGGCCTGGGCCGTATTGAGCGGGTTGCTCGTAGCGGTGGCCCCGCCTACGTAATTGGACACATAGTCGCTTTGAACCGCGGCATACTTGTAGACCACGAAGTCCTGACTCATGATGAACAGCGTGCGTCCGGTGACCAAGCTCTCCGGAAACGCCATCACGCCGAAGGCCTCCCGATCGTGGGCCAGTCCGTAGCCGGATCCGCCTCCGTCGGTGTCGTTCAGAAGCGTCGCCGGACCAGCGACGGTTTCCTGGGAGGAAAACATTCGGTAAAGGTAGCCCGCCTTCGGGCTGAACGATCCGATCGAATCGGCCGCGTTCACGTTCCCGTACGGAGGACTCCCCGCGTCCAGTGCCTGGCCGTCGGCCCCCGCCACGCTCGGCTCCACCAGACGGATGCATTCGGCCACGGAGGGACTATCGGCAGGCATCGCGCCTGCGGAGTCCAGCGGATACATGGCGTACAACGCGTAGATGTCCAGGGTCCAGAAGTCGCGGATGCGATTGTTGTCCCGGTCGTTGGCGCGAAAGTCCGCTTGAGCCGTCCCGACCACTTTCAATGTGGCGCTGCCGCTGCGTTCATTGGAGCTGCGTTGGGCGGCGAGCAATCCAGGGATGGCCAAGGCGATGAGGACGGCGATCATCGCGATCACGATCATCAACTCGAGCAAGGTGAAGCCGCGCCGCATAGACCTGTCTCCGGCTGATGAAAGGACGGACGCCCCGGCCGCTGGGGCCGAGGCGTCCATCAACGAGCGCTTTAGTCCATCTTCGAACAACCGTGCTGCGCGGGAGCCGCGGGGAACGTGCCCGTGCCCAACGCCGCAAAGGTGAAGAAGGCGTCCAATCCGGCGCCGGCCAGAGTCGTCGCCGTATTCGTCGCGTCGTCCAGATTGGTGGCGACGGTGCACGAATACGCGGCGGGCAGGTTGGTCTTGTAGATCGTGTTGTCCTCGTTCACGATGAACATCAACTTGCCCGAGCTCAGCGTCTCAGGGAACGCCGCGAATCCAAAGCGGTTGCGATGGTGAACATTGCCGTAGAAGTTGGCTCCATCGGTGTCATTCGTGGCGGCATTGAACAGGTCCTCCGTGGCGCCGCCGTTCGTCGTTTCCGTCAACGCGAACGAGCGATAGAAGTAACCGGCCTTCGGAGAGCCGACTCCGCAGGACGCCTCGGGGTTGACGTTGCCGTACGGCGCGGCGCCTGTCTGCTGCGACATGCCGTCGGCCCCGGCCACGGAAGGCTCGATCAGCTTGACGGCGTCGGTGATGACGTCGTCATCCGCCTTCAGCGTGCCGTCCGCGTTGGCCGGCTTCAGGCCGTACAGCGCAAACACGTCCGCCGTCCAGTAATCGTTCACCAGGTTGCCGTCGCGATCGTTCGACCGGAAGTCCGCCTGGGCGGTCGTGATCGTCTTGAGCGACGCGCTCGCGTTTCGCTCGTTCGACGCTCTCTGCGCCGCCAACAGGCCCGGAATCGCGATGGCCGCGATGATGGCGATGATCGCGATGACGATCATCAGTTCGATCAGCGTAAAGCCCTTTTTCATGCAGTTCTCCCTAAGTTCTCTGACCACAGATCCCATTCCCACACAGGTGTCATTTATCTCTTTCCGTCACGCCTCCTTTCCCAGCGATCACACCTTGCAGTGCTCGCTCTCACGCGCCCTCGGCATGCGACGTCCGGCCGATTCGCGTGGGCCTATGAGCGCGAGCACTCAGTTCCCGGCGTTAACCTCGCAAAGGTCGTGCCAGGAGACGGGCAGAAGGCGAACAGAAGCGCCTCGCAAGCAACAGGTAGCGGTGCGGAGAATTCCCCAACTATGCAAGAAGCGCGAAGTGACAATTGTTGTCCACACTTTGCGTCGTCAACGCCCCCGCAACATTATCGGCGCGTAACGCCTCCGCTCTTCAATCCCCGTAGCCGTTCACAGATTCGTCCGTTCGACGCTGCCGAACCGGCGATCGGCCGCAGATCCCGTTGTCGTAGACGGTAGGTGACCGTTCAGCTCGAAAGTCTCGTTTCAGCGTCCAGCTTCCCGAACGAGTGAACGTGCGAACCGATGAACGGGTGAACGGTTACGCGGCTGGATACCGGGATCGATGACAAGTCTTCTTCCGTCTGCTAGAGTGCCCAACCATGCAGGACGCTGTCATCGTCGCCGCCAAGCGAACGCCCATCACCAAGTTCCTGGGCGCTTTTGCCGACGTCCCGGCGGCCGAACTCGGCGCCGCCGCCGTACGATCCGCCCTGCAGACGACCGGGATCAAGCCCGACGACATCGATGAACTCATCTTCGGCTGCGCCCGCCAGGCGGGCAACGGTCCCAATATCGCGCGCCAGATCGTCCGCCGCGCGGGCCTGCCGGACGCCGTCCCCGCCTTCACCGTGAACAAGGCGTGCGCCTCCGGACTCAAGGCGATCCTTCTCGCCCGACAAGCCATCGCCTTGGGCGAAGCCGACGTCGTCGTCGCCGGCGGAACGGAGAGCATGACGCGCGTCCCGTTCCTCCTCGATCGCGCCAGGGCCGGCTACCGCCTGGGGCATTCCGAAGTCGTCGACGGAATGACCCGCGACGGCTTTCTCTGCCCCCTCTGCGCCGAGGTGATGGGACAAACCGCCGAGAACCTCGCCGACCAGTACCGTATCCCGCGCGAGGAACAAGACCGTTACGCCGCCGAATCCCAGAATCGCTGCGAGCGCGCCCGAAAGGCCGGCCGCTTCAAGGCGGAGATCGCCCCGGTCGCCGTGGGAACGAAGATCGTCGATGCCGACGAACACCCGCGCGACGGCGTGACGCTGGCCTCGCTGGAGAAACTCCCGCCCGTCTTCCGCGCCGATGGAACCGTCCACGCCGGGAACTCCAGCGGCATCACGGACGGAGCGGCCGCGGTCGTCGTGATGTCCGCGAACAAGGCGCGGCAATCCGGCCTGCGCCCGCTCGCCCGCATCGCCGCCGCCGCGAGCGCCGGCGTCGATCCGCGCCTGATGGGCATCGGTCCCGTGCCCGCCTTCCGCAAGCTCCAGGAGCGAATCGAATGGGACCTCGGCGGCTATGATGTCGTGGAGATCAATGAGGCGTTCGCGGCCCAGGTGTTGGCCTGCGACCGCGAACTGCATTTCGACTGGTCGAGAACAAACGTCAACGGCGGCGCGATCGCGTTGGGCCATCCGATCGGCGCCACCGGCGCGCGCCTCGTCGTAACCGCCCTGCACGAGTTGACTCGGAGGGGCGGCCGGCGGGCGCTGGCGACTCTGTGTGTCTCGGGAGGATTGGGGATGGCCGTTGCATTCGAGGCGACACCATGATGGATTTCGAGAAGCTCGCGAAGGACGTGGAGAAGCTGGAGAAGTCGAGCGGCGCCGTCGGCGCGGCCGCCGCGAAGAAACCCGAGCAGATCGACGCGAAGGACGTCGCAGAGGCCGTGCGCACGTTCATGCTGACGGCGCGCGACGCCGTCACGATGTTCCTGAAGGACCGCAAGGAGCAGATCCGCGCGGGACACCTCTTCCAGGACGCCGCGGCGAAGCAGATCATCCCGACCGAAGCGGCGGTTCGCGCGGACGGCCTGCTCATCCGCTGGGGCGGCCACGTCACGCCCACGGACGCCCGCGCGGTCCACGAGGATGCGGTCAAGGTGACGGCCTTGGCGGGAAAGCTCGTCCCCGTCCTGAAGGCGTACCAGAAGCCGAATCCGTGACCTGACGAAAAACGTTCTTGCGGCGGACTCAACTTTGTAGACTCTCGACGCTATGAACATCCAACGAATCGGCGTCGTCGGGTGCGGCCTCATGGGCTCGGGGATCGCCCAGGTCTGCGCCCAGAAGGGATACAAGACCATCGTTCGTGAGGTGACCGACGAGCTCCTGCAGAAAGGTCTCGGCCGCATCCGGTCCTTCCTGGCGGACGGAGTCCGCCGCGGAAAGGTCAAGCAGGAGGAAGCGGACGCCACCTTGAAGAACCTTCAGGGCACCACGTCGTTGAACGATCTGAAGGACTGCGACATCGTGATCGAAGCCGTCGTCGAGAACCTGGACGAGAAGAAGAAGGTCTTCGCCGAGCTCGACCGGATCTGCAAGAAGGACACGATCCTCGCCAGCAACACGTCGAGCATCTCCATCACCGCGATGGCCGCGGCCACGAAGCGACGCGAGCAGTGCCTCGGCCTGCACTTCATGAACCCCGTCCCCATCATGAAGCTCGTCGAGATCGTCCGCCCCGAAGTGACCAACGAAGCCACGCTTCAGGCCGCCAAGGCCTTCGCCGAGGGCCTCGGCAAGACGACCGTCACCGCCAAGGACACCCCCGGCTTCATCGTGAACCTGCTGCTCGTGCCGTACATCTGCGAAGCGGTGCGCGCCCTCGACCACGGGCTGGCCACGAAGGAAGACATCGACACCGCCATGAAGCTCGGCTGCGGAATGCCGATGGGGCCCATTGAACTGCTCGACTTCGTCGGTCTGGACACGACCCTCTACATCATGGACGTGATGTTCGACGAGTTCCACGACCCGAGATACGCCGCTCCCGCGCTCCTGCGCCGCATGGTCGCCGCCGGCGCCCTGGGCCGCAAGACCGGCCGCGGCTTTTACGACTATTCGAAGAAGTGATCCATGCTCTGGATCGCCTGCGCGGCCGCCTTCGTCCTCAACGCAGTACAGGACGGTCCAGTGCGCGTATCGATCGAGGCCAAGCGCCTGAATCCGTCGGAACCGATGCCGGTCCGCTTCACGATCGAAAACACCGGCGAGTCCGCCGTCGACATCGAGGCGCCGGCGGATTGGTGCGCCGGCCTGGAGATCCGCGACGCGAAGGACAAGCTCGTCAAGGAAGCGGCGCCGGCCGAGTCCCACGACAAGGTCCGCATCGAGGGACGCGCCTTCGTCGGCCGTACGGTCGACATCTCGCCCGCGCTGCGCGGCAAGACCTTCGATGAAGGCGTCTTCCGCTTCGTCTGGCGCCATGGCGGGGCGGCTTCCGCTCCGCTCTCCGTCGTCGTCGTCCGCGACTACGGGGTCAAGATCGAGACGAACGTCGGCGACATCAGCCTCGAGGTGTATCCCGAGAGCGCCCCGCTCAACGTGCTGCATTTCCTCGGACTGGTCCGCGAAGGATTCTACGACGGCAAGATCTTCACCCGCGTCGTTCCCGGATTCGTCATGCAGGGCGGGAACCTCCGCGCGGACGGCGGCAGCGAGTCGCCGCGACGCGTGAAGGCCGAGTTCAATGATCGCAAACACATGTTCGGAACGGTCGCGATGGCGCGTCGACCCGCGGATCCCGACTCCGCCGAGACCGATTTCTATATCTGCTTCAAGGAGCAGCCGTCTCTGGACGGAAACTACACGATCATCGGACAGGTGATCGACGGCGACGCGGTCGTGCGGGAGATCGAGAAGGTGCGCACCGACCACAACCCCTGCAAGGGCTGCGGCGAGCGCGTCCCGCCCGAGATCACCTCGCACTGCGGCGCGCACCATAGCGATCGTCCCGAAATCGACATCGTCATGAAAAAGGTCACCTTGACGGAAAGGAAGAGACAGCCATGATTGCCTCGCTCGCGCTGGCCGTGATTCTCGCTCTCGCCCAGGAGCCGCCCAAGCCCGAAGCGCCGCCGGTGAACAGGCCCGCGTCCGACGTGAAGCTCTCGGCGACGCTCGACAAGGCGAGCTACGCGCTGGGCGACGAGATGCAGATCGAGGCGCGGCTCGAAAACACCTCCGACAAGGACATCGAGATCAACGAGCCGACCTATGAGGAAGGCTCGATGACCTTCCACGTGAGCGTCGAATGGGCGGACGACAAGAAGAAGCAGGAGTACGATCTCGCCGTCGTGCGCCCCGATCCGCACGTGAAGACGCGGCTGTCCCCGCTGCGGGTCGCTTTGGGGGCGAAGAAGTCCCTCACGCTCGTTCGCCGTTTCCCGACCCTGGCGGCGGGGACGTTCACGTTCACCGCGCGCTATTCGTCGCTCAACGGCGTCGTGGAGGCGGCTCCGGTGACGGCGAAGGTCGAAGCCCCCAGCGCGGGCAACAAGCTGTTCGCCACGGTGACGACGGCCCAGCACGGGAAGTTCTCCTTCGAGCTCAAGCCGAAGGACGCCCCCGCCAACGTGTCCAACTTCGTGGAGCTCGTCCGGCGGGATTTCTACAACGACATGATCGTGCACCGGATCATCAAGAAGAACTGGATCCAGACGGGCTGTCCCTATGGCCTCGGCATCGGCGGCCCGGGCTACGCGGTCAAGGCGGAGACGCCCCAGGAGGTCGCATTCGAGGAAGGCACCGTGGCGATGTCGGGATATGAAAAGAGCGGTTACCACGGATCCCAATTCTTCATCACGCTGGCGCCGCTGCCGGCGCTGGACAAGAAGTTCACGATCATCGGGAAGGTCCCCGCGGACCAGCTCGAGCCGGTGCGCGCCATCGGAAACGTCGAGGTGGACAAGAACACCGATCGTCCGCGCAACGACGTGCGGATCACGGGCATCACGATCGAACTGAAGAACTGACGAACCGTTGAACCGAAGAACTGCGAGAGGAGCGCCATGGCGTACGAGACTCTCAAGCTGGAGGAACGCGACGCGATCGCCGTCGTCACGGTCAACCGGCCGGACAAGTTCAACGCGCTGAACACGCAAGTCATCGCGGAGCTGGCGGACTGTTTCACGACGCTGCGGTCGAACGCCGCGATCCGGGCCGTCATCCTCACGGGCGCCGGCGAGATGGCGTTCATCGCGGGCGCGGACATCTCCGTGCTGGCCGAGCTCGATCCCCAAGAGGCGCGCGAGAACGCGATGCGCGGGCAACGTCTGACGGAGCTCATCGAAAACCTCGGGAAGCCCGTCATCGCGGCCGTCAACGGCTTCGCCTTAGGAGGCGGATGCGAGCTGGCGATGGCGTGCACCCTCCGGATCGCTTCGGAGAACGCGAAGTTCGGCCAGCCCGAGGTGAAGCTCGGCATCATCCCGGGATACGGCGGATCGCAGCGGCTGCCGCGCCTGGTCGGGAAGGGGCGCGCCCTGGAGCTGATTCTCACGGGCGAGCACATCGACGCCCAGGAGGCATGGCGCATCGGGCTGGTCAACCGCGTCGTGAAGCGCGATCAGCTCCTGGCGGAGGCGGAATCCGTGGCGCGCAAGATCCTGGCGGTGGCGCCGGTGGCGGTGCGGTATTCGATCGAGGCCGTCAACGGCGGCCTGGAGACGCCGCTTACGGAAGGGCTCGCGTTGGAGGCCAACCTGTTCGGGATGTGCTTCACGACGCGCGACATGAAAGAGGGGACGGGCGCCTTCCTCGAGAAGCGCCCTCCCAAGTTCACCGGAAAGTAGGCTGACGATGAGCGACAACGACGTGGTGATTCTGGACGGCGCCCGCACGCCGTGGGCCGAGTACGCGGGCACGCCCGGATATGGGTTGCTCAAGGACGTCTCCGCCGTCGACTTGGCCGTCGCCGCGGCCAAGGAGGCCATCCGCCGCAGCGGCGCGAAGCCGGAGTGGTTCGATCACGTCATCATCGGCAACGCGATGCAGACGTCGAGCGACTCCATCTACGGCGCGCGCCACGTCGGCCTGAAGACGGGCCTGCGCATCGAGACGCCGGCGCTGACGATCAACCGGCTCTGCGGATCGGGCATCGAGTCGATCGCCCTGGCGGCGCGGTTCCTCAGATTGGGCGAGGCGACGTGGGTCCTGGCGGGCGGGATGGAATCGATGAGCCAGGCGCCGCATGTCATCCGGGGCCTGCGGGGAGAGGCGCCGCGTTTCGGGGCGGAGCTCAAGATCGAGGACTCGCTGTTCGTGAACCTGAAGGACACGGTCTGCGGTCTGTACATGGCGGAGACGGCGCAGAACTGCGCCAAGAAGTACGGCATCTCGCGGCAGGCGCAGGACGAGTTCGCGCTTCGCAGCCACCTGGAGGGCGTACGCGCCGTGCGTTCGGGTCTGTTCAAGGACGAGATCGTCCCCGTGGCCGTGCAGCGTCGCAAGGAAACGGTCATGGTGGACGCGGACGACCACATCAAGCCGGACACGTCGCTCGAGAAGCTGGCGAAGCTGCCGCCGGCCTTCGGCAAGGACGGGACCGTCACGGCGGGCAACGCCAGCGGGATCGTCGACGGAGGCGCGGCCGTCGTGCTGACGACGGCCAAGGAGGCGCGCGCGAAGGGATGCGCGCCCCTGGGACGAGTCGTCGCCTGCGCCGCGGTCGGGGTCCCGCCCGACCTGATGGGGATGGGGCCGGCGCCCGCCATTCGCGAGGCCTGCGCCAAAGCGGGGCTCAAGGCGGGCGACATCGACCTGTTCGAGATCAACGAGGCGTTCTCCGCGCAGTACTTGGCGGTGGAGAAGGAGCTCGAGCTGGATCGCTCCAAAGTCAACGTCAACGGCGGCGCCGTCGCCCTCGGCCATCCCCTGGGCGCGACCGGCACGCGGCTGGTGCTCACGCTGCTCTATGAGCTGCGTCGGCGGAAGAAGCGCTGGGGCGCGGCTTCGGCGTGCATCGGCGGCGGACAAGGCATCGCCATGATCGTGGAGCGCGCGTAACGCGAACCTGGTTGAGCTGCAGCCCATTATGAACATGGTCCGCTCCAGCAGGCTCCAAATGGTCGAGAAGGCCTTCCCGGAGCTTGCAATCGCCCGCGCGCCTCGTAGAATTTATATAGAGGCGTATGGAAGACCCTGCAGCAGGACCACCAGCGGAGCCCGCGAAACCGGAAAGGCCCCTCTCATCGAGCGTACTCGTCCTCAACAAGCATTACATGGGATTGCGCGTCGTGACGGCCCGGCGCGCCTTCGTCCTGCTCTTCAAGAGCGATGCGGAAGTCATCGATGTGGACGGGGAGATTTTCTTGACGTTCGATTTCACCGCATGGGTGGACCGTTCTCGAGCCAGGCTGTACGCTCCGGTCGATCACGACCTCTTCGTGCGTACGCCGCGGCTGCAGGTGCTGGTGCCCAAGGTCATCCGGTTGCTCGAATACGACCGGCTTCCGCGCCGGGAGGTGAAGTTCAATCGCCGCAACATCATCGCCCGCGACGAGTACCGCTGCCAGTACTGCGGAAAGCGGTTCAGCGCCTCGCATCTCTCCATCGATCACATCATCCCCAAGTCGCGGGGAGGGAAATCGATCTGGACGAACGTCGCAACCGCATGCAATCCCTGCAATACGAGAAAAGGCGGACGGTTGCCGTGGGAGGCGTCGATGCATCTTCTGCGGTCGCCTCAAATGCCGCGGCGCAATCCGACACTGACGGACAAGCTCCGAAATCGTCGATACGAGATGTGGAACTATTTTCTCCGTGATGGCGAATTGGCCATCGACGGGTAAACAAGAGGAGGAAACGTGGCCGCAAAGAAGCCTGCGAAGACGTCCGCTTTCATGAAGCCCCTGAAGCCCTCGACCGAATTGGCCAAGGTCGTCGGCGACAAGCCGCTCCCGCGGAGCCAGGTCGTATCCAAGCTCTGGGACTACATCAAGAAGAACGGCTTGCAGGACCAGGGCAACAAGCGGATGATCAACTCGGATACGACGCTTGAGGCCGTGTTCGGCAAGAAACAGGTCTCGATGTTCGAGATGAACAAGATCCTGGCCAAACACCTCAAGTAGCCGATCGCGTCGGGCTTAGGTTTTCTGTCGCCTGTTTAACTCTGTCCGCACGTCGCCCAGCGAGACGCCGCGCGACGCCAGAAGCACCAGGGCGTGATAGAGAAGATCGGCGGCCTCAGCCACGACCGCTTCACGACGCCCTCCTCTGGCCGCCATCGCCAGCTCGCTGGCTTCCTCGAGAAGCTTGTCGCGCAGCAGGGTAGGATCGCCCAGGAGACGGTTCGTATACGAGCCGCGCCGGGGACGCCGCCGGCGATCGGCGATGGTCGCTTCGAGCCGCGCCAGGGCGTCCTGCGCCGGGAACGGCCGCGGGCTGAAGCAACTGTACGTCCCTCGATGACACGCGGGACCGGTTTGCTCCACCCGCGCCAGGATCGTGTCCCGATCGCAGTCGTAGTGAAGGCTGACCAGATCCTGCTCGTGGCCGCTCTGTTCGCCCTTGCGCCACAGGCGGTTCCGGCGACGGCTCCAGTAGTGCATCTTCCCGGACCGCCGCGCCTTCGCCAAGGCCTCGCGATTCGCCCACGCGAGCATCAAGACATTGTTCGTCTTCACGTCCTGCGCCACGACGGGGATGAGCTTCATGCGCGGCATTGTAGGCGCGGGCGAAATCTCAGGCGAGGAAATAGGAGACTGTAGCGAGGAAATCTGACTTTCCGCACATCCCGGCTTCATTATCCGCGAATTACGGGGCGGCTTCAACGACACGCGGGGTCGTCACCGCCCGGGGATGAAGGCGTCAGGACG
>JACPRB010000152.1 GCA_016190155.1 Planctomycetota bacterium
AATCCTCAGAATCCGAGAAATCCGTGTTGAAAGGGCGCCATAAGACATCTTCGTGCCGCGAGAGTATCTTGACCGTGAGTAGTGCAGAGGACCCAGAGAAGAGTTGTTGCGGCGGGTTCAACCTGTGAACCGGCGAACGTATGATCGGGGTGGTTACGTCGTTCGCTTGAGGGCGACGAGGGTGATGTCGTCGGATTGCTCGGCGGTGCGCATGAAGCTCTTGAGTTCCATGAGGGCGGTCTTGACGATCTGGTCGGCGTCGGAGCGGCCGCATTTCTTGAGGAGGGCGGCGGTGGCTTCCAGTCCGAAGAACTCGCCCGTCGGGTCGGCGGCCTCGGTCACTCCGTCGGTGTAGAGCAGCACGGCGTCGTCCGGCTTCAGGGCGAGCTCGTTGGACGCGTAGCCGCCGTCGATCTCGCGGCGCACTCCCAGGGCTGTCCCGCCGCTGGGGATCATTTCGACCTGGTCTTTCTGAGCGCGGTAGACGAGGAGGTGTTCGTGGCCGGCGCCGGTCCACGTGAGCTTGCCCGTGGTCGTATCGTACGCGAGGATGAGCATGCTCATGAACATGCCGCGCTGGATGTCCCGGTGGAGCAGGCGGTTGAGCTCGGTGGCGATCTGCTGCGTGGAGGGGACGTGATCGATGAGCGTGCGGAAGAACGAGCGCGCCATCATCATGACGAGGCCGGCCGGGACGCCCTTGCCGCTGACGTCGCCCACGACGACGTAAAGGCGCGTTCCGTCCTGGGAGGTCACCAGGTCGTAGTAGTCGCCGCCGACTTCCTTGGCGGGGATCATGAGCCCGGCGGCGCGCAGGCCGGGGACGGAAGGGGCTTCCTTCGGGACGAGGTTCATCTGGATGCCGTGCGCCAGCTCGACCTCGTGCTGAAGGCGTTTCTTTTCGGCGATCTGCTCGATGAGATTGACGTGTTCGATCGCCAGCGCGGCCTGCATGGCGACGCCGGTGACGACTTTCAGATCGTCGGTCCCGAAGATGTTCTCGCGGCTCTTGGCGTCGGCGTAAATCACGCCGAGGACGTCGGAGCTCTTGGAGAGGAGCGGCACGCACATGGCCGAGTGGATGGATTGTTCGACGATGGAGAGGCCGGCGCTGAAGCGGTCGTCCTCCATGGCGTTGCGCGTCAGGACGCCCTCCTTCTTCTCGAGGACTTCTTTGAGGATGGTGCCGCTGGCCTGCACCTCCTGCTGGGTGGCGGACCCGTCGCGCGTCTTGGCGACGGCGACGCGCAGCGCCCCGTCTTTGGCTCTTCGCAGGAAGAGGGCGCATCGCTCGGCGGGGGTGACTTCGAACAGGATCTCCGCGATCTTCGGCAGCAGCTCGTTGATGTCGACGGTGTGCGTCAAGGTCTGCGTGGCCTTCAGCAGGGAGGCGAGGTGCTTGGAGGGGTCGCGGGTCTCCTGGAAGGAGGCCATCAACTTCTCGGTGTTCTCGTAATACTGCTGGCGGCCGACGGTCGTGGCGGGCGGCTCTTCGGCGAGCTCTATCTCGACCGTCTCTTCTTTCTTCTCCTCTCGAGCGATGCGTTCCTCGCTGAAGAGCAGGACGGTGTCGCCGAGGCTGATGAGGTCGGCGTGGTTGAGGGGGCGTTCGTTGCGCACGGGTTCGCCGTTGATGTTGATGTTGACGTTGGCGCCGCAGTTCTTGATCGTGAAGCGGCCGCTGTGTTTGGAGACGACGGCGAAGAGCTCAGGCGCGCCTTGCGAGTCGAGGCGTACGGTGGCGTCGGGCGTCGATCCGATGGAGGTGGGTTGCATCGCGGGCAACACGAAGGCTTTTCCCATCCCTCGGCCTTGAAGGATCACCAGCTGAGCCACGAGTTCCTATTCTCCTTATCCGTTTATGCCCCGCAAGGGATTCTTCGTCGGCGACATCTGCGGGGGGTAGGCGGAGGATCGTGAGGACTCGACGCGAATCCTCAGGACTGCACCCGAGCGGCGTCCGGCGCGGATTCGGGTTGAATGGCCTTGCGTTTGTCGGTCTCCCGTTTCTGCAGCTGGGCGACGAAGGGTTCGCCCTCCGGAGAGCACAGGAAGGAAATGGCGGCCTTGATGGCGTTGGTCTCGCGATACGCGCGGTATTGGGCGACGGCGCTGGCCAGGAGCAAGATTACCAACAGTGCCATGACCACCACGTGGAGTCGGGCATCCCGGGTTTGTGTCTCGATCATCTCTTCGCAGGAGGCCTCGAGCCTCTGGTAGTTGAGCATCACCTGCGCCAGCTCGTCGGAGGTGAGCGGCCTGGGATTGCGCGTGCCGTCGGCGATGATGGTCCTGTGGGAGGCGAGGCGCTCGTGCGCTACGTGGTTGCTGTCTTCCACGCGGACCGACAGGAAGATCGCCATGGAGATCAGGACGCACGTCAGACTGATGCGCAGAAAGATGTCGAGCAGTCTCCAACCGGCGGCGAACGAACCGAAGCCCCATCGGGATTCGATCTTGCGAATGACGTCCATCGTGACCTTGACCAGGTTCTCGGGTGCCCGCAGAGGCTTGGCCAGGAGCCGGCCGAATCTCTTCGAACACGACGGGCAAGCCCTCAGCTCGTCGACGAACGTGGCGCCGCAGGACAAGCACGCCTTCATGGGGCTCTCCCTTCTCCTACGGGGGTGATGAACGGACCGGCATGCGACGATACCAGTATAACACATATAATATGTAACCACCTTTCTTGGATTCGGGCGGTCGCGATCGGCAAGCTTGTAGCCTCGGCGCGTCGCGATCCTTATAATGCGCGGCGCTCATTGCGAGGAAACGCCCTATGCGTCTGATGCTGCTCTCCGCGTTGCTTTGCCTTCCCTCGGCGGCCCAGGATGGGGAACCCACGCCCGTCGCGCAGCTGCAGGGCATCGAGGAATATGCGCTGCCCAACGGTCTGCGCGTCGTGCTCTTTCCCGACGCCACCAAGCCGACGTTCACCGTGAATCTCACGGTCTTCGTCGGCTCGATCCACGAAGGCGCCGGCGAGGCCGGCATGGCCCACGTCTTCGAGCACCTGCTCTTCCATGCCCTCGAGGGATTCCCTGACGTCCCCGAGACGCTCAAGAACCTCGGGGCCGATTACAACGGCACCACCGCCCTCGAACGCACCAACTACTTCGAGACGCTCAACGCGACCGAGGAGAACCTCGAGACGGCGATCAAGCTCGAGGCGGCCCGGCTGAGCCGCGCGGTGCTTCGGGCGGAGGATCTGGAGAAAGAAGGCAAGGTCGTCGAGAGCGAATTCGAGATCGGCGCGAACAACCCCCAGGGGCTCCTGTTCAAGGCCGTCATGGGGGCGATGTACGACTTCCACGCGTACGCCCGCGCGCCGATCGGCACCATCGAGGATTTCCGCGCGCTCAGGATCGACAGCATTCGCGCCTTCTACAAGCGCTACTACCGGCCGGACAACGCCGCCCTCTTCCTCACCGGCAAGTTCGACCGGGCCAAGGCGTTGGCGCTCGTCGAGAAGCACTTCGGCGTGATCCAAGGAACCGGCGAAGGCCGGCCCCTATACACGACACGCGAGCCCGCGGTCCGCGGAGAGCGCCGCGTGACGGTCCGCAAGAGCGGCGAGTCCTACTTCGTCATGGTGGCCTACCGCATCCCGGGCGCCGCGAGCCCCGATTCGGTCACCGCTTCCTTGCTCGCGCAGATGCTCGCCTCGGACAACACCGGCCCTCTCCATGACGCGCTCGTCGGGAAGGGACTGGCCGCGTCGATCGGCGTGGGATCGTACGACCTTCGCACGGCGTCGCCGTACTTCGCCTTCGCGATGGTGCCCAAGGACAAGGACCCCGACGCGGCGGAATCGACGATCGTGGAGTTCCTGGAGAAGAAGATCGACACGTTGACTCCGGCGGACCTCGATCGCGCCAAGAGCGTGATCGAGCGCGCGTGCGACGAGGTCATGAACGATCCGCAGGCGTTGGGGACGTTGCTGAGCGATTGCGAGGCGGCGGGATCTTGGAAGCTGCCGATCGCCCAGCGCGAGCTGGCGAAGAGGATCACAATGGAAGAGGTGAAGGCGTTCGCCGCGAAGTATCTGCGTCGCGAGAATCGCGTCGTCGGACGCTTCGAGCCCGACGATCAGGCGGTTGCCGTCTTGCCGGAGAAGGAGCCTGGGATCGAGCACTATGCGGAACTTCTCGCGAAGGTGCCGGCGACCGTCAAGGCCGTGAAGGAGTTCTCGTACGAGCCGGAGGCGCTTCAGGCGGCCGTGCGTTGGGTCGATGTCGGTCCGGCCAAGGTGGGGGTGATCTCGAAGGAGGTTAGGGGCGACGATGTGCACATCCAGATCCACATTCCCTTGGGAGGGCGCGCCGCGGTCAAACCGGCGGTTTCGGCAGGGGAGGCGCTGGCGGCGCTCTTGACGGAGCGGACCCAGGACATGGACAAGGCGCAGACCTCTCGGAAGTTCGCGGAGTGGAAGTCGGAGGTCGGCGTCTCGATCGACCTGGAGCACGCGGGGGTCTCGATCCGGGCGAAGCGGGGCGTCCTCAAGGAGGTCCTCGATCTCGTGACGCGGATGCTGCGGGCGCCGACGATCACGGAGGATCAGCTCAAGGAGCACATGACTCGCACGGAGGGAGAGCTCAAGGCGTGGCGGGACGATCCGATGAAACTTGTGAGGGACGAGATCGGCAAGATGCTCTTCCCGGAGAGGGATTTCCGGCGGCCGCGCACGATGGACAAGCGGTTCGAGGATCTGCGCAAGCTCACGCTCGACGCGCTGGCGCGTTTCCACGGGGAGTTCCTGGGGGCGGAAGGGATGCTCGTGGGGGTGGTGGGAGAGGTCGATGTCGACGAGGTCAAGGGGCTTCTCGAGCCGCTCGTGCGGGACTGGAAGGCGGTGAGGCCGTTCAAGGTGGAGCCGGACGACGGCGTGGATCAGGTGACGGCCCGCAGCGCGAGGGTGACGACCCCGGGAAAGCCCGCGGCGACGAGTCTCTTGCTCCAGCCGATCCGGATGTCGATCGCGTCGTCCGAGTTCCCGGCGCTGGACGCGGCGACGTGGGCGCTGTTCCAGGAACCGCTTGCCTCGCGCATCCCGAAGAGGGTGCGGGAACAGGAGGCGCTGAGCTACGCGACGATGGGACAGCTCGTCGGCCAGATGCACGGCGATCTGGGGATCGTTCTCGTCTTTAGCCAGACCAAGCCGGAGCAGGCGGAGAAGGCGATCGGCCTGATTCGGGAGGAGTTGGAGCGGGCGCTGAAGGAGGGGATCACGGGCGAGGAGTTGGAGGCGTACAAGAAGTCCTATCGCAACCGGATGGTGCAGCAGCGGTCCCACGACGGCGTGCTGGCGCTGATGATTCCCGAGATGGAGCGGGCGGGGTTGGACTTCGGTCTATGGGCGCGGCAGGACGAGGGCGTCTCGCGGCTGACCCTTGACGAGGTCAACGCGGCGCTGCGCAAGTATGTCAAGCCGGATCAGGCGGGGCTGATCCAGGTCGGGGATTTCCAGTAGGTTCCGGGAGGGCGAGGACCCGGAGGGGAACAGAGGGCGCAGAGAAGACCCGAACCCCAACACCAGAGGACGTTGAGGACGCAGTGCGGCGACCGCAACCGAACTCGGGGATCCTCCGTTTTCCGTCCGGAGAATACTCTGAGGAAGCCAGGAAGCCAGGAGGAAGACCGAAGGATAGGACGGCCGACTTCCTTTCCCGGTTTCCTGCCTTCCTCAGAGATACTCAGGCGAGT
>JACPRB010000008.1 GCA_016190155.1 Planctomycetota bacterium
CGGACATCGTACACCGCCGCCGTCCCCGCCAGCCCGTCGTCCCCAGGCGCCGTCCACGTCAGCGTCACGCTCCTCGACGTCACCCCTGTCACCGCCAAGTTCGTCACCGCCGCCGGCGCCGTCCCGTCTATAGCCCCCGTCGTGCCCGATGGATTGTTCGACAGGCCGCTCCAGTTCGGCACCTCGTCCGCCGTCTTCATCGCGAAGTAATACGTCGTGGACGGCGACAGCCCCATCACCGTCATCGACTGCGCAAAACCTGCCGCCATCGGCATCGGCTCTCCCGCCACCGCCGTCGCTGCCGCGAACGCCGCGTCGGACGTGATCGCGCTCGTCGAGTACCGGACATCGTACACCGCCGCCGTCCCCGCCAGCCCGTCGTCCCCAGGCGCCGTCCACGTCAGCGTCACGCTCCTCGACGTCACCCCTGTCACCGCCAAGTTCGTCACCGCCGCCGGCGCAGTCGTATCCAGCGCCTCATTGCTCAGGATCGTGACCGTGGCCCAGCTCGGCGTCCCAAGCGTCGCCCCACCCGACGGGAAACTCAAGACCGCGTAGAACGTCTCGTCGGCCTCGGCGAACACATCGTCGACGACGCTGACCGTGAACGACTTGGGGACCGAGTCCCCGTCTGACCACCCAAGACTGCCGGAGGCCGCCACGAAATCGACTCCCGCCGTCGCCGTCCCATCGTTCGCCGAGTAGTTCACGCTCACCGCCCCACCGCTTCCCCCCGTTCGCGTCACACTGATCGTAATGGTGCCGGCCGTCTCTGCGATGCTATACGAGCTGGCGCTCAGTTGCAGGCTGCCGGGACTGTCCACGATCGTAACCACAGCTGTGCTGGGAGCTCCCAGCGTGGCCCCGCCTGCGGGCGCGCTCAGGCTCACGGTAAACGTCTCGCCCCCCTCCGCCAGCGCGTCACCCACGATCGGGATCGTGAACGACTTCCACGCCGCGTCGCCATCCGCCCACGACAGCGTCCCGGAAACCGCCGTATAGTCCGCTCCCGCCGTCGCCGTCCCATTGCTCGTCGTATAGTTCACGCTCACAGCCCCGCGGCTTCCCCCCGTTCGCGTCACATTGATCGTGGCGCTCCCGGCGATCTCGCCGAACGAATACGAGCTGGCGTTCAGCCGCAACGTTCCTGGAGACGGCGTCATCGCGCTGGCGGTATTGGACGGCCCCGACTGAGCATCAGGAAAGATGATGTAGGAATGGACTCGATAATAGTAAGTGGTGCCGGCGGCCAACCCCGTATCGGAGTAGGACGTCACGTTGGCGACGGTCGAGGCAATGATGTTGAAGGGACCGCCGGCACTGGTGCTTCGATAGATATCGAACCCATCCTCATCGTAAGAGTTATCCGTCCACGACAGGTCGATCCGTGAGCTCGAAACCGCCGTTGCCGAAAGGCTCGAGGGCGCCGCCTGAGCCCAAGCCGTTCCCCCAACCGCGCACAACACCACAAAGCCCAACCCCTGCACCTTCATAACTCACCTACTCCAAACACAAGACAAAGGATCTATCTTCAATCCCGTAATCACCGCCAATTCGTTTTGGAACTTCTTCTTGAAAATCTACCCCGTCCATCCAGCCCCACGGCCGTCCTCAACGGAAACACCGCCTCCACCCCTTGCCCGCCCCTGACGCCGCTCTTATACTCACCATCTGCTATTGTCCGTCGACCCCGATTCATCTACGGGAATGTGAACGAAGCCGGCGCCCTCCAGGAAAAGCGGCATGTCCTCCTCGACTCATGATTGCTGGCAAGACCGCGTCCGGCACGCCATGCGGGAGTACGAGCACCTCCAAACGCCCTCCCGCTACACCCTCCTGGAGGAACTCGGCCGCGGAGGAATGGGGATCGTCTACCGCGCCCGCGACACGCGCCTCCAACGCGACGTCGCCCTCAAGCTCCTCCGCGATGACGCCCTCATCGAACCCGAAGACCGCGCGCGCTTCCGCCGTGAGGCGCTGGCCATGGCTCGCCTGTCCCATCCCAACGTCGTGGCCGTTCACGACGTCGGCGAACAAGGCGCCCGCCCGTACCTCGTGATGGAGCTCGTCGAAGGCCGGCCGCTGACGGACGTGCTCAAGAACCCGCCCGCCGTCGACCCACTCCTGGCGCTCATGGAGAAAGTCGCCCGCGCCGTCCACCACGCCCACGAACGCGGGATCATCCATCGCGACCTCAAGCCGTCGAACATCCTCGTCACTCCATCGGGCGAACCGAAAGTCGCCGACTTCGGCATCGCGCGCTTGGCCGGACCCCAGGCCACCCTGACCCACAGCGGCACCCTGCGCGGCACGCCCGCCGACATGGCCCGGGAACAGATCCGCGCGCGCGGCGAGGCACTGACACCACAAACGGACGTCTACGCCCTGGGCGCGATCCTCTACGAGATCCTGACCGGACGCCCGCCCTTCGACGCCCCGACACTGCCCGAGCTCTTCCAGCGCATCCTCGCCGACGACCCGGCGCCGCCCGGGCGAGCTCCTCAGGCGATCTGCATCAAAGCCCTCGAGAAAGATCCCCGCCGGCGATACGAGACCGCCCGCGACTTCGCCGACGACCTACGCCGCCACCTCGACGGCGAACCGGTGCTCGCCAAGCCCCCGTCGCGCGTGGTGCGACTTGGACACAAACTGCTGAAGCACCGAGCCATGGTCGCCCCGCTCGCCGCCGCGATCCTCGTGGTCCTCGCCGTCTCCGTCGCCGGTGCGATCCGAAAAGCGGAACGCATCCGAAACTCCACCCTCGCCGCCGCCCGCTACGAGAAGGAAGGCAACCTCACCGAGGCGCGCGATGCCTGGAAATCCGTCCTCGACCTCGACGGCGAACACGCACAGGCGCGCGCGAGCTTCGATCGCGCGGATCGCGAAATCAAGAATCGCGAAGAGGCGTACCGATTGCTCGAGGTCGCGCGTCCCGCGCTCGACCAAGCCGTGCTCTACCTCTACACCGAGGAGCTCGATTACGCCGAACTCGTAAAACGCGTCGACCAAGCCCAAGCGACGATCAAAAAGGCCATCGAGAAAGCCCCCACGCTGGCCGTCGCCCACCACCTCCAAGGACGCGCCTGGGAGATTCGCGGCGACCACGACCAGGCCCAGGCGAGCTGGCGCAAGGCGATCGAAGTGAATCCCTCCTTCGGACCCGCCCGCCACAGGCTGGGCCGGTCGCTCGTGCTGCAGGCGTTGATCACCTCCGCGGGCAATTCCGACGAACGTCAACAAGCCGGGCGCCGGAACGCGCAGCCGGTCATGATCGAGGCGATGGCCGAGCTGGAGAAGGCGCAGGCCGAAGGGAGCGGCTTCGACGATCTCCTCCAACGGGAATTCGCGGCCGCCCTCCTGGCCGGCTTCCGCGAGGATGTCGATTCCGGACGCCGGATCATCCGCGCCGCCCTGGAACAATTCAAAGGTCGGATGGGCGTCGAAGACCTGCACTGGCTGGACGGGCTCCTGGGGCCCGCCGAAAAGGCGCTCGCCGCGTATGACCGGGCGATCGCCATCAGCCCGAACTGCTTGATGGCCCTGTTCCTGCGCGGAAACCAGCGCCTGCGCGTCGCCGATCTGGACGGCGCGATCGCGGATTTCACTCGCGCGCTTCGGGTCAACCCGAGTTTCGCGTCCCTCTATCTCAACAGGAGCATCGCGCGCTACAGGAAGGGCGACCATGACGGCGCCATCGCCGACAGCGAGGCGGGACTCAAGATCGCCCCGCGCGCCGCCGCGCTCTACATCGCGCGAGCCCAAGCCCGCCTCGCAAAGGCCGAGTGGGAGGGAGTGATATCCGACTGCACGGAAGCCCTCGCCATCGATCCGTCCTCCGCGACAGCCTACGACAATCGCGGTTTCGCGCGTTACGCCGTAGGAAACCTCGATGGGGCCATCGCCGACTTCAGTGAGGCCATCAAGATCGACCCCCAGGACGACGAAGCGTACGTCAACCGGGCCACCGCATGGATTCAGAAAGGGGAATTCCAGCGCGCCTCGGCGGACTGCGACGCCGCCCTCGGAATCGACGCGCGCTGCCTGGAGGCGTTCGTCAATCGCGCCTCCGCGCGCGCGGAGATGGGGGATCTCGACGGCGCGATCGCGGACTGCACCGCGGCGCTAGCCCTGCAGGCCGGCTGCAAGGAAGCGCTTTCACTCCGCGCCCGGTGTCGCAGCCGGATGGGAGACGTCGACGGCGCCTTGGCCGACTACGACCGCGCCCTCGAACTTGCGCCCCGCGATCCCCTGATCCACTACAACCGCGCCGTCGTGCGGGAACAAAAGGGCGATCTCAGAGGCGCCGCCGCGGATTACAAGAAGGCGCTGCAGTTGGCCCCTCCAGACTGGACCCACCGCAAGGCGGCGGAGGAGGCCCTGAGAGGCATGTCCGGGTCGCGGTAGCTCACTCGATCCGCGCCTCGACCCACCGCGGTTCCGCCTGACAGCACGCAAGGCCGCCCTCATCGCGGTCGCGGAAAATCGGGCTCGTCGGGCGATAGGTGAGGAGGCGCAATCGACCCGTGGCCGGGTCGTAGCGCGAGTCGCTCCAGATGTCCAGGAGCAGCCCCGCCCCGCAATTGCCTTCCGTGCGCCCCAGGACCAGGCTCGATCGTTGCCGGTGCAGCTTCGCGTACTCGCGATGGGCGTAAGGCAGGACATCCACTGGGTCGAACGGAACGGTTCTCACCGATTTCCCGGTATCGCGAACGTGAAACACGATTCTGGACTTTCCCCGGGAGGGCCTCGCCAACACGAACACGTGCGCTCCGGAAGGCGTGAAGCCGGCGATCGGCAGACCCGCAGACGTCTCGACGGGGATTTGACAAATCGTCCGCACCCCGTCGTAAACGATCGCCTCGTTCGAAGAGACGAGGAGCAGATGGCCGCTCGACGGCGCCCATCCGGCCGACACGACGAACCGATCAGCGATCTTCGTCGCCCGCCTGGCCTCCACCTCGTACACCACCACGCCCGGAGGGTTCCAGGGAGCGAGGACCAACGCGCCCCCATCATGGCGCCAAGGGAGCAGGCCATCCGGCAGCAGGCAGGCGGCGTTCTTGCCCGCCACGCCGCGAGCCCACGTGACCCGGCGAGCCCCTTGGAACAAAGAGGCCTCCCAGACCTCAATGCCCATCCGCGCCTCCCAAGGGGAGTGGAAGACCAGACGGCGCCCTCCCGCAGGGCTTTCGAATTCCCGCCGGTCGGCGGGGAGTCGCGCCGGAGCTGCAGCGGAACCGAGAACACGGATTTCAGGCTTCACGCATTCCCTACAGGTTCCTCACCTCCCGCCGCCGCCCGTTGTACACGATCATCTGCTCGATCTCCGCGGCGGTGTACGGCTTCCCCGACGCCGGCCGCTCCGGACCCTTCTCCCGCTGCAACGGCACGAAGTCGCTCACCTGCTCCGTCACCTTCATCTGAGACGCCCACGGATCGCCCTGCTGATCGAACGCCAACCGCTTGACGTTGATCAGATGCTGCGGCCCGATGTTGTCCGCGCTGATGTTGCCGCCCGACGTCCCGCATCCCAAACTCATCGACGGAAAGAGGCGCGTCGACGCCCCGATCGCTCCCTGCGTCGATCCCGTATTGACGAGCAGCCGGTACGCCGGTTTCTTCAGCGCAAACTCCATGATGACGCCCGGATTGCGCGAGTGGATGACCAGCGTGTGCCCCATCCCGCCGAACCGCAGCACCTGAATGCAGCGCTCGCACCCGCTGTGCCAATCCGGCTCCACGAAATACCCCAGCACCGGACAGAGCTTCTCGCGCGAAATCGGCTCCTGCGGCCCGACCGCCTTGAGCTCGACCAGGAGCACCGACGTGTCGTCCGGCACCGCGAACCCGCACATCTTGGCGATCTTCGCCGCCGGCTGGCCGACCACCTCGGGATTCATCAGGCTCCCCTTGATGACGACCGGCTCCATCTTCTTCTTCTCGTCCGGCGTCACGAAGTACGCCTTCTGCCGGCGGAACTCCTCACGGACCTGCTCCGCGATCGGCGCGTCCACGACGACCGACTGCTCGCTCGCGCACACCGTCCCGTAGTCGAAGAGCTGACTCTCGATGATCCGCGTGACGGCCAGCCGGATGTCCGCCGTCCGCTCGATGAACGTCGGGACGTTCCCGGGCCCGACGCCGTACGCGGGCTTGCCGCTGGAGTACGCCGCCTTGACGATCCCCTCGCCGCCCGTGGACACGATCACCGACGTATGTTTGTGCCGCATGAGCTCGGTCGTGCCTTCCAACGTGACCGCCGTCATGCATCCGATGCACCCGTCCGGCGCGCCCGCCTTGAGCGCCGCCTCGAGCATCACGCGCGCGCTCTCCGCGATGCACCGGATCGCGCGCGGGTGCGGCGAGACGACGATCGCGTTGCGGCTCTTCATCGCGATCAGGATCTTGTACAGCGCCGTCGACGTCGGGTTCGTCGTCGGGATGATCGCCGCCACCACGCCCATCGGCTCGGCGATCTCGTACACCATGTTCCTGTCGTCGCGCTTGATGATGCCGCAGGTCGGCATGTCCTTCATCGCCGCCCACAGGTCACGCGTGCAGAACACGTTCTTGAACGTCTTCGAGTCGGCGCGCCCCAGGCCGGTTTCCTCGACGGCGAGCTCGGCCAGCCGCTCCGCCTCACGAAACCCCGCCTCCGCCTTCGCGGCACAGATCGCGTCGGCCTGCTTCTGCGTGAAGGTGTTGAGCAGCTCCTGCGCCGCCCGCGCCTTGACGACGAGGTCGCGCGCCTGCTGAACGGATTGAAGGTCGGCATCCATGAATGCCTACTTCCCCATCGCCTTCTTGATCTCGGTGATGAGCTGCTCCCGGCTGGCCTTGCTGATGTCGCGTCCGCTCATCGTCACTCCCGGCAGCTCGCGCGCCAGCCGGCGCAGCTGTGCCACCGTCATCCTCTCCAGATCCAGCCGTTCGGGGCTGCCCTGTTTCCACGGAGGCATGTACATCCACTCGAGCGGGGGCAAGACCGCGTCGACCTGCCCGTCCGGCTTCGGGATGAGGTGCACGGCGACGAGCTCACCCACGCGCTTGGCCGCCGCCGCGCCCGCGTCCAGCGCCGCCTTCACGCTTCCGACATCGCCGCGGCAGAGGATCGTGGAATAGCCGCCGCCGACATACTCTTTGCCGACGAGCAATACGACGGCCGCCTTCACCATCGCGTCCGACGCCTCGACGGTGCCGATCAGCCCGCGCGTCTCGATCAACCCGAGGGCCCTGCGTCGTTCGTCCACCCGCCGGATTCTAAACAACGCGAAGCAAACGTCAAAGCTCTATATCGTCGCCTCGTGGTATAGTGGGCGGTCCATTCTTGAAAGGCCCCCTCATGAGCACGCGGCAGATGCGGAAGCAGCGGAACGTCGCGTTCGACGAGATCGTGTGCACCTCGTGCGGCGAGACGCTCAACATGATCGAGAAAGGGTCTCGGATCCCGGTGAAAACGGACTGGTGTCCCGCGTGCAACGCCGAGGTTCCGCTGAAGGTCAGGGCCGCCCTCTCTTCGCGAGGGAGCAAGGTGTTCGCCAACTTCATGAGCAAGGTGCGTCAGAATCTGGAGCGCGACCCGCGTGAGACGCCGAAACAGCCGAAGGCCTCTCAGGCTCTCGTCGCGTGCGGCTCGTGCGGCGGAGCGCTCGGGCGAATCCAAAGAGGACGCGCGCTGCCGATGAAGACGGGCTGGTGCCCCACCTGCGCGGCGAACGTGTCGGTGAAGGTCACGGAGGGATCGGCCAAGCCGCCGATCAAGACATGCGCGCGCTGCCGCATGCGGTTCGCCGGCCCGTACTGGCCGTGCCCGGGATGCGGCGCGACGTGGCGGGACGACGATCGCCGGCTGGAACATAAGCAACAGGTCCGCGCAGGAGCCCCCGCGTTCCTCCTCTTGGTCCTCGATGGCTTGTCTCCGGACCGGCGCAAACACATCCTCGCCGCGGCCGGCCAGAAAGTCCCTCCCGGTTTCCCCACGCGCGGACTTTGGCTTCTCCGGCGGCGAGCAGACCGCGAGGCGACTCGATTTCTCCGGGGACTCCTGCGGGACCATCCCGAACCGAAGATGCCGCCGTCCCAGCTGCGATTCGTGGGTCCCCTTGCCGAAGCGATCGCACTCGACGCCCAGGAGCACCGCCCCAAGGAATGGACCTTCATCGGCGGCGACGTGGACCCCGTCGTAAGCTGGCTCCACCCCACCCTGGCGGCGGAGACCGCGGAGAAATGGCTCAGGCAGCGCGGCGCTCGCGTCTTGCGCGCCGGCCCGACGGACATCTCGTACTTCCGACTGGTGCGTGCCCAGGGCCGCACGGGCCACTCGTTATACGGGAGGCCCGAAGCCGGAGATCCGATATGCCCGGTATGCACTTCCCCGTACTCCAGGATCGCCACCATCTCCCTGGCCGATCCCGCGCTTGCCCACCTCGGGTTGAAGGCAATGGGAACGGTGCCGATCCTCGCCTGCCTGGCCGGTGGATACAACACGGGTGAGCGCTATTTCGGCCTGCATCCGTCCATCCGCGTCGTCGAAGATCGCGACGATCATTTCGAGCCCGCGGACCGACGGAGCGTCAAGTCCATCCCGCGCGAGACCATGAAACTGCAGAAGCTGCGCGCGTCCGTGGTCTTCGAAACGGACCCCGACGATCTGGCGGTGATCGGCGAGGACCTTCACTGGGTCCAGAACCCCCTCGAGGCGACCTGTCCGCGTTGCGGCGCCGGCATGAAGCCGTTCGCGCAGATCCCGGGTAGACGTCTCGGTCCGGACTGCGTGTTCTACGCGACGGCGTGCGTCAGGTGCCACATCGTCGGCGTCCACCCGCAGACGACATAGGCCGGACGGGAGCCGCTCCGGAGACGCCCAAACATCCTTCATATAAGGAGAATTCCTTTGAATCTTCTCCCTGATATAGGGTTAAGTGTGACCGCGTGCAACCCGCCTACGAGTGGATGCTGACGATTCCCGCAGGTGCCTGACGATCCTTTCTCTTGCATCGCCGCCCCTTCCCCGGCACACTGCCCTCATCATGCTTCCGCGACCCTTCGGCTGATAAGCGCGCCCCTTCCCGAGTGGCGGGTCCATTCTCCCGTTCGATCGCGTTTTGCCGAAGGTCCTGCATGATATCTCCCAAGTCCGGATTCACCTGATAGCGCCCTCCCCTCATATCGCCGGAGGCGATGCCTCCTTTCTGGACCCGGTGATTCCATTCCGGACTCCACTCACATGAAGATCATCCATGCCACGCTCGCCCTGCTCCTGACCGCCCCCTCCCTCGCCTACGCCCAAGCCACCGCCGGCTGCGGCTGAACCGGCGCGTCCATCCCCGGCCTCGGTGGGGCCGAGATGCGCTTCGAAGGCACCTGGAAACTCTCGATGGACTACTCCTACAAACACGGCGACAAACTGATCCGCGGCCACGACGTCGATCACAAGAACAAGATCGGCGTCGAGAACCTCTGGACGAGACTGACCGTCGGCCTCGAGCACGGCCTCACGGACCAACTCACGCTTCACGGCGAGATGAACTACCAGCTCAACGAACGCGAGGAGGGCGTGAAGAACAACTACTACCAGGCGCACGGATTCGGCGACCTCGTGCTCGGAGGCCGCACTTGGTTCCTGGAGCCCGATCTCGCCGACTGGAACTTCTTCGTCGGCCTCGACACGCGATTCCCGACGGGCGACGACGACGACCGGTGGAAGGGACAATTCAAGAAGTCGTACATCCTCCCCGGCACCGGCCAGTGGGGCCTGCTGCCGTCCGCCGGCTTCTATAAAGGTCTCGGCGACTTCGCCTTGACGGGCGCCGTCGGCGGCGTCTTCAGCCTGAACAAGAACGACGCCGGGTACGAGTCCGCCGACGTCGCGCACGCCGCGCTGGGCGCCTCGTGGGTCCCGTTCCAGCTCGGCCCGCAGCAGAAGACCCTGATCGGGACGTCGCTCTTCGCCACCGCCATCTGGATTCCCGAGAACGACACGCGCGATGGCGTGACCGTCGGCAACACGGGCGGCGAGTGGTACAACATCGTGCCGGGGGTCTTCTTCTCCCCCGACGGTGGGAACTTCACGGCGTATCTATCCATCCCCATCACGGCCTACGCCACCGTGCATGACCTGCAGTGCTACGAGGCGTATTCCGTGAGCTTCGGCGTGCAATACAGGTTCTGAGATGGATTATAGTTTCGAGCGCGATCCGTCGACGGCGGACATGAGCCCCTCGGGGCTTGCCCGCCGGATCGCCGACATCCTGCAAACCCTGCACCGCTTCGACGGCGCGCGCTGCGCGGACTGCGGCGGCCCATTCTGCCGGCATGAAACCCTCATGAGCCTCGTGCTCGGTTACAAGGACGCGCCGCGCTGCCTGCCGTGCCTCGCGCGCGCGGTGTCCCGCGACCCCGACACGCTGGGCGCCGAAATCTGCGCCTACATCCTCACCAAGGAGTGCCTGCACGTCGGATGGAAATGGGCGCAGTTGCGCGAACCCCAGTGTCCCAGGCAAATCCGCACGCCGGCCCCGCCGCAGGCCGACCCTCCCGCCGCGCCGGAGGCCCCCTCGCCCGACGCGACCTGGAACGCCGGCGACACGGGCTGCGGCGAACTGCTGCTGGAGCTCAGGACACGAATGCTATCCCTGCACCCTATGCAGGTCTTGAAGATCACGGCGCTCGATCCCGGCGCCCCGGAGGATCTGCCGGCGTGGTGCCGGCTGACGGGCCACCGCCTGGTGCTCGCGCGCCATCCCGACTACTGGATCCAACGCAAGGAGGAATGACCTATGGCAGGACGATTCTGTGTGAGCCTCACGTCGGCCAAGAACAACCCCGACGCCTCGACCGTCGCCTTCGTCGTCGCCAACGCGGCCGCCGCATCCGCAAAGGAAACCCTCGTGTTCCTCAGCACCGAAGGCGTGCGGCTCTCCCAAAAAGGCTACGCCGACGACATCCGCGAAGAAGGCTTCGCCCCCCTCAAGGAGCTCATGGACAACTTCGCCAAGGCCGGCGGCAAGGTCTACGTCTGCTCGCCGTGCTTCAAGAAACGCAAGCTCGACGAAGCCAACCTGATCCCCGGCGCCACCATCGTCGGCGGCGCGAAGCTCGTCGAGTTCCTCGGCGACGGCACCCCCTGCATCACCTATTGAAGGAGAATCCCATGGACCCCGTGGAGCGGCATCCCTTCGAGCCCGACGCGCGCGTCGACGGCGGCGACCTGGACTGCGGCAACGGACTCCTCTTGCTCATCCGCAGCCACATCGATCCGCTGGAGCGCGGCCAGCTCCTGGAGATCCGCTCCACGGAAACGTCCGTGGACGAAGACCTGCCCGCCTGGTGCCGATTGACCGGAAACGAACTCGTGTCGTGGACGCGCACGGGCGCGCAGCGCAGCTTCCTCGTCTGCAAGGGCACGCTCGCCGAACGGCGCGCCGCTCCGCGACCCGCCGAGGCCCGGCGCCTCGTGCCGGTGACGATCCCCAAGACGCTGCCGCCGCCCTCGCCGGCCCCGCCCGTGCCGCCGCTGTCGGTGATGGGAATCGGGAGCTGGCCGCGCCCGCGATGGATGCTCCAAGCCATCCACGATCATCTCGAAGGCCGCCTCTCCGA
>JACPRB010000161.1 GCA_016190155.1 Planctomycetota bacterium
CTCTGGATCTTCTCTCCCAGAACGTAGAAGCTGGCCCGAGCGGACGTTCCATCATAGGTCGCGGCATTGCCGGTCCCGGCCGGATTGATCATCCCTTGGAACAGATCCACGGTCCACCACGTCAGACCCGGCTCCGACCAGTTGTCGTCCACGCCCAGGATGACGAACTGCGGCACTTCACTGACGTTCAGTCCGCCCGGCGGCCACGTTGACGGCGGCATGTTGTCCGTGGGCGGGCTGGCGGCGCCGACCAACGCCATCGACAGGGCCAGAACGCCGACAGCGATCGACCTTGCCTTACCCATGTCTTCGACCTCCCATCGCGCGCCGCAGGAACCCGACACATCCCAGGAGGAGCAACGCTTCCGCACCGAGCGCACCGCAACGCCCCGAACCGCCTCCGCCTCCACCGCTCCCAGGGCCAGGAGGAGGTGGCGGCGGCGGGGGCGGCGGCTCGACGACCTGACCATCCGTAGCCACCACGTCGTGGTGCTGCCAGTAAGTGGTACCTCCCACATCAGACGCGTTGTACGGCCTTACGCGGATGTAATAGCGTAGCCCGTCCGCCAGACCGGTGACGGAGTAGTTGGTCGCCATTCCGACGTCGAGATCGGAAATGAAGGGGGTGACGAACGCGGCGTTCGTGGCGACGTCCACCCGGTACGACTCGACGTGCGTCCCATGGAAATTCGGGTGCTGCCAATTGACGGTGGCGGTGGTCGGCGTCCGTCCCGTCAACTGCAAATCGATATCTCTCGTGCTGAACTCGATTCCCGAGATGCGTTGGCCGGCGGCATCGCCGATCTTCGGGGAGAACAGCCAAACCGTGTCTCCTCGCGAGCCGTGGTCCGTCTTGATGATCAGGGTGTTCCACCCTTCCCGTAACGAGAGCGGAAGGTCATACTTGTCGATGACGATCGGGCTCTCGTCCTGTCGGTTGTAGGTATCGTAACGCGACTCGGTTCCCGACCAGATCGACTGGCCGTTGAGCCACGCCTTGCCGCCTCGGCTCAGCCCCCACTTCATGTGGACGAGGTTGTCCGACGTGTGATCCGCCGGCGAGAAGATGTAGACGGCCGCGTACCCCATCGAATCGGTGCCGTCGGCATCGCCGTATCCTGAGAACGGGGCGGCGCTGAGCACTTCGCCCATCCGCACGACGCTGTTGACGAAGTTGTCCCCGAATCGCCACTGCTGCGCGCCGGTCAGGTCGGGATCGCCCTTGCGCGGCTGCAAGGCGTCGGGGAGATTGCCGTTCTCATTCGAATCGATATGGTTGCCGCTCACGCTGCCGGGGTACGCCCCCAGGACGAGCCAATGACGCGGGGCCGGGAAAGAGTTCCTCCGCTCGAAGTTCCAGACTTCCGCGGTGAAGATCCACGTTCCGAAGTCGAACGAATCCTTGGCACCCATGTGCGTATGGTACGGAAGACCCGCATTGGACCACGGCACGGCGATCGGGGTGCCTTTGAACACGAACGTCCCGTTCGGAACAAGGTTCCCGCCGGCGTTGACGTGTGTCCAAAGCCACTTCACCGGGTCGCCCCACTCGTCGTTCGTCGTCGTCAGATAGGCGCCACCCTGATCGCCCCAGAAGCTGAACCATGCCCAACCGTCCCGCATGGCGACGATGCGCGCCTGTGAGTGCAGGCCGATGTCATAGCCTGAGTGCGCCCACTGATCCGGATCCAACCACGTTTGCAGATGGGCTCCCTCATGGAAGGCGATCGTCAGCGGATACGTGTAACCGCCCATCTCCGGGAAGAGTGTCAATTGCGCATCATTCACGGCGAACCCGACGTCCTTTCCGGGCGTGAGCGGGAAATCCCCTTGTCCGCCCACAGGCTCGAAACCCGGGCTGTAGTAATCGTCCGCCTCTTTCCACGCATACGCATAGACGCGCAAGCCGTTCACGCAGGCAGGGACCCCCGCAAAGGTTACCTGCAACGTCTGCGTCTCCGTCTTGCCGCCTCCGGCGACCTCGATCGTGGCCTGAATCTTGTGCCGCTCGATGAGCGTTTGATAGGAAACCAGCTTTAGCGTCCGGGATCCCCCGCCCATGATGGAAACCGGGGCGCTGGTCTCGCCGACCGAGAGATCGATCTTTTGAGGCCAGTCCGGGGGGTAGATTTGGGCTGCCGCAGGAGCGGCGGCAAGCGCCACCACCAACACCATACCGGTCAATATGTTACGCATTCCTGCACTCAGCCTCCTCACACGCGCTTCCACTCTCTTGTAAGGTTTTGTGCAGGAGAATCGGGCCGTCGTTTAGGGAATTCGCGACCTTCGCGTTCCCCCGAATCGCCATAATGGCAGTACAATGATTGGGAGGGTCGATGATCGGTAGAGGCTGCTGTCTTCTTCTGCTGCCGGCCGCCCTGATGGGAGCAACGCCGCAGGACCCGCAAACGACGGACGAGTCATTCCCGTTCGTCCGGACAGTCAGCGGCGACTTGAGGATCTGGCGCGGAGGCGCCGCCGCCAGCACCCTGCTCAAGGAGGAACGTGTCCCGCCGTCCGCTCGGCTGGGCACGTCGCAAGGAGAACACGCCTCCTTCTCCACCGAGGGAGAGACCCTGATCAGCCTCAAGGGCGTGCGTGTCGGCCGCGACAAGGGCATCGGCATCGAACGCCGGGACAAGAAGCTGCTCTTCAAGCTGTGGGACGGCAAGATCGCCGTAGACGCTTACGAAGCCGACGTCATCGTCGAAACCCCTCATGGCCTGGTAGAAGGAGCGAAGGTCTGCCTGCTGGTCGAGGCCGACCCCAACGGAATGACGGTGGTCTCCATCGACGGAGAACTGACGCTGAGCAACTCCCTGGGGTCCGTGAAGATCAAGGCCGGCGAGAAGAGCGCGGTCCCCAAGGGAAAGCCGCCGGTCGAGGCTACTCGGGCGGACATGCTGCGTGAAACGCGCCGGTTCGAGATGGTGCGAAATCTGGTCCGCAACCCCGGCTTCGAGGACGAGCTCAAGTACTGGGAAGCCGGCAACGACAACAACAAAAACTTCGCCGTCATCGACACCAAGCTGGCGGCGTGGGGGCGGCGTTGTGCGCGGCTCCAGATCAGTTCGCGAGCGCTGGGGGCCAGACCGGAATGGCTCCCGTTCCGGCAGCCCGTGAAACTCGAGAAGGGAAAGAGATACCTGGCGCGCGCGTATCTGCGAACGGAGACCACGCTGGGGCAGATCCAGCCGGTGCTGGCGCTTGAACCGGACGGCGCCAAGTCGATGGAATCATGGTTCAGCCGTGAAGTTTCGTGCGAGAACAAGTGGAAAAGGGCGCAGATGATCTTCATCGCGCAGGACACCCTCTACAACATCCGGATAAGCTCCAACACTTCGGAGGAAGTTGAGGGCGTCATCCTGGCCGACGAGTTCTACCTCGGCGAGCTGGACGCGGGCGCGCCGCCGAAGTGAGAATCCTGATCCGCCATGTCCGGGGAAACGAGTTCGGATCGATTGCAAGTCCCACCAGCCCTTGCGGCATCCCCGTGCCGCGCCCTCACTCCTCCGACCACCGCTGTATCAAGCGCTTCACTTCCTCGCGCTTGCCCCACTCGCTCGACGCCCGCAACGCCTCTTGCAGATGCCGGGACGCCTCGACCTTCTTCCCTTGCGACTTGAGCGCCAGCGCCAAGGCGTAATGAGTCTCCGGATCGTCCGGCACCATCTTCAGCGCCGTCTGGAAATCCGCGATGGCCTCATCGCTCCGATCCAGCATCCGCAGAGCCAGGCCTCGATTGCGATAGGCCTCGGCGTAATCGGGGTCGATCTGCACCGCGCAGTCGAACTCCGCGATCGCTCCATCCGGATCATTCTCCATGGCGAGGACACAGCCGAGATTGTTGTACAGCTCCGGGTTCGTCGGCTCCGCCAAGATGGCCTCTTCGAAGTCGCGCTTGGCCCCGGAGATGTCCTTCCGCGCCACGCGAATCGTCCCGCGGCCGCTGAGCGCCCGCGCGTGATCCGGCTGCAGCTGCAGCGCCCGCGTAATCATGCGTTCCGCTTCCTTCAGCTTCCCCAGCTCCTTGAGGGCCAATCCCATGTTGCAGTACACGTCCGCGTCCGCCGGTTCGAGCGTCAACGCGGCCCGATAGTCCTCCACCGCGGCCTCGAACTTGCGCAGGCAGAAGCGAACGTCCGCGCGGGCCTTGTGCCACGCGGAGTGGGATTCCAGCCGCAGGCCACGGCTCAAGCTCTCCTCCGCTCGATCCAGGTTCATGGCGTAATACCGCGACAGCCCCAAGAAGGCCTGCGCCTCCGCATCCCACGGATTCTCGCCCGCATAACTCACGATCGCCGGCTCCGCCTCCGAGTAGTTCCCTTCCGCATAAGCGATCACGCCTTCGAGGTATCGCATCTCGGCCGACCCCAGCCCCGTCAGACGCCGCACCTCGTCCAGATCCGCCTCGGCCTTCCGGCGCCATCCGACATGTTCGGACGTCTCCGGGGCCACCGGACCGAAGTGAACCCGTCCCTTGCTGACCCGAATCGCCGGCCGCAGCCGCATCCACGCATAGGTGCTCGCGTAGTATTTCGCCCGTTCGAACCGGGCCGGGACGTACTCCGAACGGCGGCGCAACGCCTCGGTCCACGCCTGCTCCGCCGCCGGCGCCTGCCCCTGCATCATCAGGCACCGCCCGATCATCAGCCACGGTTCCGGCCGCTCGGGAGCCGCCAGCGCCGCCTGATGGAAGGCCTCCCCCGCCTTCGTCGCGCGCTTCAGCACCAGGTCGCGATCGAAGTCGTTCTCCGCCACCACGCGCACGGCTCGGTTCCACTCCTCGATCCCGG
Organism: Planctomycetota bacterium; assembly: GCA_016190155.1. Classification (GTDB taxonomy): domain Bacteria; phylum Planctomycetota; class MHYJ01; order MHYJ01; family JACPRB01; genus JACPRB01. Next base: position 4,797 of record JACPRB010000161.1, read on the forward strand.
CCTGATAGGCCACGAGATACTCATCCGTCTTCTCGCGTGGACGCCCCACCCAGATGAACGACAGTCCCGCGCCCAACACGACGATCGCGCCGGCGAACCACAGGCCCCGACGCCCCGCCGCGCGCCGCCACCAGCGCCGGACCCTGCCGTGAGGCTTCGCCAGAGGACAACCGCCCTCCCTGAACCGGGCGAGATCCTCGGCGAGCTCGTCGGCGGTCGCATACCGATGCGCGGGATTCTTCTCGAGCGCCTTCATCACCACGGCCTCCAGCGCGACGGGAACCTTCGGGTTCTTCGTCCGCACCGGAAAGGGATGCCTCGAGATGATGTTCGCGTAGACCTCCCCCGGCGTCTCTCCCGTGTGCGGCACATCCCCCGTCAGCACCTCATAGAGCATGGCACCCAGCGCGTAGACGTCGGTGCGAGGCGAGATGTCCTTCGTCCGCCCGCTGGCCTGCTCCGGCGCCATATAGAGCGGCGTGCCCAGGATGGTGTTGGACTGGGTGAGCTGGGTCCGCAGCGTCTCCGCCCGCGCCAGCCCGAAATCCGTCACCATCGCGCGCCCCTGCGAATCGACCAACACGTTGCTCGGCTTGAGGTCGCGATGCACGACCCCCTTGGAGTGGGCGTGCCCGACGCCCCTGGCCACGGCCTCCACGAACTCCAGCAGTCTCTCCTGCGAGGTCGCGCCCTCCGACAGGAGGTGCTGAAGCGTCGGCCCTTCCACGTAATCCATCGCGATGTAGTGAACCCGCCGTCCCGTCGGATCCGTCGCCGCGCCCACCTCATGGATCCGCACGATGTTCGGATGGTCCAGCTGCGCGGCGATCTTGGCCTCGCGATGCAGCCGGACGACCGTCGTCGGATCGGCGGCGTCTTCCCGCAACACCTTGAGCGCCACCGTTCGCTGCAGATCGAGATCTTCCGCCTGGTAGAGGACGGCGGTGCCTCCCGTCCCGAGGACGCGCTTGATCGAGTACTTGCCCATCTTCTGGCCGACCATCACGCCGTCCGCCGCCTCGGCCTTCACGGGCAGGATCCGCGATCTCCCCCGCTGAGCGCGCAGGATGTCGGCCAGTTGCTCGTCGGTGAGGAACTTCAGTCGCAAGAGGACCTGCCCCAGCCAGATCGTCTGCCCGTCCGCCCGAAGCCGGCCCTGCTCGGCCAGGGCTTGATCGAGTCGTTCCTGCTTGAGATACCCTTTCTCCAACGCGATCTGCCCGAGCAGCCCGTCCCCCTGCTCCACCTCCGGGTCCGCTTCGTCGAGGAACTTCCAGATCCGGCGGCGGGGGTCCTGCGCCGAAGTCATGACTGGGCCGCCTCCCGAAGCTCTTGATCCACCTGCTCGTCGGAGTCGGTGTATTGCCGGATGTGTTCCCGCACGATCTGCCAGAGCATCCGCCGGCAATGAGCCAAGTAATTGCGGACATCAGACTCCTGAAGGCCCAATCTCTCCGCGATGCCGCGATACGTCGTCGGCGACGCGGCGGCGCCTTCCGCGGGGGTGGCGCGCATGGATGGACGAAGCGCCGGCGGATCATCCATGCAGTACGCCTGAAAGACCTCGAAGTACTTCGCCTTTCCATCGCTCTCCAGCGCCCGCTTCAGCTGCTCGACCGACAGGTCGATCACGCAGCGGAACCACTCCCGATCGTACGCGCGCTCGGGGGTGTCGTCCTGACCGGAAATGCCCAGCCTCTCGAATTCCGCCGGAGTCGCGTCGAAACTCCATTGGCGCCCGTGTTTCTGTCGCACCAGCTCCGATTCGCGCGCGTTGATCAGGAAGTGGTGGACGGCTCGTTTGACGTAGCCGCGGAAGCTGCCCCGCTCGGGCCGCAAACGCGACAGATAGTCCTTCTCCAGGAAGAGGGTGAAGAACGCCTGGGTGAGGTCCTTAGCCTCGTCCACCGGCTTCTTCCAGGCCAGGCGGATGTACGCGTAGACCGGCTTCCAGTACGTCTGGCACAACAGGGCCAGCTTCTCCCGCCACAACGGATTCGTGCGATCCGCCGCCGCCAGGATGTCCTGCCAGATCGTCGTGCGGAAATTGCGGTCGGGCCCCCCGGTGTAGGTCGAATCGCCGGCACGCATGGCTACCCCTGCCGAAAGCCGATCATGAGTATATCTTACCCGTTCCTCCGTTCACCCGTTTACCCTCCGTCTCGTCCTCCGCAGCTTTCCCAAGCCGCTTGGTTCACGGCACGACGGCGAAGGAGGAAGCCTTCCCAACAGCTCGGTGTTCTGTGCGACGGCGTAGGAGGGTTCGCCCGACGTTCCCTACTCCTGCTCTTCCTGCATGGCCCGCCGGCAGCGCCGCAACAGATCCTCGATCTGGGGATGCAGGGACTCCGGCGCCTCCCGGCGAACCTGTTGCAAGTCCGCGAGACCCTCCTTCCATCGTTCCAGGGCCAGGAGCGCCGTGGCCCTCGTCAGGCGGGCCGTCCACATCCTCGGGCTCAGGCCCAGCGCCGTCGCGCTGGAGGACATCGATCGCATCGAGATCATCCGAGGCCCCGGGTCCTTCCTGTACGGCCCCAACGCCATGCACGGAACCGTCAACATCATCACCAAGCGGGCGCGGGACATCGTCCCCGAGGGCGAAGAGGCGCACCTCCGCACCTCGGCGACGCTGGACTCTTATCTTACGAACATCGCCACCGTCCAGAGCTCCTTCTGGGATCGCGAACACGCCTGCGGCGGCCGCCTCACGCTGGGCTGGAACGACATCGGCGACTTCGTCGAACGGGACGTGCACGACAAGAAGATGGGCTTCGGAACGCTCATCGCGGACAAGGACTTCAGCGACGGAAGCAATCTCGAGATTCACGCGGGCGGCCACAACGGCAAGTACAAGACGCACCGCACCGTCCCCCTGTTCGTGGAGATGGAACGTTCGTAACCGTTCACCGGTTCGTCTGTCCGACGAAGCCGCGTCTGCGGTCGACTGCAGCTGGGGTTTTCACGACACGGACCCTGTCTTGAGCAGCCCGAACTTCTCGATCCGATAGTGAATCTGGTCCCGCGTCATCCGCAGCAGCTCTCCCGCCTTGGTGCGATTGCCCCGAGTGCGCTCCAGCGCCTGAACGACGAGGTCCTTCTCCAGCGACTCGAAGTCCAATCCCTCGGGGGGCAGCATCAGGAGGCGATGGCCTGGATCCTGCGGAGCGGGTCCGCGTCCCAGCACGAGATCTTCGACGCGAATCGTCGAGCCGGCCCCCAGCAGCACCGCACGCTCGATCACGTTGCGCAGCTCGCGGACGTTGCCGGGCCAATCGTAGGCCTGGAGCCTGTCGAGCGCCTCGGGAGCGACGTCCAGCGCTCCCTTGCGGAACTCCGACGCGAAATGCGAGACGAAGTGCCGCACCAGCAGGGCGATATCCTCGCGGCGCTGGCGAAGCGGCGGCATGTCGATGGTGATGACGTTGAGGCGATAGTAGAGATCCTCGCGGAACTTCTTCTCCTGGATGAGCTTCTCCAAATCGCGGTTGGTGGCCGCGATGACCCGCACATCCACCCGGATGTCCTGCGTGCCACCGATGCGCCGGAACGCCTTCTCCTCCAGCGCCCGCAGCAGCTTCGCCTGCAGAGACGGCGACATGTCGCCGATCTCGTCGAGAAACGCCGTGCCTTCGTGCGCCAACTCGAAGAGGCCCTTTTTCTGGTTCTTGGCGTCCGTGAAGGCGCCCTTCTCGTGGCCGAAGAGCTCGCTCTCCAAGAGCGTGTCGGGCAGGGCCGTGCACGTGATGTTCATGAAGGGCTTGTGCGCCCGGGAGGACTCGTAGTGCAGCGCCTTCGCGATCAGGTCCTTGCCGGTGCCGCTCTCCCCGCGCACGAGCACGGTCGTCGCCTCGCTTTGGGAGATCCGTCGCAACACCGCGACGATCTCCTGCATCGCCCTGGAGCGACCGATGATCGCGTGCACCCCGAAACGCGCCTTCTGCTCGCGGACGTGGTCGGACACCTCCCGGCGAAGCGTCGAGGTCTCCAGCGCGCGCTTCACGGTGATCGCCAGCTCGTCCATGTTGAACGGCTTGGCGACGTAGTCGTACGCCCCCAGTTTCATCGCCTCCACGGCGGTGTCGACCGAGGAGTACGCGGTGATGAGGATGACGGGCAGCTCGGGCGCCCGCTGCTGCATCGCGCGCAGGAGGCTCAACCCGTCGGTGTCCGGCAGGCGCAGATCCAACAGGACGAGGTCCGGAACGCCGTTCTCCAGGGCGGCCGTGGCCGTCCTGCCGTCCTCCGCCTCGGTTACGGCGTACCCCTCGCGGGTGAGGCGCTCCTTGAGAGACCATCGGATCAACTTCTCGTCGTCGACGACCAATACGTTCATCGGGGAATCTCCACAACGACGGTGGTGCCTTGATGAAGGCGGCTCTCGATCCACACGGAGCCGCCGTGCGCTTCGATGATCTTTCGGGTAATGGCCAGGCCCAAACCCGTGCCTCGGGTCTTCGTCGAGAAAAAGGGCCGAAAGAGTCGCGCCATGTGCTCCGGACTGACGCCCGCCCCCGTATCCTGGATCTCCACGCGCGCCACGGGTCCGGCCGCGATGCGCACGGAGAGCGTGCCCCCTTTGTGCATGGCCTCGACGGCGTTTTGGAACAGATTAACCCAGACCTGATGGAGCAGGTGAGCGTCGGCGTCCATGATGAGGTCGTCGGGGCCGTCGACCGTGAAATTCACGTGCTGGGCAGCGGGCTGTTGTCCCAGCAGCGACCACGCGCGCCAGAAGGTCTCCTTGAACGGGACCGGCGCCTTCACCGGGGTCGCCGGACGGGCGAAGATCAACAGGTCCCGCACCGTGTTGTCCAGCCGGCGGATCTGCTCCAGGATCTCATCGACGATCTCGCGGCGACCGTTCTCCGGAGGAATCGACTCGGCGATCACCTGAATGGCGCCGCTGATGCCGGCCAGCGGATTCTTGATCTCGTGCGCGACCGTCGCCGCCAGCTCGCCCACGGCCGCCAGGCTCTGCGAGCGGATGAGGTCTTCCTGCAGTTTCTTGAGGTGCGTCACGTCCCGAACGATCGACGAGCGACCGAGGATGCGCCCCTTCTTGTCCCGCAGCAGCGTGGAGGTAATCTGGACGGTGAGCCGCCGGCCGTCCTTGGTCTGGCGGACGCACTCGTGATCCTTCACGAACCCTTCGCGCTGCACCCGCGTCCTGAACCGGGTCTCGTCTCCCGAGTGACGGTGCTCCGGCGGGACAAGGACCTCGACGTCGGCCCCGATGACCTCCGCGGGCTCGAAGCCGAACATCCGCCGCGCCCCCTCGCTCCAGGTCCGAATACGATTCAGCGCATCCACCACGACGATCGCGTCGGCGGAGTTGTGCAGGATGTTCTCGAGATACTCGGTCTTCTCGCGCAACGCGTCCAACAAACGCGTGCGCTCGACGGCGATCGCCACGTGTCCGACGATCCCTCGGAGAAACTCCTCGTGCTCGGATCGATACACGCCGGCATGCCGGCTGGAGAAGAACATGACTCCGATGGGGTTGCCTTGCACCAGAAGCGGCAAGGTCAGGCTGGATCGCATCCCTTCCTTCACGATCAGCCGCGTCGACTCGCTGGTAGGTTTCGCCGCCAAGTACTCCTGGAGATCATTGATGATGCGCGTCCTGCCGCCGCCGACCAAGGCCTCGAGGCTGCTCCCTGTAATCGCGCCGGAGTAGCCCACGTCGAGAACGACCTTCCCGTCCGACCTGGCCGCGACGATCGTCAACTTCTCCCGCCGCTCATCGGTCAGCGCGATCGCGATCCGGTTGTACGGCAGGAACTCATGGAGGCGCGTAGAGACGAACTCGACCAAGGCCTCGAGCGACGTGCCCAGATTGATGCGCTCTGTGATGTCGTCGATAAGTCGGAGCTTGGCCGCCTCTTGCGTAGAGAGCGACAGGGCCTCCTGGGGCAAGGGCATGCCGCTATGACTGCAAGATGTGTACCCACCGAAAATGCGGTGGAATCGACACGTAAACCGCGGAACTTCCAGCGATCGTGGGGAATTTCACCCACACTACCGCTGCTCACGCCAGCCGATTTGGCGTCGAACGTCCCTCCACGAACGCTTCGAGGTTAGCGATCGTCGTGCTCACGATCCGCTCGAGGGCCTCCTCCGTGTTGTAGGCATTGTGCGGCGATAGAATCACCCGATCGCTCCGCAGCAGATGGTACGTCGCCAGCGCCCGGCGCAGCTCCGCCTGCGTCAGATGGTCCGCCACATGGAACCGCTCCTCCATCACCACCTCTTCGGACTCGAACGTGTCCAGCGCCGCCCCGGCCAACCGTCCCTCCGCCAATCCCGCGATCACCGCCTCCGTATCCACGACCGCGCCGCGCGAGGTGTTCACCAGATACGTCTTCCATGGCACCAAGCGCAACGAACCCCGATCGAAGATGTGATGCGTTTCCGGCCTCAACGGCACATGAAACGTGAGAACGTTGCTGGATCGATACAGGCTCTCCAGATCGACGTACTCCACTCCCGCCGAACGCGCGAAATCCGCGTCGGGTCGCAGGTCGAACGCCAGCACGCGGGTCGAGAACGCCTTCAGACGACGAGTGACCTCGCGACCGATCCGGCCCGTCCCGATCACTCCCACCGTCTTGTCGGCCAGGTCGATCCCGCGGAGATTGTCGCGGGTGAAGTCGCCGTGTCCGC
>JACPRB010000009.1 GCA_016190155.1 Planctomycetota bacterium
CCGCCTCCCCCACCGACGACGCCGCCCGGACCCACCGTCGGAGGAAACATCACGCTCGAGGCCGACGGCCTGATCGACGTCTCGGGCGGCCCGGGAGACATCGGCGGCAACGCGCGCAACGACGGCACTTCACACGTCTCCACGGACGAAGAGGTCACGTCCGTCGTGTTCGACGGCGATTCCGGCTCGACGCACGGCGCGTACATCGTGAACAACGGGATGATCATCGCGCGGGGCGCCTCCCACGACGGCGCCGGCGGCGACGTGATCTTCCACGGCCGCGGCGTGGACCAGCGCGACCCGCCGCCGGGACGCCAGGATCGCTCCGGCGACGGCACCGGACGCCCGGGGGATTACCTGAGCGACTGAAGCTGGACAAGTCCGCCCGTGTTTTGTAATAGTTGAACCTTAATGACGGCGAAGACCCTCGGCACGGAGCGGATGAAGCCGGCGCTGGCGCGCCAGGTGGCCCGTTCGTTCGGAGCGCCGCCGCCCTTGGTGCCCTTGCTTCCGGAGCTCTTGGAAGAACAGTGGGAGATCGGCGGATCCGCGCGCCACGTGATGCTGGCGCTCAAGCCGCTGGGCCTGCCGCCTGGGACGCGCGCGATCGATCTGGGATGCGGGAAAGGCGCCGCCGCGTTGCGGCTGGCGGAGCACTTCGATTTCGACGTGCTGGCCGTCGACGCCGTCGAGGCCTTCATCGAGGAAGCCCGGCGCCGAGCCGCCGAACTCGGCGTGACCGATCGCTGCCGGTTTCGCTGCGCCGATCTGCACGACGTCGTCACGGAACCCGTGCTCTTCGATGTCGCCGTCCTCACGTCCGTCGACGGCGCATTCGAGGGCGACGCGCACGCCGTATCCGTCGTCCGTGAGCGCCTGCACCCGCGCGGTTATCTCGTGATCGACGGTCAATTCACCGAGGTTCCCCGTCGTAACACCGGCCATCTCAGCCGCGACGAGAAGATCCGCGCCCTCACATCACGGGGGGATCGGCTCTTGCACGAGATCCTCCCGACGCCCGCCGAAATCACGCGCATAAGGCAGCTCAATGTGCGGATCCTCCGCCGGCGCGCGGAGACGCTGTCTCGCCGGTACCCCGCGTTGGCCTGCGCGATACGCCGCTACGTGGAGGCGCAGGAGGAAGTCGTCTGCCTGCACGCCCGCGGCGTCATCTCAGCGATTTGGGTGCTTCAACGAGGCGTGGAGGACGCGCATCCATGGAATACTGGATCGGCTGCTCCGGATGGCTCTATCGCGACTGGCGTGGCCGCTTCTACCCGAAGACGCTCCCTCAGAAGCGCTGGTTTCGCGACCACTACGCGCGGCGTTTCCGAACCGTCGAGCTGAACGTCACCTTCTACCGTTTCCCGACCCCCGCCATGGCGCGATCGTGGTACGCTCAGGCACCCGCCGGGTTCCGCTTCAGTCTGAAGGTCCACCGCCTCATCACCCATCTCAAGCGGTTCCGCGGGACCGCGCGGCTGCTGCGCGATTTCTACGCCGTCGGAGAGGCGCTGGAGGACAAGATGGGGTGTTTCCTCTTCCAGCTCCCGGCTCGAACCGTCTACACGCCGGAGAACCTCCGGCGGATTCTCGACGGTCTTCACGCGGGCCGGCGCAACGTCGTGGAATTCCGCCACCGCAGCTGGTGGATCCCCGAGGTGACCGCGGCCTTCCGGCGGACGAGAACGGTGTTCTGCACGGTGAGCTCTCCCGGCTTGCCCGACGATCTCGTTCGAACAAGCGACTCCGTGTACCTGCGATTCCACGGTCGCACCCAGTGGTACCGGCACGACTACTCCCACGAGGAATTGACGGCGTGGGCCGGGCGCATCCGTGACAGCGGCGCCCGCGAAGCGTGGGCCTACTTCAACAACGACGCGGAGGCGCGCGCCCCCGTGAACGCGGCGGGACTGGCCGGGCTTCTGAAGGTCGCTACCCTTCCTGGCGCGCGCGCACGACCAGCAACGGCACCGTCGCGTGGCGCAGGACCTTCTCCGTGACGCTGCCGAAGACCCATCGCGAAAGCCCGGAGCGTCCGTGCGTCGTCATGGCCAGGACATCCGGATTCATCCGCCGCGCCGCCTCCAGGATCTCCGTGGCCGGGTCGCCCGTGAGCACCTCCATCGAGTGAGGAATTCCGGCGCGTTCGAGACGGTGAGCCGCCTCCTGCAGGGGGACGTTGGAAAACCGCTTCGCGTCTTCGATCACCTGGACGAGCGTCACGTGCGCCTCCAGCGGACGCGCCAGCGTTTCGATGAAGCCGAGCACCTGCAGCGACATGCGGCTGCCGTCCAGGGTCACCATGATCTTTCGGAACGCGAGTTCTCCGGGCGCCTGAGCGGAGTGGACGGCGAGCACCGGCACCGGGCTCGCGCGCAGCACCTTCTCCGTCACGCTGCCGCGAACGAAACGAATCAGGCCCGTCCGGCCGTGCGTGGACATGGCGATGACCGACGCCCGCTCTTCGTTCGCGACGTCCAGGATCGTCTCGGCGGGAGGACCGGGGCGGATGATCCGCCGGACGCGCACGCCGTCCGCGGCGAGCCGTCGCTCGACGCCCTCGAGATACTCGTCCGCCTCCTTCCGGCTGTGCTCGAGGAGGACCTCGTAGCCGACTTCCAGGGGCGCGATCTCGTACGAGCGCACCAATACCACCTCGGCGTCGGCGAGCTTCAGGATCCGCCGGACCTGCGTCAAGATCGCCTCCGCCAGAGCGGACCCGTCCAACGGCACCACGATACGTTCGATCATGTCTGTTCCAGAAGAGCGTCCAGCTTGGGCCACGGCCACCGGAAAAGACCGGCCGTCATCGCGATCGCCGCCCGGCGGCCGCCGGCTCCGGCTTCCCGTAGTGCTCGCCGATCGACCGCAGCGTGGCCATGACGTCCGGCATCACCTCGGGCTGGTCGGCCGCGGCGAGAATCACGTCGTTGATCGACAGGAGCCCCACGAGCGTGTCGTTCGCCTCGACGACCGGCAGCCGGCGGATCTTGTGCTGCGCCATGATCTTTAGGGCGGTATGCGCGTCGTCCTGCATCCGGCACGTGCGAACCTGCCGGGACATGACGTCGGACGCGCGAAGCTGCGAAGCGGGCACATCGCGAGTGCCCAGCGCCATGCACATGTCACGATCCGTGAGGATGCCCACGAGCTTGTGGCCGTGCTCGACCACGGGCACCACGCCGCAGTCGTTCTCCCATAGGATGGACGCGCACCGGGCCAGGTCGTGGTCCGGTCCGCACGTCTTGACGTCCCGCGTGCAGATATCTCGCACGAACATAGCTTCTCCCTCCACGAGGTCAATACATCTTGAACCATCATACTTCGCCGAGTTTGACTGTCAACGAACGCGAGCGAACCGCTATTATGGAATATGAGTCTCGTCGAGGACTTGGCCGCATTCGTGACGAGCGCCTCGTGGAAGGACCTTTCGCCCGAGGCCCGCGACGCGCTCAAGGCGCGGGTGCTCGACTCGTTGGCGTGCGCCCTGGGGGCGCTTCCCGCGGAGCCGATGCGCGCGGTCCGTGCCCACGTCGAGGAACTGGGCGGACGGCCGGCGTGCACGCTGATCGGAGGGGGGCGCACGGCCCCCGACCGCGCGGCGCTTCATAACGGCGCGCTCGTGCGCTACCTCGACTTCAACGACGCCTATCTCGCGCGCGGGGAGACCTGTCACCCCAGCGACAATCTCGGCGCGGTCTTGGCCGCGGCGGAATACGCCGGCGCGGACGGCCGGACGCTCCTGGTCGCGCTGGCCGCGGCCTATCAGGTCCAATGCCGGTTGTCCGACGTGGCTCCCGTGCGCGCCAAGGGCTTCGACCACACGACCCAGGGCTCGTACGCCGCGGCCGCCGGCGTCGCCCGCGCGCTCGGGTTGGATCCCGAACGCGCCGCCGACGCCGTCGCGATCGCCGGCACGGCACTCAACGCGCTGCGCGTGACGCGCACCGGCGCGCTCTCCCACTGGAAGGGCCTGGCTTATCCGCACATGGCGTCCGCGGCGACGCACGCCGCCCTCCTGGCCGCCCGCGGCATCACGGGCCCGCGCGAGGTCTTCGAAGGCCACAAGGGCTTCATGGACGCCATCGCGGGCCGCTTCCACATCGACTGGTCGCAAGAGGATCTCGAGCGCGTCCGCCGCACCATCCTCAAGAAATACAATGCGGAGATCCACGCGCAGTCGGCCATCGAAGGACTGATCGAGCTTCGCGCCGAGCACGACATCGTTCCCTCGCGCGTCGAGACGATCGACGTCGACATCTTCGATGTCGCCTACCACATCATCGGCGGCGGCGAGGAGGGCTCCAAGACGCGCGTCCGTACGAAAGAGCAGGCGGACCACTCGCTTCCCTACCTGCTGGCCGTCGCGCTGCTCGACGGCGACGTCGGTCCGCCGCAGTACGAAGCGGACCGCCTTCGGGCCGACGACGTCCAGGCATTGTTGCGCCGCGTCCGCGTGCGGCCGGATCCGGCGCTCAGCGCTTCCTTCCCTCACGAGCACGCATGCCGGCTGCGCGTCACGCTCAAGGACGGGCGCACGCTCGAAAAGCGCAAGAGCGACTATGAGGGCTTCCACACCCGCCCCCTCCCGTGGGAACGGGTCGTCGCGAAATTCGACCGTCTGTCCGCCCGCGCGGCGGACGAGCGGTTGCGGTGGGCGATCGTGGAAGCCGTCCGCCACCTCGACGAGATCGCGGTGACCGATCTGACGGCCTTATTGGAAAAGGTGCACGCATGATCGAAGCGACGAAGATCCAGGAGCGGGCGCTCGACTTCCTGCGCCTGCGCGCGGGCAAGCCGCGCACGACGGGACTGACGGAGATCCGGGGGCCCTACTACACGCCCATGGGTCGCCGCACCCTCGAGGACCTCTTCGAGACGATGGGGATGTACGTCGACATCCTCAAGTTCGCCGGCGGCTCGTTCGCGGTGATGCCGCGGCAGGCCGTGCGCCAGATCATCGATCTCTGCCATGCGTACGACGTCTCCGTCTCCACCGGCGGATTCATCGAGTACGTGCTGACGCAGGGGCCGGACGCGGTCGAGCGATATCTCGCCGAAGTGAAGGACCTCGGCTTCGACATCGTGGAGGTCTCCAGCGGTTTCATCACGGCGCCGGAGGACGACCTCGTGCGTCTCGTCGAGGACGTGATGCGCAAGGGGCTCAAGGTGAAGCCGGAGGTCGGCATCCAGTTCGGCGCGGGCGGCGCGACGGCGACCGCCGAGCTGGAGTCCCAGGGCGTCCAAGACGTAGGCCGCGCGATCCGGCTGGCGCGCCGGTATCTGGAGGCCGGCGCACCGCTCATCATGATCGAATCGGAGGGGATCACGGAGAGCGTCCGCGCGTGGCGTACCGACGTGATTTCGAAGCTCGTCGACGCGCTGGGCTTGGAGAAGCTGCTGTTCGAGGCGGCCGATCCCGATGTCTTCGAATGGTACGTCACGAACTACGGGCCCGAAGTGAACCTCTTCGTCGATCACAGCCAGATCGTGCGCCTGGAGTGCCTGCGGGCGGGGATCTGGGGGACGAAGAACCTGTGGGGCCGGGTGGTCACGTACAAGCCCGCGCCGTAACCGTTCAGACGTTCACGTCTCCGGCAGGTGTCTCCGCACGAACTCGGTGAACTTGCGCGCGTGATCTACGAGGGCGCTCGCCTCGCTCTGTTTGAGGATCCGCCCGGTGTATTCGATCTCGCCTTCGACCCGAAGCAGGCGCGCCAGATGTCCCGCCGGTAACCGTTCAGCCGTTCGTTCTTCCGTTCACCGGTTCTTTCGTGTACCCGTTCCTGCGCTCGAAGGCCTTTGCGAAAGGGCGTGTGCGGCCGGCGGAGAACGGATGCCCGCGCGGACCAGAAGCCCGGAACGGGCGAACGGATGAACGGGTGAACCGGTGAACGGTTACTCCCGCCGCATCCTTGAGGCCGGGCAAGTGCTCCAGTCGATTCAAGACTTCGAGAGCGTCCTCGTGCCTGTCGGCGGCCGCCCGCTCTCCCCGGTGAAAAATCGTCAGCGCGTCGCACGCGGCGATGGCCCCTTGGACCACTGTCCCAGCAGATCGTCCAGAGGATGGCGAACCTTCACGGACTTATTTCCTCAATTGAGGAACTTATTCCCATGATAGCGTTCCCCCCGGCCACCGCAATGGCCTCGCCTTCGTTCGCGACATCCCTTGCGCCCGAATCAGCCGCGCGTCTCGTGATAGGCGCCGTGCGTGCAGTCCAGGTGGTCGGTGCAAGGGACCCACTGGCAGATCGACGCTGGAACCCCGGTAAGGTCCGTCAACGCCCGGATCATCTGCCGCACTTGAGGACGCGAATCGAGATTCAAGACCCAAGATGCTGGCGTCCCTTCACGAGAAGAAACGTGCAGCGTCGAACGGCCGCTCTCCCACTCCTTAAGCATCAGCTCGCCGATCGCCGCAACCGGAAACTCCTTTCGCTCCAGGCGACCGAAAGACGTCTTGAGGTGCACGAGCATCCCCGGGTATCCCCGGCTCCGATCAAGAAGCAAAGCTTCGCTCTCGCCCCAGCAACGGACCGCTCCCCAGAAACAGACGATGCCGCCGACCAGCGAGAAAGGAAGAAGATCAAGGGCTGATCCCAGATTGAGGTCACGAAGGGTCAGGAAGAACAACCCAAAGGCAACCATCGCTATGAGGAGCGACCCCAAAGCACCTCTGCCTGACTCGTGGTAAAGCGTCCGCACCAGAGGCTCGACCGACTGAGCGCCCGGCCTCGGAGTTCGTTCCACGCCGGCAGGACGATTCGTCTGCGATTTCGTAACGCTTTTGCGGCCGCGCTCACTTCCGACGCAGGATATCCGGCCGCCCGCCGTTCATCGGCCAGTCGTCCGTCGGGGTCAGCACTTCCCCGCTCGACAGGATCGTGTCCTCCGATTTCGTGCCGCTGATCGTGGGATTCCACCCGACCGCCTGGTTCTCCTTCACCACCCGCTTCTCTTCAAGCGTCACCTTGAAATCGCGGCACTCGTAGCCCATCGGCCCGCCTTGATGGTGCTTCTTCCATTCGTTCGGGAAGCCCGTCCGCCGGTACACGGCGATCGCCTCCCGGAGAAGATCGCCCCAGCAATGCCCCGGCCGCGTGGCGGCGTGAAGGGCGGCATCCACCGCGCACACCGCGTCGTGCCGCCGCCGCAAGTCCTTGGGAACGCTCCCGAAGTGAACCACGCGCGTGAGGCACACGATGAGCCCTTGCCGCTGCGCGCAGAGCGACGCGACCGCCTTCCGGCGGATGGCGGTCGAGGTGGGGATCGGATGCCGGTATCGATCCGCGCGTTCGTCCGCCGCCACCATGAGCACGTGCGGGAAGATCCCTCGCTCGCGCAGCCGCCACGTCAAGGCGCCGGCCACCTCGTGCTCGGTCCATCCGATGCCGGTGTTCTTGAGTACCGTGGCCATCGCCTCCGCGCTCTCCCGCCCGAGGAGGCGCAGCCGCTTCAGCTCGTCCCTCGTCAGCGAGAACCGGAGCTCCGCGACGTCCTCATCGGTCGCCCAGCGTCCTTCGGGGAGCTTCGGCGTTTCCCACCACGGCACCACTTCCCACGACCAACCGTCGCGGAATTCCTCGTCCTTCAGCCGCGCGGCCTCGATCGCATCCGTGAAGACCGTCTTCTTGGCGGGGGTCCACAAGACCGTGGCGACTCCGAAGGCGTTGGCCATGTCCACATGCACATCCGCCCCGTCCGCGATCCATGCGATGCCCGACCGGCGCCGGAAGATGACGCCATCGTAGCCGCCCGCCTTGCAGAATCGGGCCAGCCGGCGTTCCTTCTCGTTCATCACTTCACCGGCCGGATCCAGAACCGCAGCTGTTGATGGCCGTCGATCTCGAAATGCTCCACGCGGAACCGGTGCTCGCCCGCCTCGAGCGCCACGAGCGCCTTGTCGTCCTCGGGCATATGCCAATCCCAGTTGTCGATCACCCGCTTGTCGTCGACGTACACGCGCACGCCGTCGTCGCTGTTGGTGCCGATCTCGTACTGCCCGGCGGGCAGATCCATCCGGGTCGTCGCCAGCGTGGCGAAGAAATCGCCGGGCACCCGATCCTCGCCCGACCAGGGATTGTCCAACCGCTCGAGCATCCGAGTCGCGACGGGCTTTCCCGCGACGAGCGCCGCCCAATCCGCCGGCGCCTGCTTCGGACCCTGGTCTCCCCAGTTGAAGAACTTCACTTCCCACGAAGAGCGCATGAGGACGCCGGTCGCCTTCACCGTCTCCTCGCCCGCGCGGACGGTGAACGAGAACGACCGCATCGCCTGTCCGTCCATCGTGACTTTCAGCTTGGCGGGCAGTCTGCCGGACAGGGGCTCCACCGTGACGCCTCCCATGACGTCCTGCACCTTGAACTCCACATCCGGTCCCAGCATCTGCAGCTCCGCGCTCCCCCACGCCAGCACCTCGTTCGGATGCAGGCGGACCCCCGAGAAGTCATACGGCCCCCACTCGTCCACGAAGATGAAGCGCCACCCGCGCGGCGCGCCCTTCGGGAGAAGCGCCTCCTGCGTGCCCTTCGTCGCCGGAACGCGCAGCTCATGCTTCGGAACGGCCAGCTTGACCCGCTCCGGTTGCGGGCCGTCGACCTTGCCATCGAATACGTCGACTTGGATCTTCTCCGATTTCCCCTGGATCCGCAGCGCCAGCGGCGAGTCGATCACGTTCTCCGTGATGCGCACATCGGAGGTCGCGCCAAGCCAGATCGCCGCCCGACCGCCCTTGAACGTATTGCGCGCGAGGGTATACCCGTGCGACGTCGTGTCCTGCTTCTTCTCGTACGGCCGGCCCTTCACGCGTTCACTCGGGCTCCACCACACGTGCACCCCCACGCTGTCGTTCTCGAACGTGTTCCCCTCGATCAACGTATCGTGCCCGTGTTCGATGGAGATGCCGTTGGGGCAGTTGCGGATGACGTTTCCGACGATCACCGTGTTGTAGCTGTAGCCCGCCCAGACGCCGTGCTCGCACTCCTCCATGATGTTCTCGGCGAAGACGTTGCCGTCCGAGAAGGTGGCCTCGATGCCGTTGGCGGCGGCGTGGGAGAAGTCGTTGCGATAGAGGACGTTCCGGTTGCAGCCGCCCACGCCCGTACGCTCCAGCGTCTCGTTGCCCGCGTACAGGAAGAAGCCGTCGCCCCCGTGCGTCGCGCTGTTGTAGGCGAACACGTTGTCGTGGCACTGCTCATAGAGGAGGATCCCGGCGGAATCCTGGCCTCGGTGATATGTCTTGTAGCTGAAGCCGCGGATGCACCAGTCGAACTTGTTGTTCGACACGTCGTTGCGGCAGGAGCGCCACATCGCCAGACCCCATCCGGACATGAAGCTCATGTCGTTGTCGATCACCCAGGAGTCGTTGACCTTGGAGAAACAGATGCCGTTCTGTCCGTTGCGGCCGCGGTTCCGGCTGAGCGTCACGTTCTTGGAATTCTCGACGTAGATTCCCGCGCCGTACCGGAACCACTCGTTGTTATCGTTCTCGTACGCCCACAGCCAGTCACCCTGGTCTTCCGCCCGGGGTGTGGACTTC
The DNA here is from genome assembly GCA_016190155.1 of Planctomycetota bacterium. Classification (GTDB taxonomy): domain Bacteria; phylum Planctomycetota; class MHYJ01; order MHYJ01; family JACPRB01; genus JACPRB01. Next base: position 9,542 of record JACPRB010000009.1, read on the forward strand.
AGATGCTGCCTGAAATTGCCGGAGACGTCGCACCCCGTGACCGTCAGACCATCGCATCGCTTGAAGTACATGCCGACCTTCATGCCGCGCACGACGAGGTTCTTGACGGTGAGATTGCGGCATTCGTCGGCGATCACGCCGAAGCCCCGAAACTGGTCGGGCTTGGCGTCCTCCGTCGCGCCGATCAGCACCGCTCCTTGGAAGTCGATCGTCAGGTCCTCGCCCTTGATGCGCACGATGCCGTCCGCCTTGGCATCGGGGATCCGGTACGTTCCGGGCTTGACGCGGACGCTCTGGGTGATGACGGTGTCGTCTCCTTGAAGGGCGATCTCGTCGAGCGTTTGGGCCAGCATCCCGACCAACACCATCGTCATCGTCATGGTGACCTCCGTGTGCACAAGCTCGCGCGCGCCCCATCGGCGGAACGGCAGAGCGCCACTGTGGGCGCCCGGCCGCGCAGCCGCTCCTGAAAGGCGAGCGCCCGCTCCTCGCGGACCAAACAAACGACCGCCCCGCCGAAGCCCGCGCCGGTCATCTTCGCGCCAATCACGGCGTCCTCCTGCGAGCGCGCCGCTTCGAACAACGCGTCCAATTCGGGACAAGAGACTTCATAGCGATCCCTCAACGACTCGTGCGACTCGAACATCAGGCGTCCGAACGCGCGCAGGTCTCCCCGATCGAGGCACTTCGTCGCCTCGCGCACGCGTTCGTTTTCGAAGACGATGTGCTCCACGCGCCGCGCGAGCGTCTCCGGCAGGATCGAACGCGCCGCCGTCCCGTCCGACGGCCGGAGTTCTCCGAGACACCCCAGCGCCGGGCGTTCCCGCCGAAGAAGGGCGAGCGCCTCCGCGCATTCGGCGACGCGTTGATTGTACCCGGACTCGCGCAGGCTGTGCTGGACGCCGGTATGGCACACGGCGGCAACCAGGCCGCGCATCGCCAGCGGCACGGAGCGCATCTCGAGCGTGCGGCAGTCGAGGAAGAGGACGTGATCCCGAACGGCCAGCGCCGACGCCGCCTGGTCCATGATGCCGCACTGCACGCCGACGTATCGATGTTCCGCGCGCTGAGCGGCGCGCACGAGATCGATGTCGGCGATGCGCAGGTCGGCGAGCGCCGAGAGTGCGTAGGCCGTTCCGACCGTGACCGCGGCGGAGGACGCCAGTCCCGCGCCGGCCGGAAGGTCGCCGTCGATGAGGAGGTCGAAGCCGCGCTCCAGGGTCTTCCCGGCGTGGGGCCAGAGTTCGGCCGCGACGCCCAGGATGTAGTTCAGCCAAGGCTCCTTGTGGACCGGCGGGACTCCGTCGATCCGCAGGCGCGCCGACTTGCCCATGCGCGGCGCTTCGAGGCCCATCACTCCGTCCGCGCGCGGTGAGGCGAGCGCGTCGAGGCCGAGATCGATCGCCAGCGGCAAGACCAAACCGCCGGTGTAATCGGTGTGCTCTCCCAGGAGGTTGACGCGGCCCGGCGCGCGCACGCGGACGAGCGGATCACGGCCGAACCTGCGGCGGAATTCGATCGTCGATGAGGCGTCCATCACTTGCCCGTCGCCACCTTGGGCAGAGGGGTGGTGGCGCGCCGCAGGAAGAGGATGGCGAAGCACGTATCCTTGATGGGGCCGCCCCACGAGTTTCCCTCGTACCAAGATCCGTCCTGCCGTTGAGCCTGGAGCAGGAACTTCGCGCCGTCGCCGTACCAGTCGATCGTGCCGAACTTGTCCATGCCCATCAGGAGGCCGGCGCGTTCGACGGCGTAGAGGTAATAGTAGAGCCAGACGAACCGCTCCTTCGTGCCGGGGTTCTCGCGGACGGTCCAATTCTTGATCAGCCACTTCAGGCCCTGCTGCACGCGCCGATCGGTCCGCCAGTTCTGCTTCAGATAGTGCTTATAGATGACGATGCATCCCACCGAGCCGATGGTCATCGAGCCGACGCTGGCTTGTTCGCCTTTTCCGACGTAGCTCCAGCCGTCGTCGTTGTTCTGGGCGCCTTCCAGCCAGCGCAGCGCGTCCTTGAGCGTCTCCGCCGGCGGGTGGACGTTCGCTTCGATGCACGCCCGCAGGCCCAGCGCCGCGTATTGGGAATTGGAATTGTCGCCGACTTCCTTTTCGGCCTTGACGCGGCGCTGTATCTGGATCACCTTCTCGGGCTTCTTGGGCGACACGGGCTGTGCCTGGCGCGGGCGGACGCTGAGCGACGGGGTCTCCTTGGAGTTCCCGCCCGTCGGCGCGTCCTTGTCCTGCGGCACGAACGCGTTGTAGTGCCATTGGCCGTTCTTGCACTGGCTGTCGACGAGGAACTGGCAGCACTGTTTGAGCCGCCACTGGTACTTCGCGGGAGCGAATTCGGAAAGGAACATCGCCTGGAGGCTCACGCAGTAGGTGTGTTCGAGCGGGGTTTCCAGGATGTTCTTGAGGAGCTTCTGGAAGACCTCATGCTTGGGGTCCACTCCGGCGTGGTACAGCGTGTAGAGCACGAGATCGTCGTACCGGTAATCGCCGTGATCGTGATACTGCCACGGCGCGTACTCCTGCTTGAGCAGGTAGTCGACGCCCGCGTCGATGGCTTTCTCGATGCGCTCTTGGTCGACGCCGGGATCGGCCTGTCCCAAGGCCAGCAGGAGGACAAGGCCCTTCATCAGCATACCCGGAGAGCCTACCAGGCTTTGGGCACGATTTCGAGCACAAGCATCCCGGGGAAAAGGCCGCTACGGTGCAACATGGAGGATAGTCTCGAACGGATCGCTCAGGAAATCCGGACCGCCAGCTCCTGTCCGCTGGCCAGGAGCGCGCGTCACGCGGTGCCGGGCGAAGGGCCTTCGGACGCGCGCATCTTTCTTGTCGGCCAGGCCCCCGGCGCGAAAGAAGACATGACGGGGCGCCCCTTCGTGGGAGCCGCCGGGCGACTCCTGACGCACGCCCTGCAGACGGTCGGGTTGAGCCGCGAAGAGGTGTTCATCACCTCCGTGGAGAAGTTCTATCCGCCGGGCGATCGGCCACCGACGAAAGAGGAGATCGCGGCGTGCAAGCCGTTCCTCCTGCGGCAGATCCGGATGATCGATCCGCCGATCGTCGTGCTGCTGGGCCGGGTCGCCGAACGCACGATGGCCGAGGAACCCGCGTTGATCGGGCGGTGCGTCCTGATCACGATCCATCCCGCGGCCGTCTTTCGGACTCCCGAACTGAAGCGCCGCCTCGCGGGCGACATGCAGACGCTGCGACAGTGGCTGACCGAAGAAGCGGCCCGACGCTGAGGGTCCCGGGCCGAGGTCCTAGCCGGCCGCGCGCGCCACCTGGACCGTCGCCTTGTCCTTCTTTCGAATGTACTCGATCGCCAGCGTCTGCAGCGCCTCGAGCACGTCCTTCGTCGGAAGGTCTTTGCGGCTCTTGTCCAGCGGCAGATCCTTGAGGATGTCGTCGACCGAGAGGATGCCCAACAGCCGCTCGTTCTTGTCCGTCACGGGCAACCGCCGCACCTTGCGCTTCGTCATCGTTTCGAGGGCATCGACCACGTCGTCGTCGGGATGGCAGACATACACCGACCGGGACATCACGTCGCGCGCCGGCACTTCGGCGGCGCGCGCGTTGCGCGTCGTCAGCGCGATGCACACGTCGCGGTCGGTGATGATCCCCACGACACGCGCGGAAGCGTCCAGGACGGGGACGGCTCCGCAATTGGTTTCCCACATGGTGGCCCCGACTCGAGCCAGATCCGTGTCGACGTCGCACGAACGAACGTCCGGCGTATAGAGGTCGCGTACGAGCATTGTCTCTCCTTCCCTTGCTCTGTCCGGACGTCCATCCTACATATGTTCTATATAATTTCAACACAATTTTCGGCATTCCTGCTCGGTGACTCGGCGGTTCCGCTCGCCGTAACACGGATGCGCCCTTCGGATCTTATCCATAGATCCACGCCGACGCTGATGCGGAAGTCGATCTCTCTTGCGAGGTTGCCCATGAAACGCCGTAGTTCGATGGCGGTGGCCTTGTCGTTCGGCCTCCTCACGGCCGGCTTGCTGATCGGCGGCCCTTCGCTGGCCACACCCGCCTCCTCTCCTTCTCAGGACTCCGAATCCGACATCCCCGACATCATCGAGCGGGCCGCCCCCGCCGTCGTCAGCGTCTACGCCAGTCGCCCCTTCTTCGGCCGCAGACCTTTCTGGTGGCCCGTGCCGCCGGACGGAGGCGCGGATCATCCGCCCTTCTGGGAGCGCGATCAGGGATCGGGAGTGATCGTCGACCCCCAAGGCCTGATTCTCACCAACAACCACGTCATCGAGCGGGCGACGGAGATCCGAGTCCAGCTGTCGGACCGCCGGGAGTTCAGCGCCAAGATCATCGGATCGGATCGAAGGACGGACCTCGCCCTCCTGCGCATCGATGCCGCGGACTTGCCGACGCTGCGCCTGGGCGATTCTTCCAAGGTCCGCGTCGGCGAAACGGTGCTCGCCATCGGCAATCCCCTGGGCATGGGTCAAACCGTGAGCCAGGGGATCCTCAGCGCCAAAGGACGCGCGAACATCGGAATCGCGGAGTACGAGGATTTCCTTCAAACGGACGCCTCGATCAATCCGGGCAACTCCGGCGGCGCCCTCATCAACCGGAAAGGCGAGCTGATCGGCGTCAACACCGCGATCGCCTCGCTGACGGGCCGCTTCGAAGGGATCGGCTTCGCGATCCCCGCCGACATGGCCCGCGACGTCATGGGAATCCTCCTGCGCGAAGGCAGGGTCAGCCGCGGCCAGATGGGCGTCCTCGTCCAGGACATGACGCCGCCGCTGGCCCGCGCGATGAAAGGCGCGCCCGAACAAGGCGTGCTCGTCTCCGACGTGCTCGAAGGCAGCCCCGCCGACAAGGCGGGACTCCGGCGCGGCGACGTCATCATCAACCTGAATGGGGAGCCCGTGGCGACCGCGACGCAGCTGCGCAATCGCGTGGCGCTGCGCGGGGCCGGAACCGAGATACGGCTGGACGTGTGGCGAGACGGGGCGTCGAAGGAGATCCGACTCCGACTGAGAAAGGAAGAGGAGCCGGCCCCCGCCGAACGATCCGAGCGCGAAGAGAAGGACGCCGAAGAAAGGAGCACCGGCTCCGGACTCGAGGGCATCCAGGTGGCTCCCGTCGCGCCCGAGCTCCTGAGGCGCAGGGGATTGCCCGGTGACGTCCGCGGACTGGTCATCACGAAGATCGACCCCGCCAAGGCGTCCGCCTTCAGCGGACTTACGGAAGGCGACATCATCGTCGAAGTGGACCGGGCACCCGTCACGTCGGTCGAGCAGATGCGGCGGGCCATTCAGAAGAGCGACGACGTGGTGTTGCTGACTTTGCGTCGCGAGGAAGGCATGCTCTTCGCCGCCGTACCCAAGCCATGACGTAAGCGTTCACTCGTTCATCGCTTCGCACGTTCATTCGTTCCGGAAGCTGGACGCCGGAACGGGGTTTTCGAACGGATGAACGGTTGAACTCTTGAACGGCTGAACGGTTACGCCATGACGATCCGCGGCCGGTCGCTCAGTGAAGCCCGGCATGCAGTCGGCGCAGTCCCGCCAACAATCCGAGGAGCAGGATCGCTTCCAGGCCGACCGCTCCGCATCGACCCCCCGACTTGCCCCCGCCGCTGGGCGGCGGAGTCGGTTGAGGCTGTGGTTCGGGCTCAGGTTCGGGCTCAGGACCGGGATTCGGCGGAGAAATGGCGCCCAGGGCGGTGGGGTTGCGCATCCAGTTGACGACGTCGATGGCGCGCACCACCCGCACTTCCGGTTTGCTTACGGCGTACGCGACGAAATTGATCAGGGCCTGCTGGCGAGCCGCCACCTCGGGCGGCGGCACGGTCTGCCACGGCAGACGGTTCCAGTCCTGACTGTGGAAGCACAAGTTCAGGGGCGCGCGATTGCCGCTCAGGTGCACATCGAGATTGTGCTTGAGCAGCCTTTCGATGTTCGCGGCGCCCTCGTTGGGTTCGTTCCGCCAGGTCCAGAACCAATCCTTGTCGCAATAGCCGATCTTCCCGCCTCCGAGATCCAGAGGCAGCACGGGCACGATCTCGGGGACTTCCCACACGCCCGGATGGATGCCCGGATCCTGCTGCCAGGGTTCGATGGGCGGCGCCGTGTCCAGCGTGAACGGACAATAACCGTTGGTGCCGTCGAACGTGTCCGACCATCCGATCGGCATGCTGCAGTCGTACGTGAATCCGAGATCCCTCAACACCGGGAAGAGCGCCGTGTTGTAGGCGTCGAACGGCGATCGAAAACCGTAGATCTCGGTCGCCGGAATCCCCAACCCGGTGATCTGGGCATTCGTCCGCGAAATCTGGTCGCGCCACCCCGCGTCGTCCGTGGACGAGACGTGATCGAAGGTGTGATTGCCGATTTCATGGCCGAGCTGGTACGCGTTGAAGATCGTCGCGCCAAGACTGGCATCGCTCTGGATCTTCTCTCCCAGAACGTAGAAGCTGGCCCGAGCGGACGTTCCATCATAGGTCGCGGCATTGCCGGTCCCGGCCGGATTGATCATCCCTTGGAACAGATCCACGGTCCACCACG
>JACPRB010000158.1 GCA_016190155.1 Planctomycetota bacterium
GTCCTCAGCGTCCTCTGGTGTTGGATTCTTCTCAGGGTCCTCTGTTCCCCTCCGAGTACTCCGGTTGCGGCACCGCCGCGCCGCGTCCTCTGTCCCCCTCTGAGTCCTCTGCAACCCCATGACGCAAACGTCGTATAACCCAGGGAACCGGTCGGCGGACCTCGCCTCCCTGCCCGACCACGAAATCATGGAGCGGCTCAAACACGCGCCGCCCGACGAAATCGTGGCCGGCTTCGAGGTGCTCGTCCGGCGATACAAGAACGCGATCGTGTCGTTCACGTTCCGCTTCGTGGGAGACTATCGAACCGCGGAGGATCTCGCTCAGGAGGCCTTTCTACGCGTGTACCGCCGGATCGGCGATTACAACAGCTCGGCGAAGTTCTCCACATGGCTCTACACCATCGCCGGGAACCTCGCCAAGGACGAGCTCAAACGCCGCGCCCGCCACCCGGCCAAGTCGCTGGACTGGCAGTCGGGCAAGAGCGCCGTCACCACCCATAACGTCCCCACCCTGGTCGACGGCCAGAGCCCGGCCCCGGAAGAGTCGATGGAGAAGGATGAAATGCGCGCCGCCATCGCCAAAGCCCTCACCCTCCTCAAGGAGGACGACCGCGAGATCCTCCTCCTCAAAGACGTGCAGGGCCTCCCCTACGAGGAAATCGCCCAGATCCTCGACCTGCCCATGGGCACCGTCAAGTCGCGCATCTCCCGCGCCCGCCTCGCCTTCAAGGAAGTCTGGAAGCAATTAGGAGCCTGACCATGCGTGCCTTCTCCGGCTGGTTCGCCTTCGTCCTCCTCCTGGGCACCGTCCTGGGCTTCGCCGCAGGCCGATTCGACCACGCGGCCGAGGCGCAGTCGGTCGACAACAAGACCACGCGCTGGCTCGGCGCCACCGTCACCTACAGCCAATCCCAGGACGCCTTCGTCCTCTTCGACAGCCAAACCAACCGCCTCATGGCCTACGGCATCGACGGCACCAAGAAACTCCACCTGATCGCCGTACGAGAGATCAGCTACGACCTCAAACTCACTTCTTACGGCGAGCAGAAACCGACCGTCCTCGACATCAAGAAAGCCTGGGAAGAAGAGGAAAAGAAGGAACGGGAAAGGGAAAAGTAAGGGATGACTCTTCTGATGTTCGATAAGGGCTTTATCTCTGGGTCCTCAGTGTCCTCTGGTGTTGGACTTCGGGTTCTCTCAGCCTTCTCCGTCCCACTCTGGGTCCTCCAATGACCTGCAACGACACCCAAGACCTCTTCAGCGACCTCTTCGACGGCGCGCTTTCAGGCGAATCGCGCCAAGCCGTCGAGACCCACCTGCAATCCTGCCCCACCTGCCGCACCGAGTACAACACCTTCTCCGCCGGCCTCAAGGCGCTGCACACCACCGGCTCGATCCAGACGTCCGACGAATTCGTCGAGCGCGTGACGACCACTCTCCGAATCCGGCGCGTCTCCCCGCCACGCCGCCTGCCGGCGCTCATGCCCCTCGCGGCCGCGGCGGCGCTCATCGCGGCGTTCGTGACCGGATATCTCATCTCGCTGTCGGGCGTCAAAGAAGAGCTCCACCGCCTCCGAGAGGAACTCGCCCGACGCGATCGACCGGCGCCTCCCGAACGCGTCGAAGTCCTCGACAACGTCGCCTTCGTCGACGGCCGGCGCATCCCGCTCGACCGCTTCATCGCCCAACACTTCGAGAAAGAAGGGCTCGTCCGCGTCGGCGACGCGTGGATCTCGAGGGCGATGAAAGACCAACTGGATCGCGATCGTGCCCGAGTCCAGGAGGAGATCGAGCGCCTGAAGAAGGACCTCTCCGAAGCCCGCGCCACTCCGCCCCCCGCCGAAACCACGGAAGAGGAAGCACGACGCAAGCTCGGCCTCGAACGATACCGCGATTGGTATGTGTCCCCCGAATGGAAGGAGAACCTCGAAGCGGGCCGCGTCCTCCTGCCCGACGGACAATGGAAACCCCAGGACGACCTCGTCGCGCAAGTCATGGCCGAACACCGCCTCGTGCGCTACACCGGCCGATGGATGACCGCCGAACAGCGCGATACGCTCCTCGCCCAGGAGTACGTGCGCCGCGGCGATCTCGCGTCGAGCGATACCCCGCTGACCCGCGCCCTGGACGGCCTCCAGATCGGGCCGCCGATGTCGTATGAGACCCTGACCCTTTACCCGCTGCTCGCCGAGACGCCCCCCAACGCCGCCGTCCTCGGCCTGCGCGACGCGCTGGCGACCGGCAAGGTCGAACTGTTGGATGCGGCGGGCGCCTTGGCGGTGCGCGTCAAGAACGACTCCGCCTCGGACGTGCTCGTGCTCGCCGGGTCGATCTTCGTCGGCGGCCGATTCGGTCGCGTGATCGCCCGGGACGCCGTCGTCCCCGCCGGCACATCGGTCGACGTGCGCGCCTACGACGCCGAGCCGTCGGGATCGCTTCGCGGCAGCGCCGACTTCAGCGGCGACTCCGGTCGATTCCTGATCGCGAGCGCCGTGCGGCGCGCGATGGCCTCCGACGCCGGACAAGGCTACGTCTGGAACGCCGTGGCGGCGCAACTGACGGGTCTTCGCCGGGCCGTCTCCCCCGCCGATGCGTACCAGGCTCATGCGGAGGATATCGCCCGCACCTGCGCGGCCCTGGCCAAGCTCCTCGATTCCTTTCCCAACGCCGTCGGGATCGTCGTCGGCGTCGGCAACAGCCTCGAATACGCCGAAGTGTTCGCGACTCCGGCGCTCCTGCGCGCCCACTTCGACGCCCTCCTCACCGCGGCGGCGTTCGAAAGCGTCACGTTCCGGCCGGAATTCCGCGGCGGCGCCCTGCCCAACACGTTCGCCTCCGTCAAGTCCTTCCTCGAATCCGCTTTCGGCTGCAAGACCGAAAACTCCGACGGTGCCGTCGTCCTGAGAACTCCGGAGAATCGCGCGCTCGGTCACGCGGTGACGCGCGACGACGTCGCGCTGCACGTATCGCTCTACGTGGAATCGGAGGCGCCGGATCCGCAAGCCTCCCTCGAGATCAATCCCACGAAGGTGCAGGAGATCCTGAAGGAATACGAGAAACGGCTGGAGGGCGCTCCGGCCGTCCGCAAGCCAGCCATCGTGCGCGAGATCGCGGCGCTGCCCCAGAAGCGCGCGACGCAACACCTCGTCCTCCACCTCGGCGACCCGGACCTCGACGTCCGGCGGACCGTCGTCGAGGCGCTCGGCCGGCGCGGCGACCCGGACGCGCTGAAGCCCCTCCTGAAGGTGTTCAAGGAATCCCGGCGCGATTCGGCGACCTTCACGGCCGCTGCCGAAGCCCTGGCGCGACTCGGCCATGAGGAGGCCGTGCAACCCATGCTCGAGGTCCTCGAGAGCCGGGATCCCGTCACGGCGGGAATCGTGGCCGATCGGATTCCGACGCTGCTCCTGCAATTGCGCAGCGACCAGGTGTTGGAACGCGCCGTCGCGCGCATGATCGCCGCGCTGGAAACGGTGCACGATCGCATCAAGGCGCTTCCGGTGCCGCAGGCGGTATCCGAGATCGGCTATCACAGCACCCTGAGCGGGGCGTTGCGGGCGACCACGGGACAGAGCTTCACCGAGCCGGTCGATTTCCGGCGCTGGTGGAACGATCCGTCCAACCGCCGCCGATTCTTCGAAGGACGGCAACGATAGCGGGCCCTACCGGTTGATCGTCTGCAGGGCGCTGACGGCGTCCCGCAGCGCCGTCAGGAACGCGCGCTCCGTCCGCGAGGTGAACATCTGCGCGAAAGGATGCTCGCGTGGCGTGGCCCGATGAATCATCACATGCGGCCACGGAGCCTCATGCGGCAGCAACGCCCCGACAACCATGTCGCCCGCGCACATCTCGATCGTGTCGCAGCGCGACTCCTCGTCGGAGCGTCGGACGCGCACGTCGAAATGCTCCTGGCCCAGAGCCGAATCGTAAGGAACCGCCAGCAGGTGACCGAGGGAGATGATCAGCGGCGTCAGTCCCACCACGTCGGCCAGGGAGCTGCCGACGCTGGGCCGCATATAAACGACTTTGCCGGCCCCCACATGCACGTCCTGGCAAAACTCCTGCAAGCCGTCGAGCGTCTCCCGCGCGGCACGGTCGTTCCCCAGGACCTGGATCTCCAGCACGCCCACTTGGTGCGATTATAACACCCCCAGCCCGCCTTGTTCATGAATACTGGGAGCGTCGTAACCGAACAGGTGAACGTACGAACGGATGAACTGGTGAACGGGGCTTTGTACAATCGCCCCCCATGTCCCACTTCATCATGCAGATCCAAGACCTGCGCAAGGTCCACGACAAGAAGGTCGTCATCGAGGATCTGAACCTCTCCTTCTATCACGGCGCGAAGATCGGCGTGATCGGCGGCAACGGCGCGGGCAAGTCGACGCTGCTGCGCATCATGGCGGGGGCCGACAAGGACCACGACGGCCGCGTGCACTGGAATCCGGGAACCAGGATCGGATTCGTCCCTCAAGAGCCGCTCATCGAGAACGACAAGACCGTCCGCGAGGTCGTCGAGGAGGGCGTGGCCGAACGCCTCTCGCTCGTGCGGGATTACGAGCGCATCAGCGAGTCCCTCGGCGCGCTGGACGGCGACGCGCTGCAATCCGCCATGGATCGCATGGCCGCCTTGCAGGAGAAGATCGACTCCACCGACGGGTGGGACGTCAACCGCCATCTGGAGATCGCGGCGGACGCGCTGGAGCTGCCGCCGTGGGACATGAAGGTGTCGCAGCTGTCGGGCGGCGAGCGACGCCGAACGGCGCTCTGCAGGACCTTGCTGTGGAACGCGGATCTGCTGCTCTTGGATGAACCGACGAACCACCTGGACGCGGCCTCCGTGGCCTGGCTGGAGCGATTCCTCAAGGAGTTCCCCGGCACCGTCATCGCCGTGACCCACGACCGGTTCTTCCTCGACAACGTCGCCGGCTGGATCCTCGAGCTGGATCGCGGCCGCGGGATCCCGTGGGAGGGCAACTACTCCTCCTGGCTCCAACAGAAGCAACAGCGCGTCGAGCTGGAGGGCAAGGCGAAGGAGGCGCGGCAACGGACGCTCCAACGCGAGCTGGAATGGATCCGCCTGTCGCCGCGCGCGCGCGTCGCCAAGCCGAAGGCCCGCATCAGCGCCTACGAGACGCTCGCGGCCGAAGCGATGGAAGTGCGCGAGGAACAGATCGAGCTCCAGATCCCTCCGGGCCCCAAGCTGGGCAATAAGGTGCTCGACCTCCACGGGCTGCGCAAGGCCTACGACGACCTCGTGCTCATCGACGGCCTCGAGATGTCCCTTCCGGCCGGCGGCATCGTCGGCGTGATCGGGCCCAACGGGGCCGGCAAGACCACGCTCATGCGCATGATCATGGGGCGCGAGAAACCAGACGCGGGGACGATCGACCTCGGCCCCACCGTCGTGCCCGCCTACGTCGATCAGATGCGCGAGACGCTCGACCCCGACCGCACCGTCTTCGAAGAGATCACCGGCGGCGAAGAGACGATCCCGTTCGGACAGCGGCGCATCAACGGGCGAGCCTACGTCGGACGCTTCGGCTTCCGAGGACCCGACCAACAGAAGAAAGTGGGCGCGCTCTCCGGCGGCGAGCGCAACCGGGTCCTCCTGGCCAAGACGCTCAACCGCGGCGCCAACCTCATCCTGCTGGACGAACCCACGAACGACCTCGATGTCGACACGCTGCGGGTCCTGGAAGAGGCCCTCTTGGCCTTCAACGGATGCGTGATGGTCGTCAGCCACGACCGGTGGTTTCTCGATCGGATCGCGACGCACATCCTTGCCTTCGAAGGCGAGGGAAAGGTGCGCTGGTTCGAGGGCAACTACCAAGCGTACGCGGAGAAGCGCCGCCAGGAGCTGGGACAGACGGCGGATCAGCCTCGGAGAATCAAGTACAAGAAACTGGCGCGGTGATCGATCCTATTCCTGCGGCGGCTTCTCGGGCACGCGCCCGAGGTTCAGAGCCAAGCACTGCTCGCAACGCCAGATGACTACGTGCGCGCGCATGCACGGATCGGGAACGGCCGCGTACTCGTGGCCGCAGTTGATGCACGCATAGGAAATCGCGGCGCGATCTTTCTCCGCCATGGCGCCTCCTCATGGCGAACACCCGCTTATCGCTTATCGGCAAGAACAGGTGCGGAACTCCCGCGTCTTCGCAAGGACATCCTGAACCGCCTCATCGAATTCCCGCTCCGACACCTTTCCCCAGAAGTCCTCCGGAGCCTCCTGGCCCATGACGGAACCGGCGAACGCCAGCAGCGCGAGCGCAGGCAACAGGGCCGTCACTCCCTTCATCGCACCACATCCTCCAACCTCTCGCGTACCCCCCGCGATCGGCGAAGCCGGTTTTCCAACTTCTCCGCGAAGTACAGCGTCGCCGTCAACTTCGCCACATTCCAGACCCATCCCGTCGGTCCCACGAGCGCCCGAACCGCCACGTCCACCGCGGTTCCCACCGCCAGGAAGGTCCCCGCCGACCACGCCAGATCCCTCGGTGAAAAACGCCCCGACACCCCCTGCATCGCCGCCATGCCGGCCGTCAGCGGAAGCCACGCCCGCGTCAACGTCCCGATCCGCCTCGGCAACATCCGCACGCCCACATCCGTCACGTGCGCCGCGGCGCTGAACGCGCCCAACCCGACCCAGAACATCGGTCGCCCGAGCTCCCGCCCAGCTTCCAGCACTCTCCGAGGATTCCTCGTCTCGGCCGCGCTGATCGTCTCCTTCGCCATGAACGCGACCGCAAACCTCGCCATTCCGGCCAACTCGCCCTTCACCGCTCTCGTCCGATTGTCCGCGCCCCACCCTCGCGTCACCGACTCGAATTCCGCGATCGCCTGTTCCGCACCCCTACGCCCCCAGGGAGTCGGACTGCCCGCGGCCACGGCACGCACCAGCCCCATGGCCTTGCCGTTGAGGTACGGCATCCAGGACAGCGCCGACCACAGCCATCCGTTCTCCACAAACGTCTTCCGGCGGTACAACTCCTCGAGCTTCCCCTCCGATGCCAACAACGCGACCGCGGAGTCATAGGTCGTATCGGTCCTCTGGTAGCGGATCCGCGCCTCCGCATCCCACAACAGCGACTGCTTCAGCTCGCCGAACTTCCTCAGGAACACCGCCGTTTCCCTCGAGAACTCGACGGAATCTCCGGCCGGCGGAAGCCCCGCCATCTCCTTCACCTGCGCCGCGACGGTGTCGTACACCTTCGCGCTCGCGTCGTGGCCCTGCACCCCTCCCTTGACGCGGACGAAGAGCGCCTCCTTCTCGTTCACCGCCCGTCGCAGCACGAACTCGTAGGGTAAGAGCAACGCCGCCCGATTGAGCTTCGCGTCCACGCCCGGCAGGTCCCGAGCCTCCGCCGCAATCCTCGTCAAGCGCCGCACCAAGTCCACCCGATCGGGACTCTCCGCCAGCCACAAGGCCGGCCACTGGACGTTCGTCCGCTGCTGCATCGGCTCCGGCATGAACTGGCCGTACCCCGCCCCCTCCATGAGCTCGATCCCCGCACGCACGAGCCCCGCCTTCACCGCCCCCATCTCCCGACCAAGCTCACCCGTCGTTCCGTATCGCAGAAGCGTCTGCAGCGCGGGGAACCTCTCCGCCGCGGGCTCCCGATCCAAGGCGAACACGATCTCCTCCACCACGCGACCGAGCTGTTGCGTCAACTCCGCTCGCCGAGAAGTCCGAGGTATTTGAGTCGCCGTCCATTCAACCGTCTGCCGCGCATCCCACGTCCGCCAGAACTTCGACGTCCCGCCTTCCGACACCAACCGCCGCAGTTCGACCTCGATCGCCTTCTCCCTCAGCGCTCCGTAGTCCTCGAGCCAACGCCGCGCTGCTTCCTTGAATCGGTCCACTTCCGCGGGATCCGCCCCCGCCCACTCCCGGTCGTCCCACGACCGCAGACGCTCTTCCAGTCTTTCCAAGTCCCGCGCCTCTCGCACAACCTCCCGCCGACCCTCCTCCGATTCCATCGAAAACGACGCGATCGTCTCCCGCAGCTCATGCAACCGCCGCGTCTTCTCCGCCAGCGGATCCCGCGCCAATGATCTCAAGTAGCGTCCGATGAGATCCCCCGACTCGACGTCCAACAACGGCCCCGCGTTCTTGAGGACATACCACGTATCCGTATATCGAATCACGTCGATGCGATACCGCTCCGCGAAACCGTCGAAGTCGCCGGCACGCCCAACCTCCGTCGAGTAAGCCTGCCAGAGCTTGAGACCCTCCCCCTGCGTGATGTCCACCATCCGCGCGTCGTCCCGATCCAAGCGCACCTTCACCAGACGCGGCCCGCGCGACCGCGAGCTGTCCGGATCGGACGCCAAGTACAGCCCCCGCCCGGCCTGCCCCGTCTCCGACGGCTTGAATCCCCCCAACAGAATCCGAAGCTGCCGATCCTCCGGCGTGTAATGATGGAATTCCGTTTGAGGGATCCGCACGATGGGAAGATTCTCCGCGACGTCCGTCGCGCCGCGATCGTACGACCGCTCGAAACGCGCGACCTTGTATCCGTCCTCGAAACCGATCGACTGCATCAGCCGGTCCACCCCAAGCTCCCGGACCAGCCGATCCGTCGCCCGCAGATCGACGCTCTGGGCGATCATCTTCTTCAAGTTCTGCCTCACCCGACGCGTGAAGAGGTTCTCCCCGATCTCTCCCTTGATCGCCTCCGCGCGTTGAAGCGCGTGATCGATCACCGCCTTCATCTGCGCCACCGTGCCGTCCGCGAGCTTCACGCCCCGATACCCGGTGGCCCAGCGCAACGCCCGGAGCACTTCGAAGAATTCGTCGTGCTCGTGCGGATACTGCGGCGACTTGAAGTAGTCGTTCGACCGCACATATCGAATGATCCCCGCATGGGCGTCCCGCAAACCTTCGTCATGCCAGCGACTCACGCGAGCCGGCACCGGCAGCGGCTTCTCCGACAGCAGGATCTTGTCGACCGTGTTCCGCCCCTGCAGACGTTCCACGTCGCCGTCCAGCTTCGATACCGGCCTCACCTCCCACCGGTAGAACTCCCCCATCGGCGGGTGCTCGCGCATCAAGCGCTCCTGGAATTCCTCCGCCCGGCCCGTCGAGATCAGATCGATGTCGCTTCCCCGCGTCCCCAGCATCTCCACCAAATAGAACTGCTTCTGCTGTCGAAGCCAGGCGGCATCGTGGCTGCGCACGAAGAACGCCAAGTCCCGCGCCGATCCGCCATACAACGCCACCTCGACCCCCAACTCCCGCGCGACCGCTTGCGCCTCCTGGAACTCCACGGTCTTGCCGAGCACTTCCCGGACAAGTCCGTCGTACTCCTGGAACGGGACGTCCTGCGCCAAACACAGGAGAAGAAGGGCGGATATCATGGGACAATCCCTTCGATTCCTCCGCGTACCCCCTGCGACTCGACCCGCCTTCTCAGCCACCCTTCCAGTTTCTCCGCGCCGTAGAGCGTCAGGGCCAACCTCGCCACGCCGCCGATCCAACCCGCCGGGCCCAAGAGCCGTTTCATCGCTACATCCACGACCGTCCCCACGACCAGGAAGGTTCCCGCCGACCACGCGAGGTCTCGCGCGGAGAACGTCCCCGACAACCCCTGCATCGCCGCCATCCCGGCCGTCAGCGGCAGCCACGCCCGCGTAAGCATCCCCATCCGGCTCGGCAGCAGCCGCACACCCCAATCCGTCAACTGCGACGCGCCGCTGAACGCACCCAACCCTACCCAGAATATGGGCTGTCTCAGTTCGCGCATCGCCGCCCTGATCTTCCCCCAATCCCTCGTCTCCGCCGCGACGACGCTCTCCTTCACCACGAAGGCGGCACCGAATTGCAGCGCCCCGCGAGCTTCCCTGGCCACGAACCGGCTGGCGCGATTCTGCGGGACCGGCCCCGCCTTCATCCGCACCTCGCGCGGCGTCGGCACGACCTCTTGCGGCTTCGCTTCCGCGATGCCGTCCGACCACTGGAAGACCTTCTGTGCGTCGGGCCTGGCCCGAACCACCGCATTCCACACATCCTGGGTGTGCACGTCCGGAAGCATTTCCCTCGCGAGCGCCCGAAAGTCCTTCTCCGGCAGGCTGTCCATCGCGTGCAGCCACACGCGCACGCGCCAAGGCGTCTCGGGAACCTGATGCAGGAGCGCCTGCCACACATGGGGATGTCTCTCGTATCGAAGGGTGCGCGAGAAAAGCTGATCCATCTCCGCCTCGGTCGCGAACCGCCGCAGCCCCAACAACGCTGACCACCTCATATGCGGCAAAGAATCCCCGTCGGCGATCGCCTCCAACAGGGCCTTCGGCGGACTGGGGCGTTGGCGCTCCGCGGACGATCTTGTCGAGAGTCGGCTCTCCGCGGTCGATACGGCGTAACGGCGCACATCCTTCGGCAGCGACGAATACAGCTCCCACTGCCGGCCCGCCTCCGGCCACTCCACGAGAAGGTCGAAAGCCGCGTAGTCCAACCCGCGGCCGGGCAAGACGGACGTCGTCCAGCCGTACTCGCGCACGATCGGCTCCGTCGCCGACTGCACCTTCTCGACCGCCTTTACCAACCATGGCACCGCCCACAAGGCCCGCAGTTGCTCCTGCCCGGATCGCGTGGCGGACCGCTCGACCAATCGCTGAAGCACCCTCGTCCGATAGGCCGCCGCCTGCGCGAACTCCTGCCTGAACAGGGCCGACTGCCGCTGGAATCCGGCATCGCCCGACGCCCCCGCAAGCCGCTCCCAATAAGGAAGCAGGTCCGCCATCCTCACGATGGCCTCTCGATTCTCCGCCACGGGATCCACCGGCCACTGAAGCCCCAGCAGCCCCTTTTTCCGCTCCAGCGCGGGCGCCAGCATCGCCCGCAGCCGCCCCACCAACATCGCGCGCTGCGGCACCTCAGGCAGATGCTCGATGGCCCAGGCCGGCATCTTGGTACCGTCTCCTCGCACTTCGCCCATCCGCGGGATCAACTCCACGACCCGCTCTATCACCCGTCCCTTGCGGATCGACAGATCCTCCAGAAACCGTTGCGCCTCGCGGCGGAACTCCTCCTGATCGCCGGTCCCCTCCAGCCCACCCAAGACATCGCGCAGACGTCCTTCGTAGAGAATCAGCTCGGTGAATCGGTGGATCGCCCCGATCTCGTGGTAGAGCTCCACCGTTCCCTTCTTGATCGGCGCGTCTTCCAACGACGGCAACGCGGCGCGGAACTCGGCGATCTTGCGCGTCTTCTCGGGCCACGGATCCCGCGCGAGCGATCGCAAATACCGACCCAAGGGCCGGTCGGCGTTCAGGTCCACGATCGGCCCGCTGTTCTTGACGACATACCAGGACGGCGACGCGGAGTATCGAAGGACGTCGTAGCCGTAGCGCCTGGCGAATCCGTCGTAGTCGGGGATATTCCCTGTCTCCGCCACGTAGGCCTCCCAGATCGCCTTGCCCTCGCCCTGAGTGATGTCGACATACCGCACCGTCGCGGCGTCCAGCGTGATCCTGACGACGTCCTCGCCGTACTCCCGATTGCTCAGGTCGTTCTCCGCCATGTATACGCCGCGCCCCGCCGTACCGCCCGTCGAGGGTCTGAAGCCGCCCAGCAGGATGCGCGTGTCCCGCCCCCGATCCGTCCGGTGCGTGAACACCTCCTGCGGCAGCTTCTGCAACGGCACCGGGCGCTCCACCCCGTCCGCTCCCGCGTACGTCGTCCGCACTACACGCGCGACATACGACTTCGTGAACCGCGCGATTTCGAACCCGCCCGCGAACCCGATCCGCTCCATCAACTCCTTCACTTGCAGATCGTTCACCCACCGGTCCGTCTCGTCGAGGTTCAGGCTCTGCTCGAACATCTTCTTCAAGTTCTGCCCCAATCGCCGCGTGAACAGATTCTCGTGGATCTTCCCGGTGATCTCCCCGCTGCGCGCCAACGCCCCCTCCATCACCGCCCGGGCGGCCGCCTCGCTCTCGGGACTGCTCGTCGCCCCTTCGTAGCCCATGCGGAAGCGGAGCCACCGCAGCACCTCGAAGAACTCTTCGTGGTTCCCCGCAAGGTACTCCGGCGATTTCTTGTAGTCGGCCGACCGCACATACTCCACGCGCCGCGCGTAGGCGTCTTGCAGACCTTCCTGGTGCCATTCCTTCACCCGATCGGGGACGTCGAACGGCTCCACCGACAACAACATCTTGTCCACCCGGTTGCGCCCTTGCGCCCGCTCCACCGCGCTGTCCAGCTTCGATACCGGCTTCACCTCCCAGCGGTAGAACTCCCCCATCGACGGATGCTCTCGCGCCAATCGCCGCCCCAACTCCTCCGCCTGCCCCGTCGCGATGAGGTCGATGTCGCTCCCCGTCGTCCCCAGCATCTCCACCAATCGGAACTGTTTCTGCTGCCGAAGCCAGGCCGCATCATGATTACGCACGAAGAACGCGAGATCCCGCGCGGAGCCGCCGTAGAGCGCCACCTGCACTCCGAGCTCTTGCGCGATCTTGCGCGCCGCCTGAACCTCGACCGTCTTCTCAAGGACCTCCCGGACGAGCTGCTCGTACTCCTGGAAGGAGACACCCTGGGGACTCTGGAGGGCGCACAGAACCAGCGCTAGGCGCATCATCGCACCAACCCCTCGATTCGCTCCCGCACCCCATCCAGCTTCTCAGCCCCATACAGCGTCGCCGCCAGCTTGGCCACGCCCAAGATCCACCCGGTCCGTCCGCCCCACATCATCCGCGCGGCCAGGTCCACGGCGGCCCCCGCGGCCAGGAAAGAAACCGTACCGGCCGCCACATCCTCGCCTGAGAAACGACCGGAGAGAAGCTGCACCGCGGCCATGCCGGCCGCCAACGGCAGCGCCGAGCGCCACAAGCCCGATACCCCCAGCCGCAACAAGATCCATCGCGACGCGTGCGACGCGGCCGTGAACGTCCCCACCCCCGCCCAGAATTGAAGCGTGCCCACCTGCCGCGCCGCCTCCTTCATGCGGGCCGAATCGCGCGTCTCGACCGCCTTGATCGCCCCGTGGACCAGATACGCCGCCGCGAATTGACCCGCCCCAACCGCTTCTTCCGTCGCCGACGCGCGCAGCCGTCTCAGCGCCAGTCGTTCCGCCGGCGCCAGCGCGCTCCAAAGCTGCACGGGATTCGATTCGCTGCGCGCGGAGGGTCCCGCGCGATAAGCAGCCGCTTCCATCCCTCGACGACCGATGTCGAACGTCCACAGCTCGGAATTGGCCAACTCGCCCGCCGAGCGACGCGCGCGGATCGAACGCTCCAGCAACTCCATCGCCTCAGCGCGAAGCTCGCGCGCCTCCGCCGTCCGCACCGTCCCCAGCCGCTCGATCTGCCGCGCCAGGCCCAACACCTTGAGCGACTCCTGCCAACCCCACACCACTTGACCATGATAGGCCCGGCGATCGAACATCCTGACGTCGCCCGGCCGATCGCTGAACGCGGGGTTCGCGACGACCGTGCCCACCGGCGTGTCCAGCCCCGCCGGAAACGGAGTTCGCAGCGTCCGAAGTGCCGCCCGCAGCTCGGCCGGCGCGGGATTGCCGAAGAGCAAGTCGAGCGCGACGTCGCTGGCGACAACCGGAATGGGGCGTCCACCCGCGTCGAGCGCGAGCGCCTCGAAGGCCACGCCCTTGGACAGATCAACCTTGGCGAGCGCGCGCTCGTGATAGGCGCCGGCCTCCGGCCCCGCGTCCGCCAGGAATCGATCCAGCCTCGCGCGCGTTTCCTCGGCCGAGAGCCGCACCTCGAAGTGTCCGCGCGCGCCCTTCCACGCCGCGGCCAGGTCCTCCAGTCCGCCATGAAAGCCGGCCTCCCGAAGCCGCGCCTCGAGTCGCGCGCGCTCGCCCGGCCCAAGGACCGCCGCAAGCTCCGCCGTCGCCTCCAATCCCAGCGGCACGAGGTGGGCATTCACGCCGCCGGAGTACTTCCCCAGGCCGTTGCCCTCGACGGAATCCCGCCAATCGCCGACCGTCCCCTCCTTGAAGGGGATGAGATGCTTCGTCAGCGCCCGGAATTCGGGCCGCGTCTCCGGCGAGACGCCCGGATGGCGCGCGGTGAGCTCACGGAGGGCCTTCGCATACGGCACCGCGTCGATCACGATGCGTTCGAAATTGCGCCCCAGAAGCTCCCGATAGGACGCGCCTTGCGGCGAGCGCCGCGAGAGGAACGCCTCGCGCTCGGCAACGGTCAGTCGCGGATCCATCAGGTACTGCCGCGCCAGAAGCGGCAGGATGAAGTCCCCATCGACCATCTTGTAGTCGAAGATCGCCTCCTGCGGGTTCGCGGGGAGCTTGCGAGAATTCGCCAACACGTCGTTGACCCGCCGGCGCTCCGCCTGCGCGCCGATGTCCTCCTCATGCGCCACCACGCCCGTCGGTGAGAGCCGATCGAGAACCGATCCCAGCGCCGCCTCGCGCGCCTGAGACGTGAGGATGTCCCCCGCCAGCAGCGTCGTGATCATCGTGTCGCGCCCGAAGTACGTGTTGAAGCGATGGCTGCCCGCGAGAAACTTCTCCCGATAGCTCAGGAATCGCAACGCGTTGACCGCTTCGACGAGCCGGCGCGACTCCGCGTCCGAACGACCCTGCGCGTCCTGGTACAGCTTGGCCGCTTCGGGCGAGAGAAGCTGCCGGATCGGGAACGGCGTGAGCGGGGCATAGTCCGCGCCGGCCTGCAGGCGCATGCGAACCGGCCTCCCATCCATGCGGGTGACTTTGATCGTGCCGTCGCCTTGCGGCTGGATCCGCACCGCCCCATCGAAAGCAAGCCGTCCCGCGAAGCGGTTCTCGCCGTTCAACGTCGCGCGGTCGAACGCGATCCAGGATTCTCCGTTCGTGACCCGCGCTTCCGCCCACCCGTCGGCGGGCAGGCCCAGCCGCCGCGCCAGCTCCCGGCGCTCCGCGACACGCTCGGGATAATCACGGTAGGCGGACGTCCGCAGCAGTCGCATGTTGTCCAGCAGGATGCCGCTGATCGTGATCGAGCCGCGATCGGCTTCAAGCCAAGCCTCGGCGCCGCGAACGCCGCCGGGGCCTTGCCACGATCGCGGCGATTCCGCGATCTTCCACGTCAGCCCCGCGTTCTCCGCGAATGACGGATCGAACGCCAGCGCCGCGCCCGCGTTTCCCGCCGGCAGCGCCACGATGACGCGAGGATTGTCCGGCGCGGTCACGCGCAGGTGGTACGCCGTCTCCGGCGATTGCCGGAAGTAATTCGTGTGGCCCCCCTCCCGGATCTCGAACTGCAGCGCAGGCTCCGGCGCCTCCTGCGCATGGGCGAGGG
Source organism: Planctomycetota bacterium (assembly GCA_016190155.1). Lineage (GTDB taxonomy): Bacteria > Planctomycetota > MHYJ01 > MHYJ01 > JACPRB01 > JACPRB01. The sequence goes on from JACPRB010000158.1 coordinate 15,265, forward strand.
CCGCCGTGACGAACAGGAAGATCGATAAATGACGTCTCATCGTCCCACCTCAAACTGCAACTGCCCGACCTTCTGCACCACGCCTTCCGGTGATTCCTCACTCCGAAGCAAGGCCTCGACCTTCTCCGCCCCATACAGCGTCGCCGCCAACTTCGCCACCGTCAGCCACCAGCCGCCAGACCCCACCAACGCGCGGGCCGCCACATCCACAGCCGTCCCCACCACCAGGAACGTCCCCGTCGACCACGCCAACTCGCTCCCGGAGAACCGCCCCGACAACCCCTGCATCGCCGCCATCCCCGCCGCCAGCGGCACCCACGCCCGCGTAAACACCCTCATTCGACCCGGTAGCCGCCGCAAGCCCAGGTCCGCCAGTTGGGAAGCCCCACTGAACACTCCCAGACTGGCCCAGAACATCGGATGCCCCATCTCCCGAACCGCCGCGGCGATCTTCCGTCCATCGCCCGACACCGCCGCCGAGAACGACTCCTTCGCCAAGTACGCCACGGCGAAAGTCCCCGCGCCCTTCACCTCGTCACGAATCACCCGGCCGACACTGCGACGCAGTCGATCCTGAGGCGCAACCCACCCCGGCGCCTCGGAAGGATCGGCCTTTGAAGCGAATCGCGACACCTTATCGACGAGCGTGGGACGATTCAGCGGGCCATAGCGCGCCTTGAAGTCCTCTAACGTGAGGCCCTCGGCGCGAAGACGCTCCTCCACTACCTGCCTCAATGGTGCACGGGCTTCGTGGGGAAGGATGGCGCCTCCCCCCACCACGATCTTCACAAACGGGTACAGCACACGGTGGCTGCGCGCCGTCCTGACGAGCACGACGAGCGTGTTTAGGTCCCCGCGATTCTTGAATTGGGCGTACCGATGAATGGCTTGCATGACGACGTAGTCCTGCACGAAGGGGTTCTTCTCGCGCGGGAACACATCCGTAACGAGCGCTTTCCATGTCTCAGAGCCGCCCAACTGCATCCAAGCCCTCTGCCTGATTTGAGGGTGCGGATCCGATGCGACCACCCTCTTGCGAAAGTCCGTGAGGGTCGTCGAAAGGACGGCCCCGCCCACAAACTCCACAAACCGCAGCCGATCGTTGTCCGGCATCGCCCAATACGCCGCCCATCCCGCCTCTCTGACTTTCGCCGCGCCCTCTCTCAGGCGGGTCGAAACCTGGCGTCCCCCCGTCGCTCGCCGCTCAAGCGCTTCGGCAAGATCCTCGTAGAGCTTGCCGGTCTCGAGGAGCATCAGGACATCGCCCTGCCCCACGACCCGCTCCAGCGCTCGTTCGGATTGATCCAGGGTCGTTTGCAGGAACCAGGCCGGCATCCTCTCCACCGCCGGATCGCTCAGGATCTTCTGAAAGGCCACGTAGTACGTCTGCCGCGGATTCTCCAGCATCGAGAGACGGTCCAACAATCCGGAGAGGGCCTCGGGATGATCCAACAACGAGCCTGGAAAGCGTTCATTCAACAGGAGCAGTCTGAAAACCTCCTCCCTCATGTGGCCGTTCCAGAGGAAGTCCGTTATTTCCACGACATGCTCCGCGCGCGCCCCACCCGCCAAGTAGTCGCTCAAGTCCACGACCGGCCAGGCTGAAAATGGAATCGTCTTCCAGATCGCCCTCTTGAGCCCGTCCACGAATTCTCGCTCATGATGATCCGGCAACCGGCCGGTCCCGACGACTCCCGCCGACGCTCGCAACGCCGCGCGCCTCCCGACCACCCCGTTGCCCGCCCTTCGCCGCAGCTCATCCCAGAATCGATCGATATCTTCGGTGGTTCCTTGCGCCAACGCCCCCTGCAACTTCCCTGCAAGCTCCACGGCCGTCAGCGGCTTCTCGACGCTCTCGATCGCCCGCCGCCTCTGGAGAATGATGACGTCCGTACCTTGCCGCACAAGATCGACCCCCTCCCGCGCCTCCGGCGAGAGCGTGATCTTCATCAGGGCGTCGCTGCCGCCCAGGTACTCGCGCGCGATATCCGGCTTGACCGACGTGAACACTCCCTGCGGGCTGCTGTACGTGGTAATGAAAGGGCCCCCTCGCGCGATCGACCACGCCTGCTTGTACCCCTTCGTCCCGTGCCACACCACGAGCCGCTCACCCAGCGGCTTCCCCGTCGCCCCGTCCGGTGCGTCCCCCAGCGGAACCCGAAGGGGCTCGCCCACCCCGCGCACTAGCTCCGTCACCCCCACCTCGTCCAACATCTTCATCAGCCGCACGTTGTCCCGCGACGTGTACTGCAACTTCTGCAGCCCCATCTCGAACCGGCGCGTGAAGTCGTCGTCTTTCAGGAACTCCGCGACTTCCTTAGACGCCGCCGCCTCCCGCACGATCGCCCGCACCGCATCCATCGATGCCGGATCCGCATCCAGCGCGAACTCGTTCACGAACCGCAGATACCGAAATGCTTCCAAGACTTCGTGATGCTTGTGCGATCGATACGGGCTCGACTCCGAATATCGCGGATTGCGCACGTACGTGATCCGGCCCGAC
>JACPRB010000010.1 GCA_016190155.1 Planctomycetota bacterium
CGTTACATGTGCGCATCATTTGTCATGACAATGAGATCGATGTGTCCTCCGATGAACTGGTTGGCTCGAAGATGCACGCGCTGCGGTGTCGTGCTCATCGTTTTCAGCAGGAGGGTCTTGTTCTTCACGTCCTTGACTTCGATCTCCGCGACGAACGCGAAATCGAGCGTCGCGGAGTTGCTTTCGAGTCGCCATTCGACGCCCGCCGGCTGGCCCTTCCCGACCCGCGCCTCCGGGGCCCCCAAGACCGCGATCAGCGGCGCCTTCTGGAGGCGCTTGCGCAGCCACTCGAACCACAGATTGTGGTTCTCGCCGAAATCCTGGCCGGTCTTCTTGCGAAGGTACTCCAGAGCCGAATTCCTCACCGTAGGCTCCGGATCCACCGCCAAGCGGGTGATCAGCGTCTCCAAGGCCTGGTCCGATCCGTTTTGTCCGACGGCGATCACGGCGGCCCGTCGCACATGGGCGGAGTCGTGAGACGCCAGCCGCTGCACCGCCTCCAGCGCCAGCGGATGCGTCATCTGCGCGAGCTGCTCCAGCGCGTGGGAGGAGTCCTCCCGCGCCAGCCGCGCCGCCTCCTCGATGAACCGATTGCCCAGGTCGCCCGCCCGTTGACGCAGCTTGACGAGCGCTTCCTCGGCCCTGTCGCTCATTTCGGCCCGACGCACGAGCCCCCGCACTTCCTGCGCCGCCGAAAGCGCCTCCAGCAGCCTCGCGTCCTCGATCTGCTCCGGAACCGGAAGCGCTTGCTCGACGAACAGGACCTCCAGCTTGTCTCGCTCGCGCTGAGCTTCCGGCACCGCCAGACTCCACCCATACGTGTCCAGAAACTCGTTGTATCGGCGCAAGCGCGTCCGGAGGTCCTTCTGATTCATGATCGCGTCTTCGCGCACCTCGGACAACAGCCGGCGGGCACGCACCTCGTACGTCAGCGCGGCCCCTAGAGCCAAGGCACCGACCGTCAAGAAGATGCCGACCTTCAGCCGGCGGCGCAGCTTCTGGCGCCGGCGGAAAACCCCGGTTTCGACCTCCATCCGCCGCCTGGCGATGTCCTCGGCCGTCGGATCCAGCCGGAGGATCGTGCGCGCATGCTGGATGATCGCGTCGTTCTCCCCGCGGGCCAAGGCGCGGTCGAAAAGGCGGCGGTAGAAGACGATCGCCTCCTTCTTGTCGCCCAGCCGCCGCGCGATCTCCGCGGCCGATTCGAGCAGATCGTCGTCGTCTCCGAAGGCCTGGATGAGGCGGGTATACGCCTCTTTGGCCTTGTCCGGCAAACCCGCGCGCTTGTACGCGGAAGCCAAGGCCTCCCCCTGTTGCACGGCATCGACCCGCTTGCCGAGCTCGATGAGCAGCGCGAAGAGGCTTTCCTGCGCGAAGGTGTCCCGCGGCGCCAAGGCGAGGACCTTGCGGTAGGTGCCGATGGCCTGCTCCTTGCGTCCCGCTTCGATCTGCGCTGCCGCCAGCTGGCGGTACTCGGAAGCGGCTTCGTCGGTCCGCTGCAGGGCCTCGAACGACTCCGCCGTCAGCTGCCGCAACTCCGGATTGTTCGGCTCCCGAGCCAGTCCGAATCGAGCCATGGCCAACGCCTGAGGGTATTGCTTCCGGCCGGTCGCCGCGCGCGCCCGCTCGATCGCTTCCTTGACGGTCAGGGCGCGCACCGCCCCCGAGCGCAGCAGCGCCGCCGCCGCGCGGAAGACCGCGAACTGCCCCAAATGGGTTTGATCGATGATGTCCCGCAGCCGGCGTTCGCCGTCGAAGAAAGCCGCGACGCGCTCGATGATCGGATCGCCGTCCGCTTCCGCCCGCTCGCGCAGGACGACGAAGATCTCTTCCGCGGAGATGATCGACTTCTTGATCTCGGTCCATTCGTCGATCCGGCGCACGGCCTCCATGATGATGGAGTCCGGCGCCAGCCGGATCTCGTAGTCCAGCTGCGACGTCTCGAACTCGTCCTCGTCGGGATCGCCCTCGACGAACTCGAAGGTGGCGCCGCTCCAGACGAACACGTCGCACACCAGCTCCGTCATCTGCTGCTCCAGGGCCGCGCGGACATCCTCCCGGGCGACCGATCCGCGTTTGATGAGGCTGCGCACGAAGGTGACGTTGCCCCCGCGGGGGTTGATCTCGCCGGGCTTGATGCGGCCCAGGGCGACCAGTCCGTTGAGCGCGGACGGCCCCTTGCCGTTGCCCAGGCCGACCAGGCGCAGCCGCCCCTTCTCGAACCAGAAGAGCCGGTGGTTCTCGCCCGCCCGCAGCGTCAGCGTGCCGCCGAGCTCGTTGGAGGCGATGTCCTGCAGGACGTTCGCCAAGTTGATGCTCTTGAGGTCGCCCTTGAGTGCCACGGCCAGAAGTCTATCACAGGCTCTCTTGATCGGCCAGCCGGCCGGCTTGCGGCGTGATTACATTTGATATACAATTCAACCTTGCTCTATGCATCCCCGTGCCGTAGTCTTCCTTGCAGAGGAACGCTGCGGATGAACGAGGGGCGATGGCACGAACTGCTCGCGGGCGGCCGCGACGGCGTCCCTTCGTCGAAAGGCACCTATCTGATCCGTCCCGCGCCGGGCCAGGGCCGCAACCGGCTCGATCTCCTCTTCGAGGGCCGCTCGCTCGCCGTCCTGGAAGGGCGGTGGCTGCGCACCGTCGCGATCGCCTTCTCCGACCGTGAACTCCGCGTGGCCGCGGCGGGATTCGCCGGCGGCGTCACCGTGTGGGACACCGAAACCGGCGACGTCCTGGCGTCCTTCCCGGAGCTGGAGGCCGATCCCGAGGGCGAGGGACGACTGCCTCTCCTCTTTGCCCGGGCCGACGGATTGCTGATCTGCGGCGGACGAAGGCTCACCTTCATCGACGCGGAAACGTGGAAACCGGTGCGCACGCTCCATCAGCCGTGCTGCGCCCTGCGCGCCTCGCCCGATCCTCTGCGCATCGCCGCTTATGAATCTTGTGGGAGCGGCGCTACGCGCTGGCTGCTCAACGTGAAGTCCTTCGAGATCGAGGGAGCGGATCGTTTGAGACAGACCCGGATCTACCGCGGACGCTTCGGTTTGGATCGCGCCGCCTCCTGAGGAAGAGAAACGTGGATTACAGCGCTTTGGAAGAAGCCGTCGAGGCATGTCGAGCGGGTGTCCGCCATTCCTTAGGCCTCGAAGTGTCGCCGCTTCCGAAGAATGCCGAAGGCCTGGCGCACCTCGAGCTCAAGCGCGACGGGCAAATCGTCTCGATCCTGGCGACCCGGTGGCCGGAAATCGCGGCCCTGGCGTTCTCCGACGACGGCACGATCGTGGCCGCCGCCGGAAGCCGTCAAGGCGTCGGCGTGTGGAGGGCCGACACGGGGGAACTCCTGGCGCAGCGGGATGAGCCCGCGTCCTGGATCATGGAGGATGGAAAGCCCTGTCTGCCGCTGCGCTTCACGGCGAGCCGCCACTTGCTGCTGGCGGGAGGCCGCCAGCTCTTCTTGATCGAGAGCTCTCTTTGGTCGCCCGTCCCCGTCGTGGCCGCTCCGGTCATCGCCATCTTGCCCGAAGCGGCTCCCGAGAAAGTCCTGATCGTCGGACCCGAAGAGGACGGCGTCTTCCCCATCGAATGCCTGTCGCTGGACAGCTTGACGCTGTCCCACCACGGCATGATCTTTCGCGACCAGACCACCACGACGATTGCGCTGTAGTCCGACGCCTACGCGTGGGAATGCCCGCCCCCCAACAAGAGAACACCCGCGCCCAGACCGGCCAGGAGCAGACCCAGAATGAGCTTCTCGTATCGGTCGAAGTGCCGAAACTGCAGCCGCTCCGCCCCCAAGGAGGTCAGCCCCACCAGCAGCATCATCATCCCCACGGTCGTCACCAGGAGCACGCCGCTGACGAGCAGGACCCCGACGACGCCATGGCCTGCCGCCGCCACCAGGAACGGAATGGCGGCGGTACAGGGCGATATAGTGACGGCCATCACCAATCCCCCGATGGCCCAGCGGTCGGGCACGCGGCGCGCCGCGTCCGACGCATGGTGGTGCCCGGCATTCGCGAAGTGGAAGACCAAGTAGGACGCCCCGAGGGCCATGAGAATGAACCCGGCGCCGCGTTCGAACGCCTGTTCGCTGAGGATCTGTCGCCCCAGCACGCGCGCCACCACGCCGAAGGTGACCGTCATGACCACGTGCACGACGCCCGCCAACGCCGCGACGGCCAAGACCTGCCGGCGACGCCACCCCTGCGCCTTGGCCACCGCGACGAAACACAGCCAGTGACTCGGAATCGCGGTGTGCAAGAGCGCCACCGTGAACGTCGACACGACCGCGAACGAGAGGCTGTCCACGGGCGGCGATTGTAGTCCAAATCGACCTTCGTATCACGTACGGGTAACCGTTCAGCCGTTCATTCGTTCTTCCGTTCACCGGTTCTTGCGTTTACCCGTTCCTGCGCTCGAAGGCCTTTGCGAAAGGTCGTGTGCGACCGCCGGAGAACGGATGCCCGCGCGGACCAGAAGCCAGGAACGGGCGAATGGATGAACGGATGAGCGGGTGAACCGGTGAACGGTTACACGTACGGAACTACGGTTGACCGCCGTGCGGAAACTCCCCTCCGGCGGAGCACTTCATCTCTAACGGCTTGCCTCGAGCGCGACAACCCTCACGAGCGCACGTCTCGCCCTCGCGCCCTGGAGCGCCGCACCCCTTGCATCCCCACACTACACGGACCCGCGACACTCTTTCGGCGAAGGGTCTTTCGCAGCACTCGCCCGGTGCCGCATGGCGCGTCTTGCAGCATTCCGCCACGTAGTAGACCTTCACGCACACCTTTGTCTTCTCGGGCTTGCGCCGGCAACGAGCGCATGTGCCGTCCGCGTCGAGACCTTCCTGCGTCAAGAGAACATCGCAGGTGCCGCAGTAAAGCCCATCCCGAACGTCCTTCAGATCACACTCGACCTCGCCGGGATCCTGCCCCCCCCAAACCAGCAGCACCCACACCGCCACCGTGTGCATCAAGCCCCCTGACAAGCCCGTCACACTTTACACGACGCATCCTCCATGGAGGTCATTATAATGCGTCGGCCATGTCTTCCTTCTACGCCGTCATCCTGGCCGGCGGCAGCGGCACGCGCTTCTGGCCGATGAGCCGCGCGTCCCTGCCTAAACAGCTCCTTCCGCTGCTCGGACCGGAGACGATGATCCGCCGCACCGTGACCCGACTGTTGCCGCAATTCCCCCCCGAGCGCGTCTTCGTGATCTGCGGGCGCCCCTACCGCGATCTGATCCAACGCGACCTGGACATGCTCCCGCCGCAGAACGTGATCGACGAACCGCAAGGGCGCGACACGGCGGCGGCCGTCGGCTTGGCGGCCGTGACCCTGCAGTGGAAAGATCCCGGCGCCACGTTCGCGATGCTGCCCGCCGATCACCACATCGCGCCGGCGGAGCGCTTCCACCACGCCTTGCGCGCCGCCTATGAAGCCGCGCAGACGAACGCATTGGTGACCTTCGGGATCCGCCCCACCCGCCCGGCCACCGGCTACGGCTATCTCGAACGCGGGGAACGCGACGGCTCGCTCTTCCGCGTGAAACGCTTCTGCGAGAAACCCGACGAGACGCGCGCGAGAGCGTTCGTCGCCGGCGGACGACACTACTGGAACAGCGGCATGTTCGTCTGGCGCGCCGACGCCATCCTGGCCGAGATCCGCCGTAGCCTGCCCGGACACCACGAGGAGCTCCTGGCGATCCAGGCCGCGCTCGGCACGAGCCGATTGCCCGACATCCTGGCCGAGCGCTACGCGCGCATCCCCAAGATCTCGATCGACTACGGCGTCATGGAGAAGGCCCAGCGCGTCGTCATGGTCGAAGCCGATTTCGAATGGGACGACGTGGGCTCCTGGATCGCCGTCGCCGACCATCGCGAAAAAGACGCGGACGGCAACGCCGTGGATGCCTTGTCCGTGCCGATCGACACGCGAGATTCATTCGTCGTTTCGTCGGATGATCGTCATCTCATCGCGACGCTCGGGCTGGAAGGCGTGGTGGTCGTGCATACCAGAGACGCCACGCTGGTCTGCCCCAAGGAACGCGCGGAGGATCTCAAGAAGCTCATCGAGGCGATCCGCGCCAAGGGGCTCGAGAAGTACCTGTAGATGAGAATCCTCGCCGTCGACCTCGGAGAAAAGCGTACCGGTCTGGCGATCAGCACGCCGGACGAGCGGATGGCCTTGGCGCTCCCGACGCTCGTCCACGCCGACGCCGCTTCCGTGACGCGCGTCGCCCAGGAGCAGGCCGTCGAGATGATCGTCGTGGGGCTCCCGCTCAACATGGACGGGACCGTCGGACCCCGCGCGGCCGCCGCGCAGGAATTCGCCGAGGAGCTTCGCCATCTCGTCACGATGCCCGTGACTTTGTGGGACGAGCGCCTCTCGACGGCGGAGGGCGAGGCGCGCCTGCGACAGGCGGGCTTGTCGCGACGGGATCGCGCGAAGCGTTCGGATGCGGCGGCCGCGATCGTGATCCTCGAGGCGTTCCTCGCGTCGCGCCGGAAGCGAGCTCTCTGAACGACTCCCAGATTCACGAACGCTGGAATAACGCTTCGAGCTTCTGCGCGGCACCCACACGGTGAACCCAAGCTTCGAGCTTTTCGCCGAAGTAGAGAGATGCCGTCAGCCTCGCCAGGGTATACAGGACCGTCGCCCCAGGGCGTGGCCCCACCGCGGCCACAGCCTCGACCCCGGCTGCGGCGGTCAGATACGCCCCACCGCCGAGAGCTAAATCCGCGAGGGAAAACCGTCTCTCGACGAGCTGAACGGCGAGCATGCCCATCGTCAACGGCAGCACGGCTCTTGCGCCCGCGCCCAGCAGGCCCCGGCCAAACCACCGCGCCAGACCGAATTCGGTCACGTTCGCGCTGGCCGTGAACGCGCCGAAACCGAGCCAGAATCCCGGCTTCGTCAGGTCCCGTGGAGCTCTCCAATTTCCCTTCAGGATTTCCTTGAGGACATAGGCCGCCGGGAACTTAGCCCCCCTGGCCGTTTCTCGCACGATTCCGGAGCCCCGGCTCTGCGCTCCCGCGCTCGTCCGGCGCCACACGACCAATTCCTGACCCGGTTCGTTGTACCACAGGCGCAACGTATCGGGCGCCCGGTATTTGGAATGCTCCCGTAGAGGCAACTCCGGCAAGATAGGCGCGTTTCTGCGGTCGGAAACCAGAATCCCATGCCGAGGATTGAGTCCATTCAACGCATCGCGGAACGTCGAATGATAAAGGGGCTCCTTGCCGATATCTAGTTTCACTAATGCCCGGTCATTCGATCGGTAGATGTCCGCCTTGAGCAGATAAGCGTCGTAACCCTGAGACAGGAATCGCTTCATCAGGCCCGGTCGCTCCCCCACTTCGGATAAATCGTGCTGGACGAAGAGAATCGTCCTCGGCTTTCCATCGAGCGTGAAATCGACGCGAACACGGTCTCGGTTCAGCTTACGTTCCGCTGCCGTAAGAGAGAGGTCAAAAAAGTCTCGACTCCGCTTTTCCAGCACTTTCTTGGAGATCTTCGATCCGTCGTCATCGACGTAGGTGACCACCACGTCTTTTCCACCCAACAGCCCTATTTCCCAAAGCATCGCGCTGCCGACCATGCCGAAACGACCGCGAAGGTGGACTTCCTCGGAGTAATCGCCATAGGAACGGTCGGCGAAATACTCCTGCCGAGCTTTGGCGTCGGAGAAGCGCTGGGCCACCCAGCCGGGTGGCCCGAACGACAAGACATCCACCATCAGCACCGTCGAGGGGCCTCCGCGCGGTCCTTCGAACACCTGGAACGCCACGCGCGCGTCGGCGCCGGCAAAGGGGTAGTAGACCCGCTCAACGAGACCTTCGGGATTGGCCTGCGCGCCTACCTCGCGATACACCTGGCGCGCCTCCGGCATCCAAGAGCCCGTCTCCGGCGACGGCAACGAAGGAAGAGGAATCGATGGAGAATCGATGCGCCCGAAAGCCGCCTGCGGACTCGATTTCTCCGCATCCTGGCCCCAAGCGCACGGACCGCTCGTGAGAACGAGGAGAACCCAACCCTGGCGTAATGAAAACACCTATCCTGATTCGATGTTTCCCGTGTCTTCTTGGACGATACCGTGCCGCAAAGCGCTTTCTCTCTACGACTCACGATCAAGATCTTCTTGTGGCACGAAGATATTTCTGTGCGGTTGCGCAGACACCATCCGAACGAGCCCGGACCAACCGCAGGCCGCTGAGATGGCGAATGAGAACGCTGAGAGTTTTCCAGAAGGGAATCTCTGCTGCTGCGTCCTCTGGCGTTCGAGAAGCTTGGCGCGACTGTTACCTAATGTTTGAACAATGCCGCAATCACCAATGAACCATGCGCGGCTCCCCGCCGAAACAACCCCGCTTGGTTGGCCCGCCGCGCTGCGCCCTCTGGTGTTTGTTTCTCCTTCTCAAGGTCCTCGGTCATCCGAAAAGCCCTTGTGCATGCTTCCTTGTTAGGGTATACCGGGCCGGAAGAAGGAAAAGCACTATGAGACCGTTCCTCGCCTGCCTGCTCGCGGCGCTCGGCGCGTGCGCCGTCGCCCCGACCGGTCGATCCTCATGGACCACGCTTCGTACGGGAAGCGAGGACCTCGAGGTCTACCGCGACGACTGGGGCATCCCGCATGTCTTCGCCAAGAGCCTCCACGGCGCCTTCTGGGCGGAGGGATATATCGAGGCCCAGGACCGCCTCGGGCAGCTCGAACGATTCCGCCGCTCCGCCAAAGGCGATCTGGCCGAATTGCTGGGCGAGAGCGAGCTCAAGAGCGACATCGAGCGCCGTCGGAACGGCTATTCCGAGGCGGAGTTGCAAGCCATGTTCGACGCCTCCTCGGACCGCATGCGCGCGAGTTTTCGCGCCTATGCGGCCGGCATCAACGCTTTCCTCAGAGAAGGCGCGATGGTGTACGATCGCAAACCGCGCCCTTGGAGCGAAACCGATTCCGTCGCCATCGGCGTCATGATGTCCCGCACGTTCGGCGAGGCGGGAGCCGACCACGAGCTCGTCATCCAAAGCGTGTACGCACAGCTCGAGAAGCGTCTGGGAGCCGACAAGGCCTCGCTCCTCCTGCACGACATCCTCCGCGATCACGATCCCTTCGCTCCCACGACCCTCAACGATCACGATCATGTGCCGGCCGGCCCGCCGCCCAAGGACGAGAAACACAACTTCGCTCCCGTGGATCGGGAGTGGCTCGCCGAAGTCCTGCGCGAACGCGAGGAGGTCCTCGCGCATCGCGAGACGATCGGGATCCCTACGTACGGCGGCTCCAACGCCTGGGTGATCGCGCCGAAGAAATCGGCCACGGGACGGCCGATCCTCTACGGCGGCCCGATGATGGGCTTCAAGACGCCTTCGATCTGCAACGAGATTCACCTCGTCGCGCCGGGCCTCAACGTCGCCGGAATGAGCTTCCCCGGCGTGCCGGGCGTCATGATCGGCTTCAACCAGAGGATCGCATGGACCACCACGTCGGGAGGAGCGGACCTCGTTGATATCTACACGCTCGATCTCAACCCGGAGAATCACGGACAGTATCGATACAAGGACCAATGGCTCCCGTTCGAGGCCTCTGAAGTGGAGTTCAAGGTGGCGGGGCAAGAACCGCGGCGCGAGACCATCCTCCGCAGCCGCTACGGGCCGATCGTGGGCCCGATCGATCGCAAACACCTCCGCGCGCATGTGAAGGCGAGCTCCTTCTGGATGAAGGAGCATCGGACCTTCGAGGCCGTCCTCGACTTCAACTTCGCCGGCAGCCTCGAGGAATTTCGCCGCTCGGTGTCCAAGATCGTGACCAGCCATAACTTCTTCGTCGCCGACAAGGATGGCCATATCGGCTTCTGGTACTGCGGGGCGCACCCCAAGCGTCGGCCCGGCCATGACCCGCGCTTCCCGCAAAAGGGCGACGGGTCCATGGACTGGGAGGGCGTCCTGCCCTTCGAAGAGTGGCCGCAGGCGGTCGATCCCCCACACGGCTTCTTCGCCAACTGGAACAATAAGCCGACCCGCGCGTGGGAGCCGTCGGGCTTCGGGAAGATCTTCTGGGGCAAGAAGATCATCGATACGCTCGAATCGAACGACACGCTGACGTTCGATCAGGCGGAAGCCCTCGCCCGCGAGACCGCCTACCACGACTACGTCGCCGAGTACACCGTCCCGCATATTCTGTCGGCCGCGCGCGACGCGAAGGACGCGGAGGTCGCGCGCGCCGTGGAGTTGCTCTCGCGATACGACTTCGTCAAGCGCGAAGGCCGCCCCGAGCCGGTGATCGTCGAGCGATGGACGCGGGCGATGGTGGCGAAGGTCTTCGGCGACGAGTTCTTTCCCATGCCCATCACGAGCCGCGAGGTACGGCGGTTCTTCGGCGATCCCTTGCTCTACCTCCTCGAGGGCAACGGCCTGGTCAAGTACGATTTCGTCGGCACGGGCGACCTCAAGGCCATGGCCGTGGAGGCGCTCCAAGAGGCCGTCAAAGGCGGAGTGGATGCGCTGGCATGGCAGGACGACCGCGTGGACTTCAAGGGCAAGATCGGCCGGATCAAGAGCGCGAAGGGACGCGGCACGTTCCAGATGACCGTCGAGATCTCCAAGGACGGGCCGCGTGCCCGCACCCTGGCCGCGCCGGGCGAGTGCGAGTCGGAGGAGTCCGCGCACTACGCCGACCAGCTCCCGCTGTTCGAACGCTGGGAGTACAAACCTTTCGTGTGGCGCCGCGACGAGATGAAGTAGACTTCCGGCGCATGGCGAAGGGCTTCTTCTCCTCCTTGAACTACTCCTCCTGCAACGAGGACTGGCGCACGGAACGCCGCGCGCTGCGGATCGGCCCCGCCGACCGCGTGCTGGCCGTCACGGGCAGCGGCGATCGACCGCTCAATCTCCTCCTCGACGATCCCGCCCAGGTCCTGGCGATCGACCTCAACCCGGCGCAAAACGAGCTCCTGCGCCTCAAGGCTGCGGCCATGGCCGCACGACCGTACGATGATTACGTCGTGTTCCTGGGATTACGCGGCGGCGCGGGCGTTCTCTATGCGGGCCGATGGGAGCGGTATTATCGCAGGATGGCCCGCATCGGACGCCTCCTTCGCGGAAAGTCGATTCGCCGGCTCTTCGAATGCGCCGACATCGAAGAACAACGCGACTTCGTGCGACGTGTCTGGGATCGACGCTGGTGGCGACTCGTCTTCCGCGTGATGTGCGCCCCCATCATCTCGCGCGTCTTTCTGGGTGATCCGGCGTTCTATGCGCACGTCGATCCCGAGCTCTCCGTCGGCCGTTATGTGTACGAGTCGATGCTCGCCGGCCTCGATCGGCATCTCGCGCGCGAGAACTTCATGCTGTCGCTTGTCTTCCATGGACGCTTGTCCGAGCACGATTTGCCGCCGTATCTGGCGCCCGAGTCCGTGCCGGCCATTCGCGCCAGGTTGGGGCGACTCGAAATCCACACGGGCGATCTGCTCGCGTTCCTCGAATCGGTCCCGCCCGGACGCTTCACGCGATTCTCCCTTTCGGACGTGCCGTCGTACCTCGATCAAGCCGGCTTCGAACGCCTTTTGGAAGGGTTGGTCCGCGCGGCCGCTCCGGGAGCGCGCTTCTGCATCCGGCAGTTCCTGACCCGCCACCGCCTGCCGGAGCGATTCGACAAGGTGCTGCGCCGCGAGCCGGCCCTCGAGGAAGAGCTCCGCGCGGAGGACCGGGCGTTCGCCTATCGATTCGTCGTGGGAAGCGTCGGATGAAGATCGAGCCCTACACGCGCGAGCTGTCCGACGCGTGCGTCGCGCTGGAGCGCGCCTGCCCGCAGGGGGAGGCATTTCGCCTCTCCTTCCGGCGTCGTCAATTCCATCTGCGCGCGCAGTGCTACGACGAGGCGCGCATCCTCGTCGCGCGCGAAGGGGAGCGCGTGGTGGGAACGGTCGCGTGGGCCGTGAAGGACCTCATCATCCGAGGCGAGCCCCGGCGCGCGGGTTTCTACTTCGATCTGCGCGTGCACCCGGATTTTCGCGGGCGCGGAATCGCCAAACGTCTCGGAGAGGAAGCCGTGGCCGCCGGCCAAGTGACGATGCGCTATGGATACTGCGTGGAGGACAACCGCGTCTCGCGACACATCGTCGCGCTCCACGGAGGCGCGCCCGTGGGCGGCTATCGGTATCTGATATGGCCGATCTATCGTCCTCGACCGGTGCGAGGCGTTCCGTCCGAGGCCTTGCCGCGCGACGTCCACGTCGCGCAGGTCGAGGCGAACGGCCCCTTCGACTTCTATTGCGATCCGACGCGCGGCGGCCGGCTGACGGGACATGTCCTCTCGCTGCTGGGCGATGGCGCGGGCTGTTCGGTGTGGTCCAACGCGGAGCTGCTCCAGGAAGTGGTGGAGCGCATCCCCTTCCGATACCGGGTCGCGAGGCCGCTCGCGCGCCTCTGGCCTTTCGCGACTCCGCACATTCCCCGCTCAGGGGAGCTCGTGCGCAGTTGGTATGTCTACGACTTCTTCGCGCGGGACGCGGAGCGGGCGCGCGACCTCATGCGTCACGTGAACAATCTCGCGCTGGATCGGATGATTCAATATTGCAGTGTCGTCGCGCCTGGACGGCCGGACTGGTTCGAGGCCTTGCGGTCGGATACGCCGTCGTGGTGTTCGCCCGTCATCCCGTACGTCCTGCTGGTGACGGGCGTGGAAGGCCGCCTGGAGAGACCCTACGTGGATATTCGGGATCTATGACGATGAGTTCGCCTTATTCCATGTCGAGTCCGCGGTGGTGGCACGCGTATTGGGTCACGTTGCGGCCGTATCTCTTCTTCGTGAGCGGCGCATCGGGATTGGTGGGGCTGGCGCTGACTCCCTCGCCGTCGTGGCTCGCCTTCACGGCTTTCTTCTTCTCCTACGGCTTGGGACAGGCGCTGACGGACTGCTTCCAAAGGGACACGGACGCGATTTCTTCGCCCTATCGCCCGCTCACGCGGGGGCTCATCACGCCCCGACAGGTGCTCGCGGTCAGTCTGATCGGCCTCGGCTTGTGTGGGGCGATCGTGGTGGCGCTCAATCCATGGAATGCCCCGCTCAGTCTCCTGGGCGTCGCGGGGTTGGCCACGTACACGCCGTTCAAGCGCCGCTGGTGGGGCGGTCCGCCCTGGAATAGTTGGATCGTGGCGCTCCTGCCCGCCATGGGGTTTCTGTGCGGCGTGTCCGATCCGCGTGCGGCGCTGGGGAACGCTTCGCTCGGCGCGGCGATGCTCTCGGTCTTCTTCACGTACGCCGTCTTCGTCATCCTGGGCTACCACAAAGACATCAACGCCGACCGCGCCACCGGCTACGACACGATTCCCGTGCGCTTCGGGTGGGGGAGTTCCGTCCTCGCGAGCTTCCTTTGCGCCCTGGCGGGCTTGGCGGCAAGTGGATGGGCGTTGTGGCGAGCGCAGCCGCGCGTGTCCGCTTGGGCGCTCGCGCTGATCGGCGCGATCCTGCTGGTGGCGGCTCACGCGGTCATGATGCGCACGCGCGACGAGAAGCGCGCGTATCCCGCGATCGAACTCGTGGTGCGCGGCTACGTGCTGGTCCATTTGGGGGAGGCTGTCGCCTTCCGGCCGATCCTGATGTGGCCCGCGATGGGCTTCTATGCGCTCTTCGAGATGGCCCTCGCGCTGCGGCCGAGTCGCGCGCAGGTCTAAAACGAAATGCGGGCCGGAGGAGATTCCGGCCCGCATCGATATCTATAGACAGAGGGAGACGCGTGCCGCGCGAATCGGGCGTCCGCAGGGGCCACGCCAGCGGCCCCGCCCGTAGGTGAACGTCTCGGAGCGCTCGTGCCGCATCACGGTCCTCATCGACCGTGAACTGCACGTGTCCCTCGGAGATTGCCGCTCCACGGCGTAGAGCACGACCTCATAGCGCACCCCCCAGTGCGCCTCGGCGCACCGGACCGGCATGCGAAGCGTCACGCGATCGCCGCAGCGCACCCTCCGGGCGGAGCGCACCCGCTCGCGATCGAACCATCCGGCCGGCTGATAGCCGAGGAACAGCTCGCCGCGGCCACGATAAGACACGTCCACCGTCACGATGAGATCGTTCGTGCACGGCAGCAGTTCGTGAATCTCAGAAACGCACAACTCCCGTCGGCTCAGGCGTCCGATCACCTCCACGCGCTTTCCGGCCAAGCGGCAAACATCCCCGCGCAAGCGATACCGGGCGTTGCAATCCTCCACGGCAAGCACGAATTCGTCATGGCACTCCCGAATGACCGTCCCGATCAGCGTTACGTCATCATGACCGGCGAACGCCGCCGCGGGAGCGGCCAGCGCGATCGCCGCCGCCATCATCAACCTTTTCATGACGTCCTCCTTTCCCCTGGGTGGAGCACTCACGACGTTGCATGCCGGAAGTTCCGTGGAATCTTGCTACAATTCCGCCGTGAGTCGTCCGTTCCAAGTCGTTGTTGTCGTCGGGGCCTTCGGGCTGGGGGTCGCCATCGCGCTGTGGATAGGCTGGCCGCGCGGGACCCCGCCCGCGCCGGCGCCGCCCCAAGAGGACCCCTGGTCCCGCGCCGCCGACCTCTTGGAGCGCGGCGAGCTTCCGGCGGCCGCCGAAACGGCGCGCGCGGAGCTTCAGCGACACGACTCCGCCGAAGGCCACGCCCTTCTCGGATTCATCCAGTATCGAATCGGCGATCTCGAGGGCGCGCGCTCGCTCCTGAACCGGGCCCAAGACATGGACCCCTCCCATCCCATGACCTACCTCTATCGCGGGCAGGTCTACCTGTCGCTGGCCGACTGGCGCGCCGCGCGCGGCGACTTCGACGAATTCGTGCGACTGCAGCCGGATCGCCCGGAAGGCTACGCCCTGCGCGCCGATACTCGTTACCATCAATACGAATTCGCAGGAGCGATCGAGGACGCGGTCCGCGCGATCCGCATCGATCCCGAATGCGCCGAGGCCTACTTCGCGCGGGCGGCGGCGTACGAGGCGCTCGGGCGCGACGAACCGGCGCTGCGCGACTACACGCAGTGCCTCGCGCTCAAGCCGCAGCACGTCTACTCCCTCGTCAACCGAGGCAATCTCCTGGCGCGCCAAGGCGCGATGCTCCGCGCGGCGCTCGATTGGGAGCGGGCGATCAAGCTGAAGCCGGAGCTCGCCGGCGAGCTGCGACCGCTCATCGAGGCGGCGGGCGTGGACCTCAAGCCGTGATTTTTCGCGACGGATTTCGCCCGCTCGATCGGCTAACGAGGCAGTGATGGAGAAAACCGCAGGCGTGCTCCTCTATTCCGATCCCGCGGCCTTCTTCCGCGAAGTCTATCCCGCGCTGTTCCGATTCGTCTCTTCCGCCACCGGAGCCGACGACGCGAACGTCGAGGACATCGTCCAGGAGACGCTCCTTCGCGCCTGGAGGGATCGGGACGAGTTCCGGTACGAGGCCTCTCCCATGACCTGGATCCTGGCGATCGCGAAGAAGCGCACGCTCGATTTCCACCGGCACCTGAGCCGGCCCGAAGCGGCCGAAGTTGCGGGACGCGTCGCCGCGCGACTGGATGCCGAGCTCGTCCCCGAGGACCTCTTGCATGAAGCCGAGATGAAGAGGCGGGTTCGAACGGCGCTGGACGAGCTGCCTGCCGAGTACGGCGACATCCTGGTGCGGCGCTACTATCACGGCCATCGCATCCGGCGGATTGCGCGGGAGCTGAGGGAAACCGAGGCCGCCGTGGAATCGCGCCTGCGGCGCGCCCGGGACGCCTTCCGGATCCGCCTGCAGCAAGGAGTCGGCGACCATGCAGAGCCCTGACGAAGACATCCTGGAAAAGAACGTCGAGCGCCTCGTGCGGGAGTGCGCATCGCCCGTCTCGAAGGAGCGGGTCGACGCCTCCTGCGGGGCTTTCCTGGAAAAGCTGGATCCGTCGCGGTCCCACCGAAGACAGCATCTTGGAGGAATCATCACCATGGCTGCATCGCTTGTGATCTGCGGAACGGTTCTATGGGCGATCCTCAGCGTGCAAGACGGAGACAACCACGCCCCGTCGGACGGCACCAAGCCGCAAGAGTTCGCTTCGGTCGAGCAACTCGTCGAGCAATTGGCGAAGGACAGCATCCAGGAGCGTACGGCGGCGGCGAGTCGCCTCGTTGCGTTGGGGGAGTCCGCCCGTCCGGCGCTGGAAAGCGCCGTCAAAGGAGAAAACGCGGGGTTGGCGTCGCGCGCGTCGGCCATCCTGCGCCTGCTGGACGCGCTGGGCCCAGGCGAGGACGAGCGGACGAGCAAGGCCCGCGCCCTCTTCGAGAAGTTCCCCCCCGAGGCCGGCTGGGGGGAGGACAAGCGGCGAGAGCTGCAGGAGAAATCCTTGCGCAAGGAGGCGGTCACCGCAGGGGAACAGGAGTTCCTAGCGGGTTTCCAGGAGTGGCTATGGTACAAGGAAAACGTCGTTGGTGCCTCGGGCAAGGGGATTGAGCCATACTGTGAGTTTCGCATTAACGGCGTCGAAGGCGTCTTGAAGCGATCGATCCGTGAGACAGTTAAGGAAACGCTCTCTACGGACGTCGCCCTCGTGATCAATCCGTCGCTGCCCAATGCCAAGGGCACGATGGAACTTCTGCGGCAACGCGAGTCGAAACTAAGGCATGTCATGACGCTGCGCATAGCGAGGTCAATGTCCGACGAGTTGCAGCGCATGCCGGAAGACTTTCGACGGGACCTGAATAAAGTGTTGGAGTCTGTGACGGGCAGCGTCCATACCATCTCCGAGGTCCTCTTCCGGAATGTCCGCATGCGCTGACCTGTGACGGTGCGACGCATGACGTGGCGAGGCTCTCCATGGAACGGCCGGTGAGCCGCTCGTTCCGGGATCCTGGCCATGCGGTCGACGGGTGCGACATCATCGTCTGCTGGCGGCGCAACTGGCCCGAGTGTCCGTCTCAGCTTGAAGTCGTCCCGCTTTCCAGCGTCATCAAGTCGCTTCCAAAGTCGGAAGCCTAAATGACCGTGCACGAATACTGAACAAGAGTGCATGGGCATTTACCCTGGACACAAGCTTCGCCCGCTTCGCGGGCGCTTTCCGCACGGCGGAAAGCACGCCGCTGGCGGCGTGGACTTGTGTCCAGGGTAAACCGCCGTTCACGGATGTTTACTGATCGTGAACGGCGATTTAGCGCCGGACCTCCGGGCTCGACCATAATATCGACTATCGTTAGAACGGACAGATAGTGACTATATTAACGTGTTGAGTTAAGATGGTCGTCATGAAAGACCGCTCTCTCGCTTCGGCCATCGAGGAGTTCGCGTTCGCGAACCACAAGATCGCCATGGTCTCGGGGCCGCGCCAATGCGGCAAGACGACGCTCGCCCGGATGCTGCTCTCCAGACGAAAAGTCGGCGTTTATCGGAACTGGGATGATTTGCCGTTCAGACGTGAGTGGGCTCTGAATCCGTCCTCCATCGTCCCCCGAGCCGAGGGAAAAGTGGTTCCTCTGGTCGTCCTGGACGAGATCCACAAGGAGCGACGCTGGAAGCGGAATCTGAAGGGTGTCTACGACACGCTGGAGTCCCCCTGTGATTTCCTCGTGACCGGCAGCGCGCGGCTGAACATCTATCGAAAGGGCAGCGACAGCCTTCTGGGGCGTCACTTTCCATTTCGCCTGCATCCCTTCTCATTGCGGGAGTTGGAACGACCTGACGTGTTGCGGCCCGACGACATGATGGAGTCGCTTTTCTCCCGCTCTGAAAAGACGGGGAAGGCCTCCGAAGAGGGGGTGGCCGCACTCATGGCGTACGGCCCGTTCCCAGAGCCGCTTCTGGCTCGGAATGCCCGTACGATCAATCTTTGGAGGCATAGCCGCGAGCAATTGGTGATCCGGCTGGACTTGCGCGACCTCAGCCGCCTTCCGGAACTGGAACGCATCGAAATGATGACGGCGCTCCTGCCCGAACGGGTCGGCTCCCTGTTCAGCCTCTCCTCTCTGGCGCGGGACCTGGAGACCAGCGTTCCGACGATCAAACGGTGGACGACTTACTTAAAGGATCTGTACTACCTGTTCGAAATCAGGCCCTACACCAGGAAGATCGCGCGGTCGCTCCAACGCGAAGGGAAAATCTATCTCTGGGACTATGGCACAATCCGGAACGAAGCCGCGCGGTTTGAGAATCTCGTCGCCCTGCATCTGCTTAAGACCTGCCACTTCTGGACGGACACGGGCGAGGGCGTATTCGACTTGTACTTCCTCCGCAACAAAGAGAAACAGGAGATCGACTTCCTCATCGTCCGCGACGGCGAGCCTTGGCTGCCCGTCGAGGTCAAGATGTCCGACTCCGACGTCTCGCCCAATTGGAAGAAGTTCGCCCCCATGCTCCCGTGTAGACGCGGGCTTCAGGTCGTCCGCAAGCCGGAATGGAAGCTCCACGACTTCGGAGGCTCGCAGGTACTCATCGCAGGAGCGGCCGAGGCGCTCACCTATTTCGCCTGATCTCATTGGCGGATCTTCGGTTCGACCGATCTCAGGTGAGGTGTCGGCCACAATATCGCAATCTCGACCGTCTGATGGCCGTCGCGTCCGCCCCGGTCGGCCGCGTCGAAGGTCGCGTAGACGATGCGGAACCAGATCTCCGGCTCCTCAGGGCCGCGCCGACGGGATCGCAAACTGTTGCAGTCGGGGACCTTGCTGTTACGAGGGGAAACGCCCGACCGCGTCCTCCTTCGATTCTGGGCGGTGAACAGTGCGGCATGCCTCTTGCTGAACACCGACAGGGTCGCGTAGGCCGATCCCCAGACGACTCAGCCGAGTCGGACACGTGGGGCCGTGGCGGAATTGGCAGACGCGCCGTCTTCTCAAGTCGGTGCTCCGCAAGGAGCGTGGGGGTTCGAATCCCCCCGGCCCCATGAAAAACCCGCTTGAGAAGCACCCCTCTATCATGCTAAGCTTAAGTGGACTTGAGAAGACGGCGGTTCCGCCACGGAACCGTGAGAAGGCGCGGCCGCAAGCCGCGCCTTTTCCTTTCTCTGCGTCCCCTGGGTCCTCTGGTGTCGGTTCTTCCTCTCAGCGTCCTCCGTCCGCTCTCCGGATCCTCGGGTACCTCAGCACCACGAACGCGCTCGGCAGCGCCGTCAGCGACGCCAGCAGCCCCATCAGCATCGCCAGCCCCGTGAAGAGCCCGAAGTACATCGTCGGCACGAAGCGCGACAGCGCCAGGATGACGAACCCGGTAAACACGATCGACGTCGCAATCATGATCGCCCGGCCGATCGTCGCGTGCGACCGGCGAATCGCCTGCGCGACGTCGCCCCCCGTCGCCGCCAGCTCGATGCGGTAGCGCACCGTGTACTGGATCGCCGCGTCGATCCCCACCCCCATCGCCACCGACGCGATCATCACCGTCACCATGTCGAGCGGGACGCCCGCAAAGCCCATCACGCCCAAGACCACGAAAACGGGCAGCACCTGCGGCACCAGCACGATCGCCGCCAGCAGCGGATTGCGGAAGAGCACGCACAGCATCGTGAAGATCGCCCCGACGACCATCAGGAACGTGTCCTTCTGGCTCTCGATGAGGCTGTTGAGCATGTTCGCGTACAGGAGGAAGATCCCGGTCGGCCGCGCGCGAACGCCTTTGAGCTCCTTCTCCTGAAGCGACGCCAGATGCACGCGCAATCCTGCCAGGATCCGGTTGCGATTGAGCGTCGGCGCCGTCTCCTTCATCCGCACGAGCACGCGCGAAACCGAGAAATCCCGGTTGCAGAACTCCGCCGCCTGCTCCTTCGCCATCGACGCGACGGTGCGGATGAGCGGCTCCTCCTTCATCTTCACGGCCTTGCGCACCTCGTCCACGAGCGTCTTGAACGAGCGCACGTTGCCCGTCTCGGGCACCGTGTCGAAGAAACGTCCGACCGCCTCGATCGCCGCCAACCCCGCGGGCGTCTCGAAGAACCCCGGCCTCTCCTTGGGTTTCTTGCCGCACGCGCGACACTTTTTCTCGCCGTCGAGGTCCGCCGGCGCCACCACTTTCGCGCACGTCTCGCATTCCAGCCGCCGCTTCACGTCCGATTCGAGGATCACCTCCAGCGGCGTCGTGCCGCCCATCCGATTGTCGATGTAGTCGAGACCTTGATAGATCTCGCTCGACGGACGGAAGTAATCGATGAACTTGGTCTCGACCTTGAGGCGCGTCGCGCCCCAGATCGAAACGGCCAAGAGAGCCACGCTGGCGCCCAGCACGACGGCCGGCCGGCGCAGGCACAGCGCCACGAGCGCCTTGAGCGGCCCGCCCAGCTCGGACGCCGCCCCCGCGCCGGTCACCGTCACGCCCGGGAGCGACAGATGCGCCGATGGCAGAAACAGCATGATCGTCGCCAGCCCCATCGCCATGCCCACCGTCATCATGAGCCCGAACGTGCGCACCGGGTTGATGCCGCTGGTCATGAGCGACGCCGTGCCCGCCATCGTCGTCGTGCAGCTGTACAGGCACGGGATCCAGATCTCCATCGGCGCCCTCGCCGTCGACACCTTCGGATCCTCGTCAGGGTAGAGCGTCCGGCGCTCGCGATAGCGCTCCACGAAGTAGACGGAGTACGGCAGCATCAGAACGAAGAGCAGCACCGGCAGATTCGACGTGATGACCGTCACCTTCCGATCGGCCGACACCATCACGGCCAGGATGACCACGACCGGCAACGCGCACGCGACCATCGGCAAGGCCACCCAGCGCGGCCGCCGGTAGATGAGCAGCAGCGCCAGCGTGAAGAGCGCGAAGGACGCGACGCCGAACGTCGACAAGTCCGATCGAATGTGCTCCAGGAGGTTGATGTTGATGTGCGAAAGCCCCGACAGTCGCACGGGCTCGTCGAACTTCGGACTCCACTCGCGCGCGAGCTCCCGGATGACGTTGACGAACATCTCGCGCCGTCGGTTGAGCTCGACCTTGCCCGCCTTGAACCGGGGCTCCACCACCTCGTGCAGCCGCTTCTGCGCCTCCGCATCCTCCCGACGCGCCATGAGCCGCATGCGTTCCGGCTCAGTGACGACGATGTCTTCCGGCAGATCGAGATAAACGAGGATCGAGGTGTCCTGTCCGTTCGCCGAAATCAAGTTCCCGACCGCCTGCGTGTGCCCCAGGAGCTCCTTCTTGGCCTTCTCCAGATTCACGCGCGCATCGAGTTCGCCCTTAGGATCCACGAGCGTGACCGGAACCGGAAGGAGCGCCCCAGGTACGTTCCGTAGGAGAGGCACCTTCGTGATGCCTAGGACGGTCTTCGCGTGGGGAACGCGCTCCAGTCGATCCGTGAAATCGCGCAGCAGCGCCATCGCCTCCGGGCTGAACCACCCCTCCTTGCGATGGCAGCAGACGATCACGTACTCGTCGTACGCCCAATCCGCGCGCGACTCGTTGTAGTAGGCGAGATCCGGATCGTCCTCGTTGAGAAGAACGTCGGTGCCCGCCTCCACCGAGAAATCGGGCAGGAGCGTCCCCGCCCACGCCGCCAGCGCGGCGAACGCCAAGAGGATCGCCCACCAGCCGCGCAGCAGACTCCGACCGTAGGAACTCATACTCTGGGTCCTCTGCGTCCTCTGGTGTCGGGTTCTCTTTCTCTGCGTCTCTGGACTCTCTCCGGTATCTCTACTCCGCGCGCCCGATCTCCTCCAGGGCGTCCGGATTCTCCACCGAGCTTAAGTCGCCCGGTGTCTCCCCGAGATACTTCCTTCGGATCGCCCCGCGCACGATCTTCGCCGAGCGCGTCTTCGGCAGCATCTTCACGAACTTCAGCACGTCGGGCTTGAGCGTCTTGCCGAGGTGCTTGACGACCTGCTCCTTGAGCTCCTCGCGCAGCGCCTCGCTCGGCTCCCGCCCGGGCTTCAACACCACGAAGCACACCACCGTCTCCCCCTTGAGCTCGTGCGGCACGCCGATCGCCGCCGCCTCCGCCACCGCCGCGTGCTCGAAGAGCGCCCCCTCGACCTCCGCCGGCCCCACCCGCTTGCCGGCCACCTTGATCGTGTCGTCGCTGCGCCCATATAGGAACCAATACCCGTCCTCGTCCACCTTCGCCCAGTCGCCGTGATACCATACGCCGGGAAACCGCGAGAAATACGTCTCCAGATACCGCTGCGAGTCCTTCAGGAACCCCTTGGTCATCGACGGCGCCGGCTTCTTGCACACCAGATGGCCGATCGCCCCGCGAATCGGCTTGCCCGTGTCGTCGAAGACGTCCACGTCCATCCCGAGCCCGGGTCCGCGCAGCGTGCACGCCTTCAAGGGCGTGATCGGTATCGGCGACAGCAGACACCCCACGATCTCCGTCCCGCCCGAGATGTTGATGATCGGGCACTGCCTACCCCCCACCTTCTCGAAGAACCACAGATAGCTCTCCGGATCCCACGGCTCGCCCGTCGACCCCAGCGTGTAGAGCGTCGACAGATCGTGCTTCGTGATCCACTCGTCGCCCACCGTCTTCAAAAGCCGTATCGCCGTCGGAGAAACGCCCAGCGTCGTGACCTTGTGTTTCTCGACGATTTCCCACAGCCGATCCGGCGCGGGCCAGTTCGGCGCGCCCTCATAGATCAGGAAGTGCGCCCCGTGGAACGTCACGCCGATCATCTCCCACGGCCCCATCATCCAGCCGATGTCGGTCAGCCAGAAAAAGACGTCGTCGCGCTTGACGTCGAAGCAGTAGCCGAGTTCCTTGGCCATCTGCGCCAGGCAGCCGGCGTGGGTGTGCACCGTCCCCTTGGGCTTGCCGGTCGTGCCGCTGGTGTAGATGACCATGGCCGTGTCTTCCGCCTCGAGCTCCGCCGTCGGCGAATAGTTGGGTTGCCGCCCCACGGCGTCGTCCCACCACAGATCGCGACCGTGCTTCCACGGTACGTCCGGCAGCCCCAGACGATTGAAGACGACGACCGTGCGGATCGACGGCACTTCCGCGACCGCCGCATCCGCTTCCGGCTTGAGCGGCGTCTTCTTCCCGCGGCGCATCACGCCGTCCGCCGTGAAGAGCACCTTCGCCTCGGCGTCGCGCAGACGCGTCGCCAGCGCGGGCGCCCCGAACGCCGAAAAGACGGGCACCGCGACGGCGCCGATCTTGAGGCACCCGAAGAACGCCGCCACGATCTCCGGCACCATCGGCATGAAGATGCCCACGGTGTCGCCCTTCTGGATCCCCAGGCGCTTGAGGCACTCCGCGACCTGCGACGCCGAGCGATGCAGGTCGTCGTAGGTCCACGTGGCGGTCGCCCCGTCGTCCCCGATCCACGTGAGCGCCGGCCGCGTCCCGCGCCCTTCGAGGAGATGTCGGTCCAAGCAGTTCGCGATGATGTTGATCCGCCCTCCGACGAACCAGCGCGCCCACTCCATGCCCCGCGACATGTCCAGGACGCGTTCGTAGGGCTTGAACCAGCGCACGTCCAGGTCCTTGAGCGCGGCATCCCAGAACCATTCGATGTCGGCCGTAGATCGCCGGATGAGCTCGTCATACGTCTTGATGCCGTGCTTGCGCATGAAACGCGTGATGTTCGCGCGGTCGATGCGTTCACGCGTGGGTTTCCAGATCGTGTCGTCTTTCATGGCGGTCAGTGTAGCATCCGACTCCACCGAAGCGTTCACTTGTTCATCCGTTCGTTGGTTCATCCGTTGAACGGACGAACGGGCGAGCCGGCGAACCGATGAACGGGTGCGTTCACTCGTCGTACTCGGGAGGCGGTTCGGGAGGAACCTCCGGGGCGGGCGGCGGCGCGTTCTTCTGCTTGCGCTGGCGCCGGGGCAATTCGAGCGAGATCTCGTTGACGGAGACGTCCTTGAAACAGCCGGATCCCAGTTCCTCGCGCCGTTCCACCACGACGCGCTGGGTCTGGTAGAGCTCCGGATCCTCGTACTTCAGCGACTCCGCATACACGAACCGCGCCACATCGCGCATCTGCTCTTCCTGATCGGCCCGCGGGACGTATTCGCGCGAGAGACAGCGGACGAAGATCTCCTTGCCGTCCGCGGCGTCCCGGAACTCCGCCGTCGCCTCCTCGAACTTGTATTGTCCGGTCACCGCCATCGCGAGCTTCACGCGCGTCCCGGCGGCCGTACTCTCGAGCGTCCCGACCGACATCATCATCAGGACCATGATGATCGCAAAGCCGGCCATGCCGAGAAAGACGATCGCATGCAAGGACGACCGCTGTTCGCTCACTGCGCGAGCTCCACGAACGGATCGATGGATTCCGACAAACGCAAAGCGAGTCCGCCGCGCTCCAGGTGATGCCGCGCGAACCAGCCTTGGGGGACCTCAAGCACGAACTTCGCCTTGCCCTCCGACCGGGCGCGGTCCCCGTGATCGACGGCGGGATCCGGATAGGGGTCCATGGATACGACGTTCAGGAGTTTCCTGTCGGGACCGAAGAACGCGATATCGAGCCCGAAGTGACAATGGCGCATCCAGAACGACTTCTCGCCCGGCTCGGCATAAATGAAGAGCATGCCCTCGTCCGGCGAGATCGCGCGCCGGTGGCTGAGGCCTCGCCGGCGCTCCCAATCGCGGAAGGCGAGCTCCACGCGCACGGGGACATCGTCGACGCGCGCCTCGGGCATCGGTTGGGCGCCCTTGATCGAGCGCGAAAGCCCCGCCCGGTCTCCGGGAACGACGGCTCGACGTGCCGTCCAGCCGGCCGGCAGGAACAGCGCGTATCGCGCCGGCTGCACCGACGTGATGCCCGCGTCGCTCTCGGCCTCCAGCCGGCCGGTCTGTAGCACGACGCCGTCTTCGGACAGGAAGACGACCTCCGCGGCCGCACGGCTCTCGTTGAAGAAATGAAGGATCCGATCGTGCGGCCATCCGGCCAGGATCCCGCGGTCGAGCTTCTCGTGCTCCGCCAGCGGGTAGCGCCGCGCCGGATCCGCGGGCAGCCATTGGACGAGGATCTCCTCCGCTTTGAGTTTGACCGCCGGGTCCTGGGTCGGAATCTCAACGGGGGCCGGCGACGGACAGCCGACCAGGAACATCGCGCCCAGAAGAATCCATCGCATCACGTTCCCACCTTCTTGGCATACGCGTGGACGGCCGGCGGGATCTCCAGTCGTATCTCCCGCAGCGCCTTTCCGCCGGCGTCGACCAGACCCTTGGCCTGGAACCATCCCTTGCGGGTCTCGATCACATATCGGGCGGGTTTGGCGGACTTCGCCCGCTTTCCGGTATCCACGGTCGGCTTCGGATACGGGTCCATCGGCACGAGGTTGATGAATGCGCCGGTGCCGTCGAAGTAGGCGATATCCAACGCGAAATGGCAGTTGAGCATGAAGAAATTCTGATCCTGCTCCGCCGGGAAGACGAAGATCATGCCTTCCTCGGCGCCGATCGCGCGCCGATGCATGAGGCCTCGATTGCGCTCCTGCGGGGTCGCCGCCACCTCCACAGCCAGGGGCACTCCCGCGATCTGCACGATGGGCATGGGCGGCGGCTCCAGATCCGTGATCACGCCGGAGAGATCGACCCGATCGTCGTCGCCCACCTCGGCGCGCTTGAGCCAACCTTCCGCGAGGAACAGCGCGTATCGCGCCTCGACTTGGGACGTGATGCCGGCCTCGCTGTCGGCGGGCAGAGTCTGTCGTTCGAGGATCCGCCCGTCGGCCGAGAGGAAGAGCACGTCGAAAGCCCCTTTGCTGCCGGTCGAGAAATAGTGCTGGACGCGGTCTACGGGCCAGCCTGCGAGAATGCCGCGCCCGTCCACCAGGCGCGAATGGCGGAGCGCGGCTTCCCGTCGCTCGGGCTCGCCGCGCCTCCACTCGACCTGGATGGAGCGGCCCTTGAGCGTGACGGTCGCATACTCGGCGCGTTCCGTGCAGGAGGCGCCGGCGGCCAAGAGAAGCGCGATCAAGCCTTTCCTAGTCATCCAGTCGCACCCCCTCGATCTTCAGTTTCAGAAGATACGTCATCTCGTGCGCCAGATCGTCGTCTCCGCCGCCGTCGATCCAATTCGCCTCCGCCAAGGACAGCGGGACGCGGCCGTTGTCGTTGATCTCGCGCACGATTCTCACGCGCACGAAGTGACCGCGCGGGCGATCCTCTTCCAGGACCATCTCCAGCCGTTCGCGCCGGCCTTGGCGCCACTGGGGCCTGAGC
The DNA here is from genome assembly GCA_016190155.1 of Planctomycetota bacterium. Lineage (GTDB taxonomy): Bacteria > Planctomycetota > MHYJ01 > MHYJ01 > JACPRB01 > JACPRB01. The sequence continues at coordinate 26,071 of JACPRB010000010.1, forward strand.
ATGACGCGCCATTGGGTCGTGAGCACGCCTTCGGCGGCATCGGAGGTCTCGACCACGAATCCCTTCCGCTCGGCCACTTGCGTCATGGCGGCCATGATCTTCTCGCGCGGCTGGCCGAACGGCGCGGTCTCGAACCACTGGGCGGCCGGGGCGTCGGTGCATCCCGCCAGAAGCAGGACACCCCAGAGAACGCAGATGAGACGCTCACCCATATCAGTAATGACGAACAATCGCGCCGTACGCCTCGCGCAGCCCCATCGGCATGACCTTCGTGTCGCCCGTCACCGCCATGAAGTTGTGGTCGCCGTCCCACCGGGGAACGAGGTGCAGGTGGACGTGTCCGAGGAGGCCCGCGCCCGCCACGCGTCCAAGGTTGATTCCGAGATTATAGCCGCCCGGCTTGAAGGCGCGCTGGAGCGCCTCCTGCGCGCGGGCCGCCAGCGCGAGCATCTCGGTGCGCTCCTCGTCGGAGAGCTCTTTGAGCGTCCCCTTGTGGGCAACCGGAGCCACCATGAGGTGCCCGACCGCGTACGGGTAGCGGTTCATCGCGACGAGGCACGTCCGGCCCCGACCGACGACGAGATTCGCCTTGTCCTTTTTGGGTTGCCTCACGAACGCGCACAGGAAGCACGGGGCTTTGTCCGAGTGCTTCTTGATGTAGATCACGCGCCAAGGGGCCCACAGGAGCTGCACGACGCCATACTACCGGCCCCGATGCCGCCTCATCAAGGACGGCGCGGCCTCACGATCAATAGAACTTCCCCATCCGCCGGCCCACCACGAAGGGCGCGTCCACCACGCGCCCGTTGCGCGCCTCGTATCGTAACACCTTGATGAAAAGCCCGTTCACCTCCACCACGTCCTGGCCGATGACCATGACCTCCGGTTTGTCGACCACATGAAAGAGAATCGGCCGGCCGTCCATGAACAGCACGCCCGAGTACACCGTATGCACGCCCAAGTCGCGGTCGGTCACCCTCAGCGGCTCGAGATGGTTGATCGTGCCGTAAACCCTCCAGAACCGGCCACGACAGGCCGCCGGATCCTCCATCGCCGCCGCGACGTCGAGAGCGCCTTTCACCTGCGGAAGAATCTCGCCGGAGGACATCTGCGCCAGCTTGCGCACGACGTGGTTGTACACGAAATCCGGCACGCGTGCCGTGTAGTCCTGCACGTGCGGCTCGAAGGCCATCGGCCCCTCGTCGATCCACAGCGGCGCGTCGGGCGGGACGTCGCGTTCCAGGCGCTCGATCTCCGCCCTCAGCTCGGCCAGATCCGACTCGAAGCCGCTGCGGCAACCCGCCAACAGCAGCATCCCCACCAACGCGCGTCCCATGCAATCGCTCGTCAGTACCCAGGCACGAGTATCGAAGTGATGTAGATAGTAGAGGACGAAGTCCCTTTCTTGTCTACTATCTGCTCGCCGCTGGGTCCTCGCTACTCCATGCGGAACGACTCCTGATATACCGCCAGGTTGCCCGCCCCGTCGAACGCCCGCACCGTCAGACTGTGCACGCCCGACGCGGACGTCTTGGGCAGCGTGAACCGGACTTGCTCGGCGCGCTGGTCGTAAAGACCGTCCGCCGGCAGCACGAACTGCCACGCGCCGCCGTCCACGGAGTATTCGACACGCGCCACGACGCCGGCCTGATCCGCCGCCGTGCCGCTGAAACTCCGCCCGTCGAACTTCACGTCCTCGAACGCCGGTTTGCGGTTGTCGATCAGGATCGGCCGGCTCACCTTCACCGCGGTCAGCGTCGTCTCGCCCGGATTGGTCGGCTCGTCGCTGGCGACCACCTTCACGCGATACCAGCCGTCGGCCATCTCCTGCGTGGCCCACTTGAAATCCTTCTTCGCCAGGGGCTCCTTCGTCAATGGCACCCACTCGTCCCGGCGCTCCCTCTGGTAATAGACGCGGTACACCAGCTCGTCGCCGTCGGGATCCGCCCCTTTCCAGCGCAAGACGACCTCGCTCGACTCGCGCGCCTTGCCCAGAAACGCCTGGTTTTCGTCGAACGACTCCACCTCGAACTCCTTGACGTCGGGCTGCTGATTCTCGGTCTTGTAGTAGAGCGTGATCCATCGAAGCGCCGCCTTCGGATCCTCCTTCCAGGTGAATCGTGATTGGAAGTACCGACCCACGGGACTGGAGACCTTCGCGCCGCTCTCCGTCATCGCCGCAGACCAATCGGACCACGTGCCGTCGTCCGGTCGCGCCGTCTTTCCGCTTCGCGTCTGCACCGCGAGCGGCCCCGTCGCGTCCCACGAAAGCGTTCCCCACGCCGCGGGGAACTTCGCGTCGACGATCTCGGTCGTGAAACTCCCCGTGCGCGGCCCTGTGTTCGTCAATAGGGAAACCGACCCCGGGTTCCCCGTCCCCAACGCGGCCGGCTCCCCGCCGACCATCGGCAACGTCATGACCTGCGCCTCCTTGAGCTTCGCCAGGAGCGTCGCCGTGCCGTCCTCGTTGATCCGCCACACGATGCCCTCGTCGCCCGTGCCGACGATGACGCCGCCCCGCTGGTCCACCGCGATGCTCGTCAGATAGCTCTTCGCGAACGAGCGAACCAGCCGCGCCGGCCGCCCCGCGGCCATGCGATAGACCGATCCGTCGAAGAGCTCCTGGAAGGGCGATTCCTTCTCCTCTCCCTGCTGCGCCTGCGCGGCGGCGGCCTGCAGGCGGCGCACGAACTTCTTGGGATCGAACTTCTTCGACTTGTTGGCGCCGATCCACAGCGCGTCCTTCTCCCACGCGAGCGCTCGAATCTCCTGCTCGTCCGTGTTGAAGACGACCTCGCCCTTTCCATCGGGCGCGATGCGCAGGAGCACCCCGTTGGGGGCCGTCCCCGCATAGACCGTGCCCGCGGGCTCCGTGGCCAGCGAGAGCACGTGCGATTGCTTCGTCTCGAACCAAACGGCGGCCTTGCCCTGGGCGTCGATGCGATACACCTTGCCGTCGGGTCCCGTTCCCGCGACCAGCGTGTCGCCCGGCACGCCGATCAGGGACCAAACGTATCCGTCCGGAAGGGTGCAGAACGGCGAGAGCGTCCCCGCTGCGGGATCGAAGGCGAAGACCTTGCCGTTGGGGATCGTCGCCGCGTAGAGCTTGCCGGCCGGCCCGAACGCCAGCGCCGTGACGACCAGCTCGCCGGTCTTGGCGACCTCCTTGAGCTCCTTGTTCGGCGTGAGCGCGTAGAGCTTGCCCTCCGTGCCGGTCCCGAACATGATTGCGCCGCTGCGCGCGTCCACCGCGGAGCACCACACCGTCAGCTCGGCCATGTCCAGCCGCGTCAACGCCGGCCCCAGGGACAGCTCGCCCGTCGAAGAGACGACGACGTTCTCCAAGGTGCCTCTCTGATAATCCTCCGGCGAGGAAATCGTCCAACGAGTCGTCCGGCTGCCCATGGACGACGAGACGCCCGCCGCCAAGAGAACGGCCATTCCGGTGAGAATCCAGTGCGTGCGAGAGAACATGCTCTCCTCCCCTTATTTCTGTGTCTGCTGTTCCGGTTCCACTCGGCCCGGCGTGCGGACCTCGAACTTGACCGACTTCTGGCCCTCGATGATCCATGCCGTGTCGCGGGTCACCTCGAGCTGGTCCCGTTCGAGCTTCATCCCGGCCGACGGCGTCGTGACGAGATTGACGAAGACGGACCCCGGCAGGTTCTCGAGTTTCTGGCCCTTGTATCGGACGCCGAGCGCGGGCAGTTCGAGGCGGACCACGATGCGGCCGGCCGGATGCCGGCGCTTGATCCGCTGCACCAGCTCTTCGAAGCTTTGATCCCCTTGCATGTCGACCCGACCGCCCGAGAGCAGCGCCTGCATGATGTTGCGCATGTCGAACATGCCGGCGGTCTCCTGTCCTCCCATCACGGCGAGATCGTATTCCCCTTCGGGCAGGGTCCGCGGCAGCGGGATCTCCAGCGACTCCTGGAACGGATCCTTGTTGTACGGCCGCAAACGCACCGTGAGCCGCAGCGTGTCGCCCGGCTTGACCTGTCGCGCCTGCACCCACACGGCGTCCACCGTCGCCGAGGCGCGCCGATGCACGACGGAGAGTTTGATGTCCGCCCGCTCCAGCCGCACCTTGCGGAACGGATTGCCCAGGAGCTGGAAGATCGTCTCCATCATGCCGCCCCGGCCGAACTGCGTTTGACCCGAGACCTGGGCGTCCTTCAGCTCCACGGGCTCCATGCCTTCGAACTTGAGGCGCAGTTCGTAGCGGATCGTCTGGTCCTTGCCCTCGCCGGCCTCCGAGAGAAGCAGACACCAGTTGGGAAGCTGCGCAACGAGGTACGGCATGTAAAACGGATGTCGGGCGACCTCGAAGCGGAAAGTCTTCTTGAAATGCGTCTGCGCGTTTTCCACCTCGACGGTCATCGGCGTCATGGGTGCCTCCTTGCCGAGGACGCCGCTGACGGACGTGATTCGGTCGCGCAGCAAAGCGCCGACCGGCTTGACTGCCGCGCCCATCTTGAAGGACCCCGCATCCGAGGCGATGACGGTGTGCACGTAGGCGGTGGTCATCGGCAGTTCGACCTGTCCGCCCATGTCCATCGAGTGGCCGAAGATGAGGACGTCGTTCCCCGAGACATGCGTGACCGTTCCGATGCCCGTGGCGTCGATGTCGCCGCGCAAGAGCGCGACCCCGACGGCGGCGCCGGGCTCCAGCGCGATGTCTTGCGCGAGATCGACTTGGCCGGCCGAGCCCGCCAGCACCTGAAAGCCGCGTGCCTCCAGCACCTGCTTGACGTCCCCGAACGCGGCGGGAGGCAGGCCGCTGAAGAACAACGGTGTCCGGCAGACCTGATAGGGGCCGTCCTTGAGTCGCGGCGGCAGGATCGCGTCTTCGTTCTCCCACGGATGATCCCGATCGGCGATCATGTACTCGATCGGCGTCACGCCCGCCAGCGGATCCTTCTGGAAGGACGTGAAGTACATCGACAGCGCCCCGGCCAGGCGGCCGTCGAAGTAGACCGGGCTGCCGCTCATGCCCGCGATGATGTTCGCGTGGTCGGTCACCGGATGGCCGACGCGCACGAGGATGATGTCCCGATCCCCCATGAACTTCTTGAGGACGCTGACGACCTCGACGTCGAACTTCTCGATCTTCGTGCCCGAGAAGACGGACAGGCCGTACCCCTTCATGCCCGGGCGAACGTCGCTCACCGGCAGAAGCTCGCCGTCGGCCCGTTTGATGTCGGCGGCCGGAGTGCCGCCGTTGTTGTCCTGGCCGGGCCGTGTCGCGAACCCCACGGCGGCCGCGAGCGCTACACCCGCCGTCAACGCGATGACCGGTTTCAACATGAGATGCCTCCCTAATCCTCTGCGCGTCCCTCGAGCTTCCACTTGGCCGCAGTCTCTATGGAACCCTTTCCCTTGCCCGTCATTTCCATGTCCCCCATCGCTTGGCTCATCTCCATCTCGAGAGTCCCTTGCATGTCCAGGGAGACGGACTGACCTGCGTCGACGTCGAAATGCACCTCGCCTTTGCCCTTCTGGATCTTGAGCGTCATCTCCGCCTTCATCTTGGGCGCAGGCTCGTCTTCATCCTCGTCGTCGCCGCCTCCGCCGCCCATGCCGGTGGCGTCCGCCGTTACTTCCAGATCGAACGTCATCCCGATCGTGGCGATGCGCTTGCCGTCCACCACGTCGAGGGTCTTGAGCGTGCATTCGACGGAGCCGGCGATGTCCTTGACCTTCATCCCTTGCATCTGCTTCGTCAGCCACCTCTTTAGATTCTTCCCCTGGACGCTCCATTGATCGCCCTTGGCGACGGGCTTTTCCGGCAGCAGGATTTCGACGCCCTGATGCAGGGTCAGATTCCGATAGACGGACTTCGGCACGTCCTTGGCGCTGCCCTTCGGAACGACCTTGACGCCGTCCTCTTCGCGGGTCAACTCGAAGGTCTCCCCTTCCAGAGGCGAGGTCTCCTTGTTGGGTTCCGCGTCCTGCTCCTGTTCCCCGAAGCTCACCTGCGTCTTGGTCGTCGCGCTTGCGACGGCGTATTCGCGCAGCTCCTTGTCGACCTCTCCCTTCTCGGAGACGGCGAGTACCTGGGTCGTGTAGTTCTCGCGCGCCTCCACCTCCACGTTCACGTTGATGGCGTTCGTCTGGCCGCCCATGTCGGTGTTCATGGAGAGGTCCATCCCGAACTTCGTCGTGACGTCGGCGTTGATCTGGTCGCCCTTGGCATACTTGGCCGCCAGCGTCAGGGCTTCTTGTTTCTGTTCCTGGGCCCAGCCTGGCACGAGCAAGCCGGGCAGAAGAAGCGAAGAGAGAACGGCGGCGCGGAATGGAAACATGGCGGGCCTCCGATGGAAGATGGTGGGCGGGGTGTTCATGAACACGAGGCAAGCACGCTAGTCACACGGTTCCACGAAGTCAAGGGCTTTGCCAGGCCATAGGGAGTGACCGTTCACCGGTTCATGGGTTCGTCCGTTCATCCGTTCCGGAAGTTGGATGCCACAACGGGCTTCTTGAACGGCTGAACGATTGAACGAGTGAACTGCTGAACGGTTACCGTAGGGATTAGACGAGGCGAGACCGGAAGTGTTTCGGGCAATGCGGAATCATGCCCTCCTCGCGATCGCCACCAACCGAATCACCTCCGTTCCATATCCCCGGCCATCCTACTTCTCCACGAAAATCCCCACCGACCGCGCGGCAAGCTCATAGTCCGGCCGCTTGAGCGGCTCCTCGCCCGCGTCCTCCCGAGCCGAATCGCAGATGCGATGCCACGCGCGCCCTTCGAGCGCAGCCGGCATCGTCACGCGAGCAGGCTCCGCGGAGCGGTTGTAGGCCACGAGGATCGACGCCGCGGGATCCTCGAACTCCGTCCCGTCGATCCGCCATCCCAGGAAGTGCTTGTCCGGGTCATTCAGATAGGCCTGATCCGCCTCCATGCCCGTCGCGCGTAACCACGTGATGTCCTTCATGCCGTTGGTGTTCCGATCGGCGCCGCGGAACCAATCCGCCGGACGCAGCGCAGGGTGCGCGTGACGAAAGGCGATCAGCCGCTTCGCGTACCTCAGGAATCCCGTGTACTTCTTGGCGTCCTCCCAGTTGAGCCAGTTCTTCTCCGAATCCAGATTCCACGGATTATTGTTGCCGTACTGCGTGCGCAGGAACTCGTCCCCGCCGGTGAACATCGGTACCCCGGCCGACGACATGAGAATCGCCAAGCCCGTGCGAGCGGCCTGGCGCTGGAGCACTCGATCGTTGCCGTGATCCCAAGACCAATTGTGATCGTCGCCGCCGTCGGAAGGCCCATAAGGCCACGGCTGATCGTTCTGCTTCTTGGTGTAGCTGTACGCGTCGCGCAACGTGAACCCGTCGTGGCAGCTGAGGTAGTTGACGGAGTGCCAGGGCTTGCGGCCGTCGTCGCCGAACAGGTCCGACGACCCCGCGACGCGAGTGGCGATCTGTCCGGGCGTGAGCTTCTCTACCCCGAGCTTGTTCTGCGCCAGCCGGATCTCCTTGCGGTAATCGCCGTTCCACTCCGCGTAGCCCGACGGGAAGTTGCCGAGCTGGAATCCCCCCTCGCCGCCGGCCCACGGCTCCGCGATGAGATCGACGCCCCGCAGCTCCCTCATCGCGCGGCCGAGCGCGTTCCGGGGATCGTTCTGGAACCGAAGCCCGCCGCGCCGCACCGCGTTGCCGAGAATGACGGCGATGTCGAAACGCAACCCATCCACGCCCATCTCGTCCGCCCAGTATTTGAGCGAGTCGACGATAAGGGTACGCACGATCTCGTCGACGCAGTTGACGTTGGCCCCGCAGATCGTGTTGTCGGTGTAGAACTTCGGGTCGTCGGCGAGCTCGTAGTACGTCGCGCTGTCGAGTCCGCGGAAGGACAGCAGTGCCGCGACCTCGCCCGTCTTGTCCCACACGCCGCCCTCGCCCGTGTGGTTGTAGACGACGTCGAGATACACCTTGAGGCCTTGCTCGTGGAACGCCTTCACCATTTCGCGGAATTCCTTCGTGGGGCCGCCGGGCGACTTGTCCGCGGCGTATCGCCGGTCGGGCGAAAAGTAGTTGAGCGTCATGTAGCCCCAGTAGTTGTCGCCCTCGGTCGAGGCTTTGACGTCGTTGATGTCGTTCTGATACTCGTGGATCGGCAGCAGCTCGATCGCCGTGACGCCGAGCTCCTTGAGATAGGACGCCTTGAGCGCCGCGCCGGCGTACGTGCCGCGCAGCTTCTCGGGCACGGACGGATCGTTCATCGTCAGCCCGCGCAGATGCACCTCGTAGATGACCTCGTCCTTGAACGGGCGCTCGGGCTTCTGGCCGAATTCGTTTCCGGCGTCGGCCCAAACGATACCCTTGGGCGCGACGAGGCCGGAGTCCTTGAGCCGATGCTGAGGGCCGGTCCCGTACAGCGTGTAGTCCATCTGCTTGGGCGTGACCGGATCGTGACTCATCTCGCGGGCGTACGGATCCAGGAGCAGCTTGTTGGGGTTGAATCGATTGCCGTTCCGGTCCACGTCGCACACGAAACCCGCGGAGGAACCTGGTTTCCAGGCCGGATCGTACGGCCAATTCGGGCCCCACGCGCGCAGCCCGTAGTAGATCGGCGCCCTCAGGTCGAGTTCCGAGACGTCGATGTCCGCCGCCCACACTCCGCCCGCGGTTCGTTCCAGGACGCGCCGTTCCTTCTCGGGCTCTCGCGCGGGCGCTGCGTAAAGCCAGACCTCCATGCGTGTCGCGTTCACGGAGGCGACGCGCACGTGCAGCGTCTTTCCTTGCGCGTCGAGATGTGCTCCTAAACGGTCATCGCCGGCGGCCGGCGAGACGGAAGCGCCGGCGGCGCAACCGAACAGCGCAATCAGGGACAGGCGAGCGATCCACAAACGCATGCGACACCTCCGCGATCATGAAGAAGACACCCCGGCCTGCAGCATCCGGGCCATTCCTTGGAAGAGAGCCGCGAGCGAGGAAGCGGTCTCCGGGGGCGCCTCGATCACGACCCCGCCGCGCTCGCTGCGTCGAACCTGCAGGGAGGAGAAGAACCTCGTGATCTCCTCGGCGGATGCGGCGGCCGGCGCCGGATCGGGCTCGTCGCGCGTATCGCGACTTTCGTCGGAGGCCTCGATGACGCGCGCGACCTCGCGTTCCTCCGTGGGATCGGGCTCCTCGGGGACCTCGGTCGGTTTGGGCAGGTCCGGAATCCTCGCGGGCGTCACGATCCGCTCGATGCGGGAGAGGAACGAGCCCGCCTTCTCGAACACGACTTCGTCGCACGTCCCGTCGAAGAGGCCCGTGAAGAAGGCCCGCTTGTTGCCCACCAGTTCGGAGATCCGGGACTCGATGCCGACCTCGGAGACCAGGTTGTAGACGTCGATCGGCCGTTTCTGACCGATGCGGTAGATCCGTCCGATGCGCTGCTCCAGGACGGCCGGATTCCAGGGGAGCTCGATGTTGATGCAGGCGCTCGCGGCGCGTTGGAGGTTCAGGCCCACGCCGCCCGCGTCGCTGGCAAAAAGCACCCGCGTCCCCGGGTCGTCGTGAAACTCCACGATGCTCTGCGTCCGCCGCCGCTGGCTTTCGGCACCCGTGAAGAAAACCGCCCGAGCCCCCGCGTCGCCGAGCAAATCC
>JACPRB010000159.1 GCA_016190155.1 Planctomycetota bacterium
CACCTGCAGCTGGCGGTCCCCGTCTCGATCACCGTGGACAAGGAAGGTCGCGTCTACGTGCTCGACAGCCTGCGTCACTGCATCACCATCTTCAACGAAGAAGGCCAGCCGATCGGAGAATGCGGCGGACAAGGTCGGTCGCCGGGTTGGTTCTACTTCCCCAAATCCATCGCGCGCGACGCCAAGGGGCGCTTCTATGTGTGCGACACAGCCCTGAAACGCGTCCAAGTGTTCACGATCCCCGTCGAGGAACTCGAGAAACCCCGCGAGGCGAAGGGCAAATGACGCGCGCATTCCGCGTCTTCGGGGTCGCCCTGGCGCTGGCCGCGTCGTCTCTTCAGATCGCCGCCGCCCAGACCCTCAAGTGCCGGCAGATCATCAGCGAGGTCGAGAAGAGCCGGTCGATGCGGGATCCCCTCGCCCTCGACGTGCGCGCGGCTTCCGGTCGCATCGAGATCGTCGTCGCCGACACCGGCAACGACGCGGTGAACGTCTTCAGCGCCACGGGTCACCTGAAGCTGAAGGCCGACAAGGCCGCCGACCTGCGCGCGCCCATCGGAGTGGTTCTCCAGCGCAACGGCGAAATCGTCGTCGCGGAAATGGACTCCCCGATCCTCAAGATCCTCGACGTCAAGGGCGCCCTCGCCGAGAAGATCGACCTCTCCCGGCTCGTCACGGACGCCCGCGAGAAAGTCAATCCCGGCCGGATGTGTCTCGACGACGAAGACAATCTCTACGTCCTGGACCGAGGCAACCAGCAGGTCCTCGTGCTGGACGCGCAGCGCCGGACATGCGCCCGACACGCCTGCGGGGACGAGAAGGAAGCGCGCATGATCCAGGACATCTTCGTCGATTCCGAGCGCGCGATGATCGTCGCCAGCTCCAAAGGGACGGCGATTCACTCCTTCGACGCCAAGGGCTGGCCGCTGGCGCGCTTCGGCGAGCACGGGGGCCGCAGGGACACCTTCTCCTTCCCTGCGGGGGTGACGGTCGATCAAAAGGACCGCCTGTGGGTCGCCGACGGCTTTCAGCACACGCTCAAGGTCTTCAGCAGGGCGGGCAAATTTCTCTTCGAGGTCGGCGGGCCGGGCACCGGCCCCGGTCAATTTGATTTCCCGGTGGACCTGACGTTCGACGCGCGCGGACTGCTGTACGTCCTGGAGAAAGGCGGAAACAGGGTCCAGGTGCTCGAACTTGAGGAGGCTCCGGCGAAGAAATAGAATTCTGCGCCCTGGCGGACACGCCGTGCGAGATGAGATTCGCCCTTGCCGACCGAGATGCTAAAATGGTTTGAATGCCGACGGTCCTCCGGATTGGGAAGTATCGCTTCTTCTTTTTCAGCAACGAAGGGAGCGAACCGTACCATGTCCACGTAGAATCCGGCGATCAGTACGCGAAGTTCTGGATCAAGCCCGTACGGCTGGCTAGGTCCGTCGGCTATGGGGCGGTGGAACTGAACCGACTCGAGAAGATGGTCATGAAACACGAGAAACTGATCCGGGAGAAATGGGATGAGTACTTCGGTCACTAGAGGCGCCGAAGCGATGGCGGTGGACGTTCGTTTCGACGCCGTCCGAATGCGCGTACGCCTCCTGGACGGAAGAGAGGTCATCGTCCCCTTGGCGTGGTTTCCCAAGCTCCGCGACGCTACCTCTGCTCAGAGGAGACGCTGGCGGCTAATCGGGAAAGGAGTAGGTATTCATTGGGACGGAATCGACGAGGATCTCTCAGTCTCGGCACTGCTCAATCCCGGCCCATAGACCGGCCAGAAGAAGCCACGGATTGCACGGGATTAACGGACTTATCGTGAGCAAGTCGAATCATGATGGACGGAGAAGGAGCAAGAAGTGGGAGACGGTGGCGCAAAGAGGTTCGTCCATGACGGAGAACTTCCTCGCGCTTGTCGTCCGGGGAATGCTCCGGCTCGCTTCGCTCGCTCACCCCAGGTCCGCGGAATCCCCCCTTGCTTCTCCTGCGTGGTTCGAGGCCTGCTCGTGAACATCTGCCGCATTTCCTCCGTCCCGCTGATCATCTTCGTCCTCGCGCTGGCGGCCGGCGAGGCATCGGCCCAATACCACCAGGCCGGAACGGATCTGCTCTGTTCGGATTGCCACACGATGCACTACAGCGAAGGCGGAGTGCCTCCCTCGGGAGCCGAAGCCGGAGGACCCTGGAGCGGACTGCTCAAGGCCTCCACCGTAAACAAGCTCTGCTTGTCCTGCCATGACGGCACGGACACGGCGGCCCCGGACGTGCTCGTGCCCGTCAGCATGTATGCGGGAAGCGGAGACGAGCACTCGGCCGGCGGGTACTTCCAGAACAGCGGCGGAAGCGCCACCAGCCTCTCCCACGATCTCTCCGTAGCGGCCGTCCCTCCGCTCAGCAGCGCCCTTCCGGCGATGACGCTGACCTGCACGAGCTGCCACGATCCCCACGGCACGAGCAATTACCGCAATCTCATCACCAATCCCGCCGGAGGACCCGGAACTACGCTCGTCCTCGGCACGGACGTCTTCCAAAACGCGGCCCCCGCCGTGCCCCCGACACCGGCCGCGACGGTGGCCGCCTACAAGAGGTCCAACATCGGCTATCGCTCCAATACCTCGGCGTGGTGCGCGGAGTGCCATAACGCGCTGACCGCCAACGCCGCCGGTACCTCGCCCGCCCACTTCATCCGGCATCCGACCAACGTCGCCCTGAACATCGCCGGCTACCACACCGACACCGCCAACTGGACGAACGCCGCTCCCAACGGCCTGCAGAGCGGCGAAGGGTCGACGGGCGACGCGACCTTCGGAATCCCTCGCGTTCGATTCCAGGTCTCGACCGCCGCCGACTTCGCACAAGCGACCACCGTCGCCCTATCCAACGAGATCTTCTGCGGGAGCTGCCATCTGGCCCACGGCTGGAAACATCAATCCAACCTGGTGATGCCCTACAAGGACGGCGGCGTGGACACATACGCGGGGTGCATTCAATGCCACAACAAGTAGGAGCTCGCTTGAAGCCCGCCGCCCGACGCCGGATCGCCCGCCGGATCTTCTGGGCGCTGGGCGGCCCGTTTTCGCTCCTGTTGCTGTCGCAGCCGCGGCTCGTCTTCGGCACGCCCGCTCCGACGGGACGCGCAACCCCGGACAACGGCTACTACCGCGACCCCGCGAACAAGCACAGCGACACCGCGACGGGCGTCCTGCGGGACGCGGCGCTGCCCCGAGGATCCTGCAGCCAGTGCCACCTCCAGCACGAGACCGCCAGCCCGAACGACTTCGCGCTCTTCACGACGAACGACAACACCCTGTGCAGCACGTGCCACAGCGGCACGTTCCAGCAGGCATGGCCCGGAAGCGGGATCTACGACGCGTCGGGCCACGGCACGTCCAACTCCCCGTACGACCCTTCGACGGGCGCCGGCAGCGGACGCGCGGCGAAACTCTGCGTGCAATGCCACAACCCGCACGGCAACGGATCGACGTCGAACGGCTTCTACGCGTCGCTGCAGGATTACCTGGAAGAGAACACCTGCTTCAGCAACAACAGCTCCGGTACGGCCGGCAACGGCTGCCACGGCAGCAACGCCACATACCGTCCCGCAGGGTCCGGCAACTACGCGACCGGCGTCCCGAACATCTACACCTCGATCACGACGTACGCCTCCAGACATCCCTTGACCCTCGGGGATCCGAGCGCGACGCGACGGCACCGATCGACGGAGTCGCAAGTCGTGAACTCGGGGGATTTCAGTGGCGTGAACCGGCACGTCGAATGCGCGGACTGTCACAACCCGCACCGCGCGATCTACGCCTGGCAAGACGTGGCCGCGAGCTACGGCGCGTTCCACGTAAGCCACGCCTCACCCGGCAACGCCCCCGGCGGTCCGCTCCGCGGGGCCTGGGGCGTGCAGCCGACGTTCGGCGCCGCCTGGACCACGCCGATGGCCTTCACCCCGCAGACCTTCACCGGCCTGCCGGGCGAGAAGGAATCGTGGGTCTGCTACAAGTGCCACTCGTACTTCGCCTACGGCCCCACGCCGCCCGCGGGTCAGACCGATGTCGCGCGCGAATTCAACACGGCGAACCTCTCGCACCATCCCGTCGAAGGCACCATAGCGCTCAACAACTACACGATCGCGACGGCCACCAACGGCGGCGTCGAGACGATGGAGCCCCCCTGGCAGACGGGCGCCGTGCACAAGACGATGACGTGCTCGGACTGCCACCGCAGCGATACGCTGACGGATCCCGCGGGCCCGCACGGTTCGAGCGTCTCCGGCGTCCTCCGGGCCGCGACGGGCACAACGTACGCGACGCTGAACAACGCGTTCTGCCTGCAGTGCCACAAACAGACGGTATATCAGCCCGCCGCCGATCCCGGCGCCACGGAAACGGGCAGCCGCTGGGACCGCCAAACGACGGGCAGCGGCAATCACAGCCACTACAACCATGTCGTCAGCCGCTCCAAGTCCTGCCGCAACTGCCACGCGGGCGAATCGTTGGCCGACGGAACCGGCCTCGGCGACGTCGCGGACGACGCCCCGGAGGCGGGCAGCGCGCACGGGACGAATCTCAACCCGACGTTCATGAGCGGCGTCAACATCCAGACTTACACATGGCCCAACGGCGCGGCGGGGAGCTGCGACCCGGAGTGCCATGCAAGCCAAGGCCTGCCTGCCGCTCCAAAGTGAACCCTTCATGAGGAACCGACTTCTCGCTCTGGCTCTGTTCTGCGTCCTCCCGATGGCGTGCGCCGCACCCGCCCGCGGAAAGGCCGAGCCCGACATGATCTTCGTGCCGGGCGGCGAAGCCATCGTCGGCGGAACGGGCGAAGGAGCACGACCGCCTCGCCGAATCGTCGTGAGGCCCTTCGCGATCGACCGGGTGGAGGTGTCCAACGCGCGCTTCAGGGAATTCGATCCGACGCACGAGTTCCCCCTCGGGGCGGAGGACGTCCCGGTGGTGGGCGTCAGCTGGACAGCGGCCACCGCCTATGCCGTCTGGGCGGGCAAACGGCTTCCCACGGA
>JACPRB010000160.1 GCA_016190155.1 Planctomycetota bacterium
CATCTCGATGGCGGCCATCGCGGGGCTCGGCTTCTGCGTGTGGGCGCACCACATGTTCGTGTCGGGCATGAACCCGGCGCTGGGCATGGGCTTCATGATCTCGACGATGGTGATCGCGCTTCCCTCCGCGATCAAGGTCTTCAACTGGCTGGGCACGCTTTGGCGCGGGTCGATCCGCTTCGACACGCCCACGCTGTGCGCGGTGACGTTCATCGCGCTCTTTACAATCGGAGGGATCTCGGGCATCTTCATGGCGGCGACGCCCGTGGACATCTACATTCACGACACGTATCTGGTCGTGGCGCATTTCCACTACATCGTGTTCGGCGGGTCGCTCTTCGCGGTCTTCGGCGCGATCTTCTTCTGGTTCCCCAAGATGTTCGGAAGAATGATGAACGAGACGCTCGGCAAGATCCACTGGGCGCTGACGTTCCTCTTCTTCAACGCGACCTTCTTTCCGATGCACGTCCTCGGCGCGGCCGGTCACATGAGGCGCATCTCGACGGCGATGGAGTACCCGTTCCTGCAGCCCCTGCAGCCGCTGAACCGGATGGTGACGATCAGCGCGATCTGCCTGGGCGCCACGCAGCTCGTGTTCCTGTTCAACTTCTTCTGGTCGATGGCCAAGGGGCGCAAGGCGGAGCCGAATCCCTGGCAAGCCGGCACGCTGGAGTGGTCGATCCCCTCGCCCGCCCCGGAGCACAACTACGCCACCGTACCGACCGTCTACCACGGGCCGCACGAATACGGTCATTCCAACGGAAACGGAATGGACTACAAGCCTCAAACCGAAGCGGTGGTTGCGGAATGAACGTTCAGAATCCGTGGCTGCGTCGATTTGCGCTGCTGACCGCCGCATCGACGCTCGTATTGATTCTCGCCGGCGGGTTCGTCACGACGACCGCGACGGGCGACTCCATCTCGGAATGGCCGTTTCTCTGGGGTCGCCTGCAGCCTGGGTTTCCGGTCGAATGGACGCATCGCGTGGTGGCGATGATCGTCGGGCTGCTCGTGGCGGGGTTGGCGTTGTGGACCCATCTGGCCGAGCCGCGCAAGTGGGTGCGCGCGTGGGCCTGGGTCGCGCTGGCGGGCGTTTGCGTGCAGGCGCTGATCGGCGGCCTGCGCATCTACGTCCCGCAGGCCGCGGTCGCCATCGTGCACGCGTGCTTCGCGCAGGCGGTGTTCTGCGCGGTGGCGGCGGTGGCGGCGTTCGCGTCGACGTTCCGGCCGGACCCGGCGCTGGCCTCGACGCGGCATCTGGGCGTGGCGGCGGTGGCGGCGGCGTTCCTGCAGCTCGTCGCGGGCGCGGTGACGCGCCATACCGGATGGGGCATCGTGGTCCATTTGATCGGCGCGGCGGTCGTTCTCTTCGTCGTGTGGCGCTTCGCGTCGCAGGTCGCGGCGACGTCGTCGCAGAAGGGCGCCTTCCTGTTGATGGGGCTGCTGGGTTTGCAGTTGGTGTTCGGCCTGGTCGCGTGGGGAATCCGTTCGTCGGGCTTCGTGCGCAGCCACGAGGCGCCGCTGGCGCCGATGACGGTCATCACGGTGCATGTGGCCATCGGGGCGTTCGTATTGGCGTCGTCGTTCGTGCTGACGCTGAAGTCGTTTCGCGCGGCGCGGGAGGCCATGGCATGAATGCGGGGGTGCAGGTTCTGCCTCTGGCGCGGCCGCGCGTGCTCGACTACGTGGCGCTGGCCAAGCCGCGCGTGACGGTGCTCGTGGTGCTCACGGCGCTGCTCGGATTCGTCATCGCGCCGGGGAGCGTTGTGGACTGGGTCCTGCTGGTCTACACGGTCGTGGGTACCGCGCTGGCGGCGGCGGGGGCGTCGGCCCTCAATATGGTGATGGAGCGCGAGACGGACGGGCGCATGCGCCGCACGCGGAATCGTCCGCTGCCGGCCGGCCGGCTTCATCCGAGCGAGGCGACGTGGTTCGGCGTGGGGGCGGCGGTGACGGGTGTGGCGTGGCTGGCGCTGGTCAATCCGTTGACGGCGGCGGTCGGCGCGTTGACGATCGTCACGTATCTCTTCGTCTACACGCCGCTGAAGTTCAAGACCTCGTTTTGCACGGTCGTGGGCGCGGTTCCGGGGGCGTTGCCTCCCGTCATCGGATGGACCGCGGCGACGGGATCGGCGGGCGCCGGCGCGGTGGCGTTGTTCGCGATCCTCTTCATCTGGCAGCTTCCGCACTTCCTGGCGATCGGATGGATGTATCGCGAGGATTACGCGCGGGCGGGATGTCCGATGCTGCCGGTGCAGGATCCCGATGGGGCCGTGACGGGGCGCCAGGTGGTGCTGCAGTCGTTGGCTCTTATTTCGGTGTCGCTCCTGCCGGTTGTGGTAGGGCTGGCGGATGCGACGTACATGGCGGGGGCGCTGGCGCTGGGGGGCGGGTTTGCGGCGTTGAGCGGCCATTTCGCGCTGGCGCGGACGGACGCGCGGGCGCGCCGGCTGTTCGTGGGGTCGATCGTCTATCTACCGATCTTGCTGACGTTGCTGGCGGTGAGCCGGCTGTAGGAGCCTTCGAGATGATTCATGCCGCCGAAGTCATCGCCGGAGACGGCATTCCGGCCCAGCTGCATCGAGGGAAGTTCGCGATGTGGCTCTTTCTGGCGTCCGAGGTGATGTTCTTCACGGGTTTCATCGGGGCGTTCATCGCGCTGTACAACGCCACGCCGACGGCGGCGTCGGACGCCCGGCAGCTCAACGCGAACGTGGCGCTGGTCAACACGATTGTCCTCATCACGAGTTCGCTGACGATGGCGCTGGCGGTCGCGGCTTCGAAACGCGGGAATCGGTCGCGTGTCCGGTTGTTCCTCGTCGTCACGATTCTCCTGGGCGCGACCTTCCTGGTCATCAAGGCGTTCGAGTACAAGGCGAAGTTGGAGCACGGGATCACGCCGGGCACCAGCACGTTCTTCTCCGCGTATTACCTGCTCACGGGTTTTCATGGATTGCACGTGCTGGGAGGGATCGTTGCGCTTCTGTGGCTGGCGGCGATCTCGGGACGGTTCACCCGGGAGTACAACGTTCCGGTCGAGGTGACGGGGCTGTATTGGCATTTCGTGGATGTCGTGTGGATCTTTCTGTTTCCCGTGCTGTACTTGATCGCGCCCGCGGGTTAGGAGGCTCGATGACGGATCATCTCGAGGCGGCTCATGAAGATCATCGAAAGGCCTATTACTGGGTGTTCGGTGCGCTTGTGGCCGGCACGGTACTGACGGTGTTGGCGGCCAGCGCGGATGTGGGACGGCTCGGAAACGTGACGATCGGCGTCCTGATCGCTTGCATCAAGGCGAGTCTGGTGGCGTATTTCTTCATGCATCTGAAGCACGAGGATCGGATCTTCTGGGGGGTCGCGATCTTCCCGTTGGTGCTCTTCCTGGTGCTCGTGTTGTTGCTGCTGCCGGATGTGGGGTTCGCGCACGCGTCGCCGCTGGACGATCCGGCGTCTTCGATGTACAAGCCGCCGGCGGGGACGGCGCATCCGTGAAGGTTGCGTGTTTGGCCTCGGCACGCTAATAAGGTGTCATGGATTCGCCGAACGCCCGTCCTGCGTCGTGGTTGGCGTGGGCGGCGTTGCTTCTGGTGTGCGGCGCGGCCGTCGCGGGGGCGTTCGTACTGTGGCTCAGGAGCAGACAACGCGTCGAGCTGCCCGAACTCTACCGCGTGCCGGCGTTCTCGCTTACCGGCACGGACGGGCGTCCGGTGACGGATGCGGATCTGCGGGGACATGTGTGGGTGGTCGATTTCGTGTTCACGCGGTGCCCGAGCATTTGCCCGACGCTCGGTTCGCGCATGTTCGAACTGCAGGAGAAGCTGCCGGCGGACGTCAAGCTCGTGTCGATCACCGTCGATCCCGACTACGATACGCCGCAGGTGTTGAAGGCGCACTCGGAGCAGCACTACAAGGCCCAAGCGGGACGGTGGTTCTGGCTGACGGGCGGCAAGGCGGTCATCTACGAGCTCCTGCAGAAGGGATTCAAGGTCGGGGCGCCCGAGGAGATGAAGGAGGGCGACATTCCGCACACGCCGTACATGCTCCTCGTCGATGCGCGCGGACAGGTGCGGGGGACGTATCAAGGAACGGATCGGGAGGCGTTCGGTCGGCTCTTGGGAGACGCTCTGACGCTCTATGTGCCCCCGGTTGTCAAGCGGCTTCCGACGGCGAACGCCGCGCTCAATTCGGCGAGCGCGCTGTTGCTGCTGGTGGGGTTTCTGTTCGTGAAGGGACGCCGCGTGACGGCGCACAAGGTGTGCATGGTGTCGGCGTGCGCGTCGTCGGCGCTCTTTCTGGCGAGCTACCTGACGTACCACCATTTCGTCGGGTCGACGCCGTTCACGGGTGTCGGGTGGATTCGGCCGGTGTACTTCGCGATCCTGGTTTCGCACACGGTGCTGGCGGCCCTGATCGTGCCGCTGGTGCTGGTGACGCTTTTGAACGCCATGCGCGCGCGATTCGACCGCCATCGCGCGATCGCCCGATGGACGCTTCCGATATGGCTGTATGTGTCGGTGACGGGGGTGGCGGTGTACGTGATGTTGTACGGGATATGACCGTTCAGCCGTTCATTCGTTCTTCCGTTCACCCGTTCCTACGCTCGAAGGCCTTTGCGAAAGGGCGTATGCGGCCGGCGGAGAACGGATGCCCGCGTGGACCAGAAGCCCGGAACGGCCGAACGGATGAACGGGTGAACCGGTGAACGGGTACTACGGGATAAGCCTATGATGCGATTCGTGCTGGACGTGCTGGCGCAGTGCGCGATGTGAAAGGAGCAGCTGACCTCCGGTACGGAGGAGGCGAACCGGCTCGCGCAGGGCTTCGGGTGGAGCATCTACTTCATGCTGGCGGTCGTGTTCACGATCGGAGGGATCTTCGCGTGGATGATCTATCGGGAGGCGACGCGTTCACCCGTTCTCCCGTCCGGCGGTTCATCCGTTCAAGAGGTGCACGGAAAGGCGGAACGTAAGAACCGGTGAGCGGCTACCTGCCACCCCGACACCCCACCCTGCCACAAGGACCCCCATGGCTGGAAAATCTTGCAAAATTCGCTGGCAATCACTTTGCTATTGCGACTTCGGCATTGAGTCTTTGATAGGGGAGAAAGTCTATGGTTTCGCTTAAACCTTTGCGGGACAAAGTCGTCGTCGAACGGAGCGAGGCGGAAGAGAAGACCGCGGGCGGCATCGTCCTGCCCGACACCGCCAAGGACAAGCCCAAGCAGGGCACGATCGTGGCGGTAGGGACCGGACGCGTCCTGGACAACGGCGAGGTCAAGCCGTTGGAGGTCAAGAAGGGCGACAAGGTCCTGTTCGGAAGTTTCGCCGGCAGCGAGGTCAAGATCGACGGCAAGGAATATCTCATCATGAGTGAGAACGAGATCCTGGCCGTCGTCGAGACGAACGGAAAGAAATAGGTACGCCATAAAGAGGAAGGAGAACCATGCCAGCCAAAAGGATCGGTTTTGATCAGGAAGCGCGCGAGGCGATGCGCCGCGGTGTCAAGCAGCTCGCTCGCGCCGTCAAGGTCACGCTCGGCCCTCGCGGCCGCGCGGTGCTTCTCGAGAAGAAGTGGGGCGCCCCCACCGTCTCCGTCGACGGAGTCACCGTCGCCAAGGAGATCGAGCTGAAGGACGCCTGGGAAAACATGGGCGCGCAGATGGTCAAGGAAGTCGCGTCCAAGACGAACGACGTCGCCGGCGACGGGACCACCACGTCCGTCGTGCTGGCCGAGTCGGTGTTCGAGGAAGGCCTCCGCAACGTCACCGCCGGCGCCAATCCGCTGGCGCTGAAGCGCGGCGTCGAGAAGGCCGTCGAAGCGATCGTCGAGGAGCTCAAGCGGCTCAAGCGTGACATCAAGGGCAAGGAGGACATCCAGCACGTCGGCACGATCGCCGCGGGCGGCGACGAAGAGATCGGCAAGATGCTCTCCGACGCGATGGAGAAGGTCGGCAAGGACGGCGTCATCACCGTCGAGGAAGGCAAGGGCCTGGAGACGACGATCGAGTACGTCGAGGGCATGCAGTTCGATAAGGGATACGTCTCGCCGTACTTCGTCACCGAGCCGGAGCAGATGCGCGCGGTGCTCAAGGAAGCGTACGTCCTGATCCACGAGAAGAAGATCTCGGCGGTGAAGGACCTCGTGCCGCTTCTGGAGAAGATCGCGAAGACCGGCAAGCCCCTGCTCATCATCGCGGAGGAGGTCGAGGGCGATGCTCTCGCGACCCTCGTGGTGAACAAGCTGCGCGGCATCCTCAACGTGTGCGCCGTCAAGGCGCCCGGCTACGGGGATCGGCGCAAGGCGATGCTGGAAGACATCGCGGTGCTCACCGGCGGGAAGGCGATCTTCGAGGATCTCGGCATCGAGCTCGAGAAGGTCGATCTGTCCATGCTGGGTCGCGCGAAGAAGATCATGGTGGAGAAAGAGAACACCACCGTCATCGAGGGCGCCGGCGACACGAAGGCCATCCAGGGTCGCATCAACCAGATCAAGAAGGAAATCGAGACCACGACGTCCGATTACGATCGCGAGAAGCTGCAGGAGCGCCTGGCCAAGCTGTCCGGCGGCGTGGCGCAGATCAACGTCTGCGCGGCCACCGAGGTCGAGATGAAGGAGCGCAAGCTCCGCGTCGAGGACGCGGTGTTCGCCACCCGCGCGGCGGCGGAGGAAGGCATCCTGCCCGGCGGCGGCGTCGCGTTGCTGCGCGCCACGAAGGCGCTCGACAAGGTGAAGACCGCCAACGAGGACGAGAAGACGGGAATCGACATCGTCCGCCGCGCGGTCGAGTCGCCCATCCGCCAGATCGCCGCGAACTCCGGCATCGACGGCGCGATCGTCGTCGAGAAGGTCAAGGAAGCGAAGGATCCGAACTTCGGATTCGACGCCGAGCGCCTGGAGTACGGTGACATGTACAAGTTCGGCGTGATCGACCCCGTCAAGGTGGTCCGCAGCGCGCTGCAGAACGCGTCGAGCGTGGCGACGTTGCTGCTGACGACGGACGCGATCGTGAGCGAGATCCCCGAGAAGAAGGAAGCGGCCCCCAAGGCCCCGGGCATGGGCGGCGGCATGGAAGACGAGTTCTAGAAGCCCATTTTTCCGCAGGCGCCCCGGTCATCCACGACCGGGGCGCTTTTTTTTAATGACCCGCCATCAGGCTAGAGACAACCTCGGCAGATAAGACCCAGCGAAACCGCGGATGACGCTGACTAAACGGATTTCGTGGATTAGAACGTGTTTCTGCCGGACGGGGTCTGCTGTGGCTGCCTCTGGCCTTTTCGCGGACCGTTGTCTTTTTTGACGAACCGCGACAAAGCCAGGAATGTGTAAGAAAAGGGGAGATGGAGAGGAGAAGGAGAGAATCCTCTGGGATGGAAGAATTCGGAGAAGAACCCGACTCCCCACCTCTCCCTTTCTTACACGTTCTTAGCTTCATGTCGGGCCGTTGTTTTTTTTGACACTGTAGCGAGAAAGTCGAAAGCCAACGTCCTGTTCCGCGATCGAATTCCTCTTAGGAAGCCAGGAAACCAGGAAAGGATGTCAACGCTGAGGCCAGTCCGATGCAACAACCCTCTTGGCTTCCAGCGTGGGCTTGGCGAAGTTCAGGATGAGGCTATGCCGGCGTGCGATGG
>JACPRB010000157.1 GCA_016190155.1 Planctomycetota bacterium
ACCAAGGAGTTGCTCGACATCGTGGGCGGGGCTGAAGCGCTCAGAGGATGACAAGGAGTCCAGACATGGTGGAAAAGTTCGGTAAGGTCGCGCAGGTCATCGGGCCGGTCGTCGATGTGTCGTTCGAGGAGGGCTTGCCGCCGATCTACACGGCGCTCAAGATCGAGGACGCGTCGCGCGGGATCGGCCTCACGAGCGAGGTGACGCACCACTTGGGGAACAACCTCGTCCGATCGGTCGCGCTGGCGCCGACGGACGGGCTGGTGCGCGGAATGCTGGTGCGCGACACCGGCGCGCCGATCACGATTCCCGTCGGGCGGCCTTGTCTGGGACGCGTCATGGATCTCTTGGGGCAGACGGTCGACGACTTGGGGGCTGTCCAGAGCGATAAGGCGTTTCCGATTCACCGTCCCGCGCCGAAGCTCGAGGAACAGGAACCGACGCCGCGGGTGTTCGAGACGGGGTTGAAGGTGGTCGATCTGCTGTGTCCCTTCCCGAAAGGCGGCAAGATCGGGCTGTTCGGCGGTGCGGGTGTCGGCAAGACGGTGCTCGTGCAGGAGCTCATCCGGAACATCGCGGTCGAGGCGGGAGGCGTCTCGGTCTTCGCCGGCGTGGGAGAGCGCACGCGCGAGGGCAACGATCTGTGGTTGGAGATGCAGCACGCCAAGTTCAAGGACGCCACGGGGAAGGAGTTGCGCGTCCTGGACAAGACGGTCATGGTGTTCGGGCAGATGAACGAGCCGCCGGGGGCGCGCCTGCGCGTGGCGCTCTCGGGGGTGACGCATGCGGAGTACTTCCGAGACGAGGAAGGGCAGGACGTGCTGCTGTTCATCGACAACATCTTCCGCTTCGTCCAGGCGGGATCGGAGGTGAGCGCGCTGCTGGGGCGCATGCCCAGCGCGGTCGGCTACCAACCCACGCTGGCCCAGGAGATGGCGGCGCTGCAGGAACGCATCACGTCCACGAAGCGCGGGTCGATCACTTCCGTGCAGGCGGTATACGTCCCCGCGGACGACATCACGGATCCGGCCCCGGCCACGACGTTCTCGCACCTCGACGCGCGGGTGGTGCTGGAGCGACGCATCGCGGAACTGGGCATCTATCCGGCGGTGGATCCTCTGGGATCGGGCTCGCGCCTCCTGGAGCCGAAGGTCGTGGGGCAGGAGCACTATCAAGTGGCGCGCGAATGTCAGCGGATCCTGCAACGGTATCAAGACCTGCAGGACATCATCGCGATTCTCGGCATGGAAGAGCTCTCCGACGAGGATAAGATGGTGGTGGCGAGGGCGCGGCGCATCCAGAGGATGCTCTCGCAGCCGTTCTTCGTCGCGGAGGCGTTCACGGGCACGCCGGGCCAGTATGTGCGGCTCAAGGACACGATCCGCTCGTTCCAGGAGATTATCGAGGGCAAGCACGACAAGCTGCCGGAGCAGGCGTTCTACATGGTCGGTTCGATCGACCAGGCGGTCGAGAAGGCGAAGAAGATGGGTGCGGGGTAACGCGAAGGCATTGGGCGCGAGCTTGGCGGGGGTGGGCGCCCTGGTGGCGCTGCTCCTGACGATCGCGAGAAAGGGGCCGATGACGGTGCTGGTGTTGGCGCTCGTTGCGGCGGTCCTGATCTTGGTGCTGAGCGCGGTGACCGCGCTGCTGGGTAAGAAAGATGGTAAAGACGTTCAAAGTCGAGATCGTGACCCCTGAACGGGTGCTCTTCGCGGCGGAGGACGTGGTTTCGCTGATGGTTCCAGCCGAGGAGGGATATTACGGCGTTCTCGCCGGCCACGCGCCTTTCCTGGGCACTCTGCGTCCGGGCGAGATTTCGATTCGTCGGGAGCGCGGCGAACAGCACTTCATGACGAGCGGCGGATTCATGGAAGTGACGCCGCAGCGGGCGATCGTCCTCTCGGAGGGCGCGGAAGAGGCCTCTTCCATCGATGTGCGGAAGGCCGAGGACGCGCTGGATCGCGCCCGGCAGAAGCTCGCCGGTGGGCTGCGCGGGGTCGAGCGGGAGCAGGCGGAAGCGGCCCGAGAAGAGGCGGAGATTCGTCTCAAGACGGCGCGGAAGTATCAAAAGTAACGCACCAACCGCCGGCGGATTCGTTAAGTTGACTGCATGACATACGTGTTCCGCGCCCTCGGGTGGCTGCTCTTCGGAGCGGGCGCGATCGTCTTCATCGGCACCGGCGGTTTCACGGCGGTACGGGACGGGAGCGTGTTGACGATGGCCGCGGGGATTCTCATGCCGGTGGGGATGTTCATCACGGCGATGTCGAACGTGATCCGAACATGGAAATGGATGCGGGCGCGGCCGGAGAAGCCGGAATCTCAGCCTTCCGAAGATCCGCCGGCGTCGCAGAAGCAATATCGGGTCCGGCCGCTGGATCCAGGCAAGAAGCCGCCTGAGGGCGATTAGGGAAGTCTGTTCGGCTCATGGAGAGGTCGCACATCATCCGAATTCGCAGGCGTGCGGAACCTGACGAGGGCGAGTGATCAGGAGGTCGTTCCACACAGGAACGCCGACATCGGGATCGCCACCACGCGGTCGGCGGCCGGGAAGACGCGCGTGCCGGGATAGAGCAGGACGCCGAACGGGGCGTGTCGGGGGAGCAGGTCGAGAAAGACTCTCAAGCCGGCGGAATCCTTCGGGGAGGGAGTCTGCGTCGTCTTGACTTCGATCGGGATGAGGCGATCGGCCTCGACCACGAAGTCGCACTCGTCGCCGGCGGCGGTGTGGAAGTAGTGAAGGTCCATTCGGACTTCGGCGCAGGCGCGGAAGACGTCGAGGTGGTGATGAACCCAGGATTCGGTCAGGGCGCCCGCCAGGTTGAGGTGCTCCGCTTGCCGCCAGTCGCGAAGGCCGAGGAGGTGGGCCGCCAGGCCGGTGTCGGCGAAGTGGAGCTTGGGCGCTTTGGTCAGACGCTTGCGGACGTTGCGCCAGTACGGCCGCAGCGTCTGCGCCAGGAACGTGGACTGCAGGACGGACAGCCATCGGCGCGCGGTATCGTGGGACATCTGCGCGTCTCGCGCCAGGTGGGCCAGATTGAGGATCCCGCCGCTGATCGATGCGACCAGACGGACGAACCGCAGGAACCCGGCGATGTCGTCGGGGCGCACGAAGAGCGGGACGTCGCGTTCCAAATAGAGCCGGGCGAACTGCTCGTGCCACTGCGCGCGCTGTCGCTCATCGAATCGCAGGACGGGCTCGGGAAAGCCCCCGAGGGGCACTTCGCGTTCCAGTCGGGCTTGCGGCACGTCTGTCGCCGGAAACGCTTTGACGACCGCTGCTGCCGTGGAGCAGCGACTCAAGGTCGTGAGCGGATTCCATTCGGGACGGTGCGACCGTTCGGCCCATGTCAGGGGTCGCAGCGTGATGACCGCCAGACGGCCGGCCAACGTCTCGTGGACGCCACGCATCGACAGCGGGTCCGCCGATCCGGTCAGCAGGAACGAACCGGCTTGAGGATGTTCGTCGACGACCTGCTTGATCGGGAGGAGCAGGTCGGGGACCCGCTGAATCTCGTCGATCGTCACCGGGACGCGCAGGTTGCGCACGAAACCCTGGGGATCGGTCCTGGCGGCGCTCAAGATGGAGAGATCGTCCAGGTTAACGAACTGTCGACCCTCACCGACGAGGCGGGCGAGGGTGGTTTTGCCGGCCTGACGCGGACCGGCAATGAGAACGGCGCGGAAGGTCTTGAGGGCCCGGCGCACGGGGACCTCCGCGCTGCGGCGCAGGATCATATTGTAAAAATTACGATATGATCGTGATTTTTACAATATCGGGCGTGGGTTGGCGCCTGACGCCGCGGCGGCGCCAACCCCGTCGAAGTTCGCCGGTGCAGGCCTACTTGCCGCCGAACAGCACTTCCATCGTGCCTTGCAGGCCGCGCGTTCCCTCCACGATCTCCCCAGACTTAGTCGCGACCTCAGGCTGGTCGCCCGGGAAGATCGGCCACACGCCCGGCTTGCCCCGCTCGGTGTCTCGGAGATAGGCCTCAAGCTTGCGGTGATAGCCCTGCAATTCGCCCAAACGCCTGATTTCGGCGGAACGCCGGTCTTTCGGCCGTGTCGGCGGTGAAAGGGGCCAGAGCGGGACGGCCTCGTCCTTGACCCCACGATTCGATCTGACCATGGCCGCTTCGAACTTGAGCAAGGCCCTCTCATAGGCCAGCAACTCGCACACCGCGCGCCTCCCACGTCCGCCCATCCCCTATTCGCCGGGGGGAGGATCCTTCAAAAGAATCCGCACACTCGTGGCGGAATCGTGGTTTCCAAGGTACGATCGCTGCGCTTCGCGAATCCGGCGAACCCGAACGCGACATCGTGCGTCCAACGCTTGATCCATCTTGGGAGGAGCCATGAACCGACTCGCCGCCGTCGCCGCGCTGGCCGCGGCCCTCGCCGTCGTCCCCGTGGCCGCGCAGGACCGCGCCAAGGCCGCGCACGACGTGTTGATCGAGGTGCCCACGGTGCTGGCGCCGGGATCGAAGGCCGCCGCCCGCGTCGTCGTCTATGAAACGCGCGGGATCAACAGCGTCGCGCCGATCGAGGGCGCGACCGTGCGGGCGCGGCTCAAGGGGCAGTCGGCCGTCCTCTTCGAAGGTAAGACCGCCGCCGGCGGCGCGGCGGACGTTGCGTTCACCGTGCCGGACCTGCCCGACGGGGATCACACGCTCGTGATCCAGTCGGAGTCCACCACGGGGAAGCACGAAGCGGAGATCGCGATCAAACTGCAGCGCGATCTGCGCATCCTCCTCGTCACGGACAAACCGCTCTATCAACCCGGCCAGGTCATCCACCTGCGGGCGCTGGCCATGGACGCGATGACGATGCGCGCGCTCGGCCGCCAGCCCATCCTCTTCGAGGTCGAGGACAGCAAGGGCAACAAGGTCTTCAAGCGACAGGATGAGACGAACGCGTACGGGATCGCCGCGATGGACTTTCAGCTCGCCGACGAGGTCCTGATGGGCGAGTACAAGATCGTCGCGACCCTCGGCGCGGCGAAGTCCGAGAAGACCGTCACCGTCAAGAAGTACGTCCTCCCGAAGTTCAAGCTCGAGGCGCGCACCGACAAACCGTTCTACCGCCCCCAGGAGAAGATCAAGGGGACGCTGCAGGCCGACTACTTCTTCGGCAAGCCCGTCGCGGGCGAAGTCGTGATCAAGGCATCGACGTTCGACGTCGCGTTCCGCGAGTTCCAGACCGCGCGCGTGCGTACGGACGCCAAAGGCGTCGCGGAGTTCGAGATCCAGCTTCCCGACTATTTCGTCGGGCAGCCGCTGGAGAAGGGCAACGCCTTCGTGCAGCTCGAGGTCACGTTGACGGATTCGGCCGATCACGCGGAGACGGTCACGAAGACGGCGATCGTGTGCAGCCAGCCGATCCTCGTCGGCGCGGTCCCCGAGAGCGGCAAGATCGTGCCCGGGCTCGAGAACATCGTGTACGTCCTGGCGGCCTCGCCCGACGGCGCGCCGGTGGAGGCCGACGTGACGCTCAAGACGGCCAAGCAGGAAGTCTCGGGTCGCACGAACGCCTCCGGCATGGCGGCGCTGCGGCTGACCCCGGCGGCCGAGGAGATGGCGGGACCCACGCTGAACGTCAGCGTGTCCGTGCGCGACAAGCAGGGGAACGAAGCGACGCGCTCGCTCGCCCTCTCCAGCGAGCCCGGCAAGGATCAGATCCTGCTTCGCGCGAGCGCGCCCATCCTGAAGGTGGGAGAAACGCTCGGGCTGGACGTCTTCGGCTCGTTCGACAAGACGGTGGCGTACGTCGATATCGTTCGGCGCGGCCAGACGGTGCTGACGACGACGTGCGCGCTGGATCGTGGCCGCGGGCGGTGCGAGGTGCCGCTGACCGCCGACCTCTTCGGATCGCTCGAGATTCACGCCTATGCGTTCATGGGGGATTCCACTCTCGTTCGGGACTCGCGTCTCGTGGTCGTGCAGCCCGCGCAGGAGCTGCGGATCGACGTGCGCGCGGATCAGCCGCAGTACGTGCCCGGGCAGGAGGCGTCGATTTCGTTCCGCGTGACGGACGAGTCGGGCCAAGGCGTGCCGAGCGCGCTCGGCGTGATCGTGGTGGACGAGAGCGTCTACGCGCTGCAGGAGATGCAGCCCGGTCTGGAGAAGATCGCCTTCATGCTCCAGAAGGAGCTGCTGGCGCCGAAGATCGAGATCAAGTGGGGCGGCGGCATCGCGGAGGCCCTCCAGGATGAACGTCGCCGGGAAGCGGCGACGGTGCTCCTGGCGCCGGTCGTGCTGCCGGAGCGCCGCGCCACGATCAATACGATGGCGGCGCGCGTGGGCCAGATGGCGGGCAAGGTCCAGCAGATCTACTGGGCGCTCTACGTGTACATCGCGAACGAGAAGGGGAAGTTCTGGGTCGAGCGGGAAGGCCGGCGCGCCATGAACCCTGCGATCCTGGAGGATCTGGCGAAGGCCGGGAAGCTCGCCAAGGAGATGCTCGTGGACGGGTGGGGCAATCGCCTGACCGTGGAGCAGCTCGGCGCGGTGAACGAGGGCTTCACGTTCGACCATTGGGCGCGCCTCATGTCGGCCACCAACGTTCAGACGATCTTCCATGTGATGCGGCAGGCGGCGAGCGAGCACGACATCACCGCGTCGGACATCTTGCAGCAGCTCGTGAAGGCCAAGCGGCTCGCCCCGGAGCAGCTCAAGGACTATTTCGGCGACGCGCTGACCCCCGAAGCGTTGGCCAAGGCGGACCCGGCGTTCGCGAGGGACAATCTGGCGCGCATCATGGAAGACGCGCGCCGGCAGGCCCTCTTCAATCGGCTCGTGGAACTGGCGGGCCAGTCGCAGATCATCACGCCGGATTACCGCTACGTGCCGGACGTCATGAAGAAGGTGGGCGGGGCGCCCTTCGATCTCGAGGCTCTCGCCAAGGAGAACGCGGCGTTCGCGCCGTCGAACATCGCGAAGATCGCCAGCGTGTCGCGATGCGCGGCGATCTATCAGGCCTTGACGGCCCTGGCGCAGAAGGGCGGTTTCGACAAGGTCGTCGAGTCCGATGGGAAGGCGTGGCGGTACCGGAAGGACATCCTCAGGACGCTCGTCGCGGAGAAGGTGCTGCAAGAGGGGCAAACGGTCGATGTGGCGGGCCGGGCGTTCGACGTGGCGGAGTTGGCGCGCGAGGACGCGCAGTTTGCGGCGCCGAACATGGTGGCGGCGGTCTTGCGCGGCGCGGCGCAGAAGATCGATTCGACCGTCTGTTCGCAGCTTCACGGGAATCGACAGGATCTGCCGAAGGACGCGCTGGCGCAGTTGGTGGAGAAGCAGGCGCTCTCGGAAGGTGATGTAACGGATCCCTGGGGGACGCGATATCGGTTCGTGGCGGGGTTGCCCACGACGCTGGGGTGCGGGCTCTTGAGCGGGCGGTACACGCTGGTGTCCGCGGGGCCTGACGGGGCGTTCGACACGGCCGACGACGTCAATGTGGGAGGAATGGCCCTGCAGGCCGGGTACCAGGCGAACATGGCGGATTGTGTGTATTACGGGCAGGATCCGAACATCCGATGGTTGGCGGCGCAGTACGAGCTGCGTGGCTTTGCTGTCAAGGAGATGCCTCAGGAAGAGGGGTGGGCTCGTGCGGCCGGAGCTCCGCCGCCGGCGCCCGCGGCCACGGCCGGGTCGATGCCGGAAGAGAAAGCGCTTGCCGATGCTCCGGAGCCGGACGGAGACGACGCGGGGCCGATGCGCATCCGCGAGTACTTTCCGGAGACGCTGGCGTGGAAGCCCGTGATCATCACGGATGCCGACGGGCGCGCGCGGCTGGCGTTGACGATGGCCGATTCGATCACGACGTGGCGGCTCAGCGCGAGCGCGAACACGATCGACGGCCGGCTGGGCTCGACGACGGCGGGCCTGCTCGTCTTCCAGGACTTCTTCGTCGACATCGACCTGCCGGTGTCGCTCACGCAGAACGACGCGGTGAGCGTTCCGGTGGCCGTTTACAACTACCTCAAGGAAAAGCAGACGGTGACGCTGACGCTGGCGTCGGACGACTGGTTCGAGCTGCGGGATGATGCGGTGAAATCGGTCGAGATGGAGCCCGGCCAGGTGAAGGTGGTGTATTACCGGATCCGCGCGAAGGGGCTCGGTTCGTCGAACCGCTTGGAGATTCAGGCGCGCGGCGCGAAGGCCAAGGACGCCATCCGTCGCTCCGTCGAGGTCGTGCCGGACGGGAAGCTGGTGGAGACG
This sequence comes from Planctomycetota bacterium, assembly GCA_016190155.1. Classification (GTDB taxonomy): domain Bacteria; phylum Planctomycetota; class MHYJ01; order MHYJ01; family JACPRB01; genus JACPRB01. The sequence continues at coordinate 8,217 of JACPRB010000157.1, forward strand.
GTGTACAACGGCCAGCTTTCCGGCGAGATCCGCCACACGATCAGCATTCCGCTCGACGCCGTTCCGGGCGCGTCGAAGATCCTCTTCAAGGCCTATCCGGGCGTATTTGCTTCTGTGCTGGACGGATTGGAGGGGATGCTGCGCATGCCGGGAGGCTGAATGGAGCAGACCTCCTCGAGCTCGTATCCGAACGTGCTCGTGGTGGACTACCTGAAAACGGCCCGTCGGGCCAATCCGGAGCAGATGATGAAGTCGATGGAGTACCTCAACGTCGGTTATCAAAAGATCCTCACGTTCCAGACCCAGGACGGCGGTTTCGGCTGGTGGGCGGGGGCCAACGAGCCCGTGCTTTGGGTGACTGGGTACGGGGTGCAGCAACTGGTGGACGCGTCCCGCGTGACCGACGTGGATCGTCGGGTGATCGATCGCGCGGTCGCGTGGATGATCTCGAAGCAGGCCGCGGACGGTTCCTGGCAAGGCGCCGGCGCGACCCATGGCGAGGCGATCGATGGGTTCCGCGGCACGCATGTCCCCTTGACCGCGTATGTGGCGTGGACGCTGGCGGACGCGGGCACGCGAGGCGGACCGGTGGCGAAGGCGGTGAAGTACATCAAGGATCATCTCGACGAGGTCGAAGGCAACGTCTACGGTCTGGCGTTGGCGGCCATGGCGCTGGCGGCGGCGGATCCGAAGAGCCAGGACGCGGCGGATTTGATCGCGCGCTTGGACGACCGCAAGGTCGAAGAGAAGGATCACGCCTACTGGCGGTTGGACGGGCAGACGTTCTGCTACGCGCGCGGCGACGCCGGCAACGTCGAGGCGACGGCGCTGATCGCGCAGGCGATGATGCGCGTCGGCGGCTTCACGCCGACCGTGAACAAGGCGCTGGGTTATCTGGTGCGGGCGCGGCAAGGCGGCGGCGCGTGGGGATCCACCCAGGCGACGATCCTCGCGCTCAAGGCGCTGGTGAGGGGGATGAGCGGGACGCCGCAGAAGGGCACGGTCCGGATCCGCGCGGACGTCAACGGCGTCGACCGCGCGATTGAAGTGACCGAGGACCAGGCCGACGTGCTGCAGCTCGTGGATTTCAAGGAGGCGACGCGCGGCGGTCAGAACGAGATCGTGATCCGCGTGGAAGGTTCATCGACGATGATGGTTCAGATCGTGGGTCGCCACTACGTGCCGTGGAGCGCGATCACGGACAAGGAGGAGAAGAAGCCGATCGACGTGAGCGTCGCGTACGATCGGACGAAGCTGGCGAAGAACGATCTCCTCGATGCGCGGGTGCGGTTGGCGTACAACGGCGACGTATCGACGTACATGGTGATCGTTGACCTGGGGCTGCCGCCGGGTTTCGAGCTCGATGCGTCGAGCTTCGAGAAGTTGGTGGAGCGCGGCGAGCTCATGAAGTTCACGGTGACGCCGAAGCAGGCGACGCTTTATTTCGGGAAGATGGCACCGGGTCAGGTGATGGAGTTCGGGTACGCGCTGCGGGCGAAGGTTCCCATCAAGGCGAAGACGCCGCAGACGCACGCGTACGAGTACTACACGCCGGCGAATCGGGATGTAGCGGCGCCGGTGGAAATAGAGGTCACTGAGTAGATTCCCTGGGGGTGCAGAGGGACCGGAGGAAGATCCAACACCAGAGGACGCAGAGGACCCAGAGATGGAATTGGTCCATGCGGATTCGGGAGGAAAGCGGAACCGTTCGACAGGCTCACGACGAGCGAGTCGAGACAACTTTCGCGAATCATGCCCACGACTTCCTCGTCATGGAAGGACCTCAGTGGTGGTTCTCTCTGCGTCCTCTGGACTACTCACGATCCACATCTTCGAGTGGCACGAAGATTCTTCGCGGCGCTCAGGCAACCGACTCGGTCTGATGCGGTTGCGTCCGTTTTCGAAAGGAATCTCTGCGTCCTCTGTGACCCTCTGGGTCCTCTACACCACCTTCCCGGCCTTGATCACCGTTCGCGCCAGATTCGCTCCGAACGCGTAGGGGAGGTAGTTGACGTCGGGGGCGTCCCAGACGATGAGGTCGGCGCGTTTGCCCGGCTCGATCGAGCCGGCGGCGTCGCCCTCGCCGACGGCGTACGCCGCGTTGAGGGTGGCCGCGCAGAGCGCCTCGGCGGGTGTCATGCGAAGCTGCGTGCACGCGAGCGTCATGACGAGCTGCATGTTGAACGTGGGTGAGGAGCCGGGGTTGTAATCGGTTCCCAGGGCCACCGGCACGCCCTCTTCGATGAATCGTCGGGCGGGCGCGAAGCGGCTCGACGCCAGGAAAAAAGAGGTGGCCGGCAGCAGCACCGCGATGACGCCCTTGGCTTTGAGCGCGCGGATACCGCGGTCGGTCACGGCCATGAGATGATCGCAGGAGACGGCGCCGATCTCGGCCGCCAGCTCCGCTCCGCCGGAGGCCTTGAATTCCTCGGCGTGCAGCTTGGGCGCCATCCCGGCTCGGCGAGCGGCCAGCAGGATCCGGCGCGATTCTTCGACGGAGAAGACGCCGACTTCGCAGAAGACGTCGCAGAAACGGGCCAGGCGGCGCGCGCCGACGGCGGGGATCATGTCGCGGATGACGGCGTCGACATAGTCGGGCCGGCGGCCGGCGAACTCGCGGGGCACCTCGTGGGCGCCCATGAAGGTGGGAACCAGATCGATGTCTTCCGCGCGCGCGACGCGGGCGACGGCTTCGAGGCATTTGATCTCGTGTTCCGTCGAGAGGCCGTATCCGCTCTTGGCTTCGGCGGTGGTGGTGCCGTGGCGGAGCATCTGTCGTACCCGTAGGCGGGTTTCGCGTACGAGGGTGTCCAGAGGGGTGGCCCGGACGCGATCGACCGTGGAGAGGATGCCGCCACCGGTCTTGGCGATGTCCATGTACGAGGCGCCGCGGATGCGCATCTCGAACTCGTTCTCGCGCGAGCCGGCGAAGACGAGGTGGGTGTGGGCATCGACGAGGCCGGGGGTGACGAGGCGGCCTTCGGCGTCGACTTTCTTAGGCGCGCGGAATTCGCGCAGTACGGCTCGGCCGGCGCCGACGGCGAGGATGCGTCCGCGTTTGATCGCCACGGCGCCGTCGGGGATGGCGGCCGGCTCGGACATGGCGCGGCCGGCGCGGGGGCCTGGGGCGCCTCGCAGCGTCACGAGGGGGTGGGCGTGATGGAGGATGAGATCGGCGGCGAGCGGCATGGAGTCAGTGTAGGGCGCGGCGCCGGGCCGTCAAGAAACCGGGAAGCGTCGCCGATGATGAAAATTTTCCTTCCCGCGTGTTTCTTCGGGATACAATCTCAGAAGACGTGGCTTCACTCATTGCGCTGGCCTGCACGCCGTACCGGTGCGCCTGCTGGAGCGGATGATGGACCTCCGAACCGATCTGGCGGACAAGGTTCTGGGGCGACTCCTCATCGCCCGCGGCGTGCTTCAAGAAGCGGAGGTGCAGGAATGCCTGCAGCGGCGGCAGCAGGATCCTTCGATCGCCTTCAGCGAACTGCTCATCGAGGGGAACTACCTGACCGCCGACCAGATTCGCGAGACGCTCCTGGCGGCCGAGACCGTCAGCGTGCTGCACTGTCCGCGCTGCTCGGTTCAGGTGTGCGTCGAGCGGCAGCCGGGCGTCGTCGTCCAGCATTGCCGGCGCTGCGAGTCGCCGCTGGTGCAGCCGCCGGGGCCGCACGACTCCGACGCGGCCATCGCTTCCGCATCCGTCGATCCCTTGCCGGCGGAGGTGGCGCATCTCTGGAAGGACACGACGCGCCGGTTCGGGAAGTACATCATCGTGTCCGAACTGGGCGCGGGGGCGATGGCGAAGGTTTACAAGGCCTGGGACCGGTACCTGAGCCAATACGTCGCCCTCAAGCGCGCCCGTTCTCCCGAGGACAAGGGCGCGGGCACGACGCGGGTCATGCGGATCCAGAGCCTGCTCACGGAGGCCCGCAGCGCCCTGCTGCTGCGTCATCCCCACATCGTGACCATCTACGACATCGGGCGCGTCGACGGGGAACTGTACATCAGCATGGAGTTCCTGGAAGGGCGGACGCTCTCCGAGGAGTGCGCCGCGCTTCGTTCACCCGACGTGATCTCTCCTTTGTACACCGAGCCTCGCAAGTACATCCGATACTTGAGAGACCTCGCTCGCGCGCTCCATTACGCGCATACGCGCGCCAAGCCCGTCGTGCATTGCGACGTGAAGCCGTCCAACGTCTTCCTGGCCCAGGACAACCGGGCGGTGCTGCTGGACTTCGGTCTGGGGCGTTCGCTTCACGCGTTGAGCCGCGACGGGACCACGATCGCGGGCAGCCCCAGCTTCATGGCCCCCGAGCAGGCGGCGGGGCGTTCGGACGAAATCGACGCTCGCACCGACATCTACGGGCTGGGGGCGGTGATGTACGATCTGCTGGCCGGACGGCCTCCTTTCGTGGGAGCCGTGGATGAGGTCGTCAATCGCGTGATGACGGAGGCGCCGCCGGCTCCGGTCCCCTTGAGCGGTGCCGCGGAGGCCTCGCCCGCGGGCCGTTATCTGGCGCCCTTGGAACAGATCTGCTTGAGGTGCATGGATCGGGATCGATCCGGCCGGTATCCTACGGCGCGCCACTTGGCGGAGGATCTGGACCGGCTGCTGTTGCGCGCCACCACGGTCAGCCGCACTCGCGCGATGCTGCTCCCTCCCCCGCCGGCGCCGCTGGACGAGCGAGTCGCTCTCCCGGTGTCGGCCGTGAAGCGGCCGACCCTGCTGCCGATTCTCGTCAGCGTCGCCGTGCTTTTTGGATTTGCGCTGGGATCGGCGCTGTGGCTCGGTTCCCAGAAGAGGACGGCGCCTGCCGCCGAGGAGGATCTCCTGGGGGCCTGCCGCGCGGAGTTGGCCTCGGCCTCGGACGAGGACTCGCGTCGCCGATTGGAGGACGAAATGGCGTGCATCACCGCGACGCTGAGGCGCCTTGTCTCGGCCGTCGATCGGGAGCGCACGCACTGGCCGACGTTTCGGCTGCGGCGCGGCACCTTGGAGGACGCGCAGGTGCTGAAGGGCACGTCGGATTCGGTCGTGCTCTTCCACGGCGGACAGGTGCTGACGGTATCGTGGGCGGACGTAACGGCCGAGCAGGTGCTGGATTTGGCCGAGCGGTGTTTCCAGACGCGCGTGCCGGAGGACGATCTGGGCTTGGCCCTGTACGCGCGGCGGGCCGGGCTGAATCGGCGCGCGGAGGCCTTCTTCGAACGCCTGCGAGGCACGCCGTTGGACGCGACGGCGCGAAGCTACGGCCGGTGAACGAACCCTTGAGGAGGCGGGAAACGGCGCGGATCCATCTTGCACGGTGCTGCTTCCCTTAGCTCACCCATAGGCTATAATCACGAAGTTCGGGTCGGCGACGTAGGTGGAGGATCGACCATGAGCTTCGGAGTCGTGCTGTTGCTCGTCATCGGAGGCCAGGAATCCTGGGCCCAGGCGTCGGATCGCCTGGAGATCGGCAAACCGCTCGACGCCTGGTATCGGATCGAGCAAGGGCCGTCACGAGACGCGCGGGAGCATCGCGGGTGGGCCCGCGAGAGCGTGCGTCCCGTCGCCGGCCGCGAATGGCGCTACGAGTACGTTTACGAGAGCGAAGGGCACTACTTGCGATGGACGGAATCGGGAGAGGCGCTCAGCTTCGTTCGGGAGGAGGTTTCCGCCAAGCTCGATGGGGCCTTCGAGATCCTGCAACTCGAGGCGGAGATGCGCGTCGACGATCAGAGGACGACGATGGACGTGAGGACCGGATCGACCGGTCTCTGCGCCGAGATCACCCCGCCGGACGGGCGCGCTCGACGCGTTGCCGAAGCCGGTGATTCCGTCATCTGGAACACGCTGGCCTTGGGTCTGCTTCAGGAGCGGCAGAAGGGAGGGTTGCGCCGCCCGGGCGCGCAGGACGTCATGATCTTGGACGCCGCTTACGATTTCGAAGACCTTCGTCTTCGACTGGACGTGAGGCCGGAGAGCAGGCTGCACTTGGCGAACGGCCGTCGTGTGCCCGTGATTCCGATCGAGTTTCGACCGGTCGGCTCCCAGGACAGCGCCAAGCCGGTGATCAGCCTGATGATCGATCGCTACGGTCGCATCGTCGAGGTCGTCGGCGAAACGGAAGCCTGCGTGCGCACCCTCGTGGATAAGGAGAGCGAGGCCAAGCCGGAGGACGGGGTCGTGAGGTCAGGGCGGAGGGATCCCTTCGAGAGCGCTCTTACGCCGCCCGGTCCGGGTGAGGATCGTCCTGTGGTGGAACCGGACAAGCTCTTGCGGGAGATGGAGCGTCGCGCGGAGCGCATCATCGCGCGCGCCCAGGATGATCTCAGGGAAGCGGACGCGCTCTACGAGGCGTTCTATCCCGCGTACTTGGCGGCGCGCGAGAAGGTGGATCCGATGAATCAGGGCTTGATGGACGCGGCGCAAATGGAGGCGCACCGGGCGCTGGGGACGTGGGAGCACGAGCTCCGGTTGGCCGCCGGCCATCTCGATCGTGTACGACAAGCGGCGGAGCGGGGGGAAGAGGAGGAGGCCCAAGCTGCCCTGACGGCCTTGCGAGCGCTGTCTGCCCGTATCTTGGGACGCGAACCGGCGGAGAAGTTCGAGAAGATGGCGGCCGAAGGGCGAGGGTTGGTCGAGACGCTCTCCGCGCGGCGCGAGCTGAAGGCGATGAACTTGACGTTGTCCGGGACGAGCACCAAGCAGCACGCCGTGCAGGTTCCGCTGGCTTACACGGTCTGCCTGTTCTCGACGAAGTCCGAGGTGAAGACCAGCGTCCAAATGTGGGTTCGGGACGAGTGGGCGATCGTCAACGACAACGTGTACCGCGTCGGTGAAACCGTGGCCGGCACCGAGGTGAAGATCGAGAAGATCACGCAGTGGAACTGCGCAGTTTCGTACAAGGGGGCGACGAGGGTGCTGGAGCTGCCGAAGTAAGCGGGGGGAGGACGCGAGGGAGGCAGAGGATCCAGACGAAGATGGCATGGCTCAAGTGCGGGTAACACTTTGGCGGCTGCTCTATGTGGCGGACAGGCATCCAATCTGCCGGCCATCATGCACTTCTGAGAAAACGGGCTGCCTTGGGGATCCGCCAAAGTGTTACCTTCCCTGGGCCTTGGCTGAGCCATGCCGGAAAATCACAGGTGCGGGCAATCCGACATCCGCTCCTGGATTCCTGGCTTCCTCATAGGAACTTTTCCCATCGGTCGACCCACAGGTTCAAGCTTGAAGTCCCACTAGGTTCGCCTCTTCCATTCTCCCGTTCTCCGTGTCCTCTGCCACCTACGGCCGCTGCAGGGCGAAAACCACGTCCTGTACCAGGTCGGCGAAGAGCTCGTCGTCCACGGATCGGTTGGGATCATTCCAGGTGGCCGATAGGGCGTACCAGGTTCCGGAAGCGGCCTGAAGGAGGAACGTCAGGTTGAGGACGCCCGGCTCGGAGCCGCCCTTGTAGCCGACGTACTTCCATGCGCTCTTGCGGGTGCGAAGGCCTGAGTTGACCGACAGGATGTCGCGGCCGACGGCGCGTTCCGGCGCCGCGGTCCGCCGCCGCAGCCAGTCCATCGCGTGGCACAGCTCGGACGTCGAGGCGAACCATTCGATTGAGTCGATGTGCTGGGGACCGGACGGAAAGTCGAGCGCGTCCCGCGAGAGTTCTCGGATGGGGCCGGCCAGGAGCTTGCGCCGGCCGGCTTCGTCGGCGTCGAGGAACTGTTTACGCAGACGGTCGGATGCCTTGAGCTTGAAGGCTTCCAGGGTCGAGAGAAACGGGCGATTGCGATCGGCTCCCGAGAATCCCATCTCCGCCGCGATCGCCTCGACCCGTTCTCGACCGACGTGGAAGATCAGGTGGTCGCTTGCCGTGTTGTCGCTTCGCGCGATCATGAGCAGCGCGAGAGAGTGTAGGGTGAGAGGCGTGCCGGGCTTCCACTCGTCGAGGATGCCCGCGCCCAGGGAGCGGCGCTCCTGGGTCAGTTCCACGGTTCTCGCCCACCAGCGAGGATCGTCCGCGTCCTTCTCGGCCAAGAGCGCTCCGAGGATGCAGATCTTGAAGGTCGAGCCGATCGCCAGGGGCCGGCCGCCGTCGAGGTCGGCCAGCGTCATCGGGGACTCGCCGAGGCGGGCGAGCGTCAGCGAGACTCGGCCGCGAAGCTTGCGCAGCTCGTCGATGACGTCGTCGACGGTGCGACGAACCGGCTTGGGGGAGTCGAACCTCAATCCGGTGATCTTGTGCGGCGGGGCGCCGTCGATTCCGATGGTGGCCGCGACGCGGGCGCGGTCGCCGAAGAACAGATGGATGACGCCGTGGCGCGGTCCTTCGTCGGCCACGAGTTCGGCGGTGCAATCTCCGTACTGCGTATGGAGCTGTTTGAGGAGCGCCGCCACGCGTTCGGCCGGGATGCCCTTGAGGAAGCTCTCGTGGAAGAGGTCCTCGATGGAGCCAGGCTCCGGCGCGATGTGTTCGGCGATCTTCTGCGCGACGCGCTCGAGTTCGGCGTCCTGGGTCAGGGCGCAGAAAGCGGCAACGATCAGGATCATGGGCCGCAGTGTACAACGCTTTCGCGGTGAGATGAAGCCCTCAGCATTTCGCGAAGCCGCACGACAGGCACTTGCCGCCGAAGCAGCCGCTCTCGACGACCAGCGGAGCGCCGCAATCCGGGCAGAGCCCGCCCGTGGGCGCGCCCGTCTGGAGGACCGGGCCGGCCTGTTTGCGTTCGGCCAGGAAGCGGGCGAGCGCCTGTCCGATGGCGTCCGGAACGGATTTCACCCAGCCGCCCCCGAACGGCATGGGCTGGCTGGTGATGCCGAGCAGCTGTCGCGCGATCTCGTCGGGCGGCACGCCGTAGCCGAGCGCGGTGGAGATGAGCCGGCCGATCGCCTGCGCCAGGGCGCTGATGTCGGTGCCGGACTTGCCGACGGTGGCGAACACCTCGCGCGGGCCTCGCTCGTCTTCGGTGACGATGACGTGTGCGGTGCCGAGATTCGTCGGGTATCGGTAGCGCGTGCCGGGGGCGTGGTCGGCGAGTCCGCGCTCCGCGCCGGCGGCGAGCTGCATGGGCTGGGCCGCGCGCGAGCCGTCGCGATAGACGGTGACGCCCTTGACGCCCCACTCCACGGCGAGATCATAGACCCGGCGGATGCCCACGGGGCTCGCGTCGCGAGGGAAGTTGACCGTCTTGGAGACGGCGTTGTCGCAGAACTCCTGGAAGGCGGCCTGCATGCGCAGATGCCCTTCCGGCGGGATATCGCGGGCGCCGGCGAAGACGTCGCGCCAGCGCTCGGGCACCTCCGGACAATCACGCGCGGTGCCGGCGCTCATGATTCGGCGCGCGAGCTCCTCGGTATACCAGCCTTCGCGGCGGCCGATCTCGCGGAAGCGCGGATGCACCTCCACCAGACGCGTGCCGTCCATGACGTAGCGTTCGAAGGCGATGGAGAAGACGGGTTCGATGCCGCCTGAGGCGCCGGCGATGATGGAAATGGTGCCCGTGGGGGCGATCGTCGTCACGGTGGCGTTGCGCAGGGGACGCGGCGCGTTGAAGTAGGCGTGTCCCGAGACGTAGGCGCTGCCCGGATAGTTGGGAAAGGGCTCTCGCTCCTGTGCCAAGTCCATCGACGCCTTCCAGCCCTCCTCTCTGATGAACTTCATCAGCGTCCGCCCTAGCGCGAAGGCTTCCTCGCCGTCGTAGCGGATCCCGAGGCGGAAGAGCATGTCGGCCCAGCCCATGACGCCCAGTCCGATCTTCCGGTTGCCCTTGACGATTCTCTCGATCTGGGGCTTAGGGTAGCGATTGATATCGATGACGTCGTCGAGGAATCGCACGGCGAGACGGACGGTCTCGGCGAGCCGGGGCCACTGGATGCGCTCATGGGTTTTTCCGGATTCATCGTCCGCGACGAAGCGTCCGAGGTTCAAGGAGGCGAGGTTGCACGCTTCGAAGGGGAGCAGCGGCTGTTCGCCGCACGGGTTCGTCGCCTCCATCGGGCCGATGTGCGGCGTCGGGTTGAAGGCGTTGACGCGGTCGAGGAAGACGATCCCAGGTTCGCCCGACTCCCAGGCGCGCCGGCAGATGAGATCGTACAATTCCCGGGCCGACCAGATCTTGTCGGCGAGGCCCGTGACGCGGCCGGTATCGTCGCGGACCTTGTCCCGCAGCGGCGCGCGTCTGCCGGTGTGAGGATCGAGGGTCTCGTGCGGGCCGTCGTCTCGCACCGCGCGGAGGAAGTCGTCGGTGACGGCGACCGACAGGTTGAAGTTCGTCATCTCGCGCGGGTCGGACTTGATGTTGATGAAGTCGAGGATGTCCGGATGGTCGACGCGCAGGATGCCCATGTTCGCTCCGCGCCGGAAGCCGCCCTGGCTGATGGCCTCGGTAGCGGCGTTGTAGACGCGCATGAAGCTGATGGGGCCGCTGGCGCGCCCGCCGCTGCTGCGGACGAGCGATCCTTCCGGGCGCAGGTGGGAAAAGGAGAAACCGGTGCCGCCGCCGGACTGGTGGATGAGGGCCGTGGAGCGGACGGTATCGAAGATGCCGTCGTCTTCGGGGGTGTGCAGCGCGTCCGCCACCGGCAGGACGAAGCAGGCGAAAAGCTGGCCGAGCTCGCGTCCGGCATTCATCAAGGTCGGGGAGTTGGGAAGGAAGTCCAGGGTCATCAGGGAGTGATAGAAGCGCTGCGCGATCGGGATCGCGTCCCCGCCGTAGGCGCTTTCCGCTTGGGCGACGGTCCACGCGACGCGCCAGAAGAGGTCCTCCGGGGTTTCCGCCGGGCGGCCCTGTTCGTCCCGGATCAGATATCGGCGGCGGAGCACGGCCAGCGCGTTGTCCGCAAGGTGCGCGGAGAGGTCCGGCCGGGGCGGGAGGACCTGCTTGAGCATACTTTAATGATAGCGGATCGCGGGGGGAGAAACAGGGGTGGGGGAGGAAGTCAGACGCGCGGTCTGAAGCTCGATCCGCACTGGGGGCATTTCACGCGCTCGCTGGAATCGAGCTCCGTGTCGAACAGCGCATCGCAGATGACGCATTGGCAGTGGATCTTGCGTCCTGAGGCGCTTCCGGGGGGCGTTTGCGCCGGGGCGCGGTCCGGATCGATCGTCTTCATCATCGAGGTCTTGAATTCGACCGGCGCGTTGGACGCTTCGGTCTTGGGGCCCAGGTCCTGAAGCGGGCCCTTGCAGCGAGGGCACTCGACGTCTTTGCGGCCGGATGCGGAGCGGACGAGGAAGTTCAGCGCGCAGCGCGGGCAGTGCATCGAGCGTTTCTGGCGCAGGCCGCGCAGGCGCTCCGCCTTCTCGGGCGGGATGACGCCGCGATCCACCAGGACGTCCTCGATCTTCTGTTTGTCCCCCTCGAGGGCGAGCTGGCGCAGGCATTCGTCGGCGTATTCCGCGGTGATCGCGCCCTCGCGCGCGAGGTGTCGCGCGATGATGATCTGGTCCTTCCGTGACGCGGGCTGGGGGGCGTCGCTGTCGATGCCGACGCGGCGCAGCTCGATGAGCCGCTGCATATCCTTGGTCGTGGCGACCTTCTTTTCGAGCAGGACGACGCTGATGGACTTGTTGAATCGATCCGAGAGTTTCAGCAGTTCTTCGAGTTGGACCGAAGTGATGAGGCCCATCTGGATCGCGATTTTCCCGAGCAGCAGGTCTTCCGGACCCGGCATGCGGCTACTCCCATTCGATCGTCGCC
>JACPRB010000163.1 GCA_016190155.1 Planctomycetota bacterium
ATCACGATCGGGCCGATGAGCGGCAAGTCCAACATCGTCTACTGGTTGGAGAAGCGGGGGCGCGAGGCGCGAGAGGATCTGGTGAACGCGATCTTCGAGAAGGCCAAGCAGTCGGATCACATCCTGACGGATGCGGAGGTGGAGGGGATTGTGGGCGGGGTTCGGGTTGAGGAGTCAGAGGGGAACAGAGGAAGCAGAGAAGACTCGAACCCCAACACCAGAGGAGGCTGAGGACGCTGAGAAGAGGGCGGTGTCGGATCCTGCGCCGTTCGAAGTGCTGAGGGTCCGGAACTATCGGAGCAGCTCCTCGGCCCATTCGCGGAAACGCTCCGCGTGTTTTCGAATGGCCTCCACCTCGTCGCGGTGAAAGGACTGGCCGGTATAGGCCAGACGGTTCTTCTCGCGCACGATTCGCATCAAATGACTCGATGCTTGCTTTGAGTTCTCAAGGCGTGTCGTCGATTCCTCAAGCAGGGCTATCGCATCCATGTGGTTGTCGCTCGTCGACTTCCAGGCGGCGTACTTGATGCATAGGGCGTCCGCGTACGCGATGGACGCATGCACGAAGAGGAGACCGGCCGCGTTCCAGTAGTCATGGCCGGCGGCAAGCTCGGCCGCGTGGAAGAACTCGCTACCGATGCCCTGATGGCTTCTTGCTTCGCGACGCTCTACGATCTTTCGTGAGACTTTTCTTGCCACCCGTCACCTCGGCGAGATCGGGTCCGAAGAAGGGAAGGGCGTCGCGCAGAATCTCTCGGAAGAGAGGTTTTCCGCTCCGATAGCCCTTGATGAACTCCTCTCGGTTGAACTCCAACATGGATAGAGTGACGCCGAACTGTTCGCGCATCGCACCGAAGATGCGCTCCGCCGCCTGACGCACGGGCTCCTTTTGGGATTCGTCCTGGGTGATGATGCAGACGTCAAGATCGCTTTCTTCATGCTCTTCACCGCGGGCCATGCTTCCGAAGATCACCCCTGCGTCGGAGTGGTCTTGGAAAGCATCGGCAAGCGCGCTCATCATCCGCTTGCGAAATTCTCGCTCGCCGGCGAGGAGAGGGAGAATGGCCGATTGGACGAGGACATGCTGGCGGTTGAGCTCAAAGAGGTAGGCCGTCCCGGCGGGACGCCGAGTGACGATCCGGCGGCTTTCCAGACGCGCGAGCGCGCCGTGAGCCGCCTGATGGTTCATTCCGGCCAGCCGCGCGATCTCGCGTCCGGTGGCTCCGTGAGCCGTACCTTCCAAGGCGCGCAGCACAGCGACGTCGCCGGCAAGTTGGAGAATGCGATCGAGCGGACGACGGACATATCCACCCCCTCGGGGAGTCACCAATCGACCCATACGGAAAAAGATAGCATGCATGTGGATGAATAGAAAGACACTTGTTCGTTGAGTCATCCGATTGGATGATGTATCGTTCGCCAGACGCCGCTCGAATCCATTGGGTTCATGAGGTCCGGCAAGACCTCGACAGCCTGTTCGGTCGGCGGGGAATCCCGACCCCCGACTTGGGATGAGCCCGTTGAACCGCAGAACGTCGTGGTGGTGGAGGGCGCCCGGAAGATCATCGTCATGGACCACGCCTCCAGCCTGCGCAAGGTGGTGGAGATCGTGCGACTGCTGGATGTCCCGCGCCCATCGATGGCCTGTCGCGTCGACGTGACTGTTCCGGAGGTGACGGCGGGCGAGGCGTCCGTCCCGGAGGCATTTCGGGATCTGGACCTCGGGGGCGCGACGGGATGCGCGCGCTTTGTGGTGATCGCCGAGGCGTCCGCGCGGGGTCGGGGGTCGACGTCGTTGGCATCGGTGGACCTGGGCGGTACGCCCGCGCTCGTGGCGGAGGTCGATCGCCCGATCTTCGAGACGCGCGTTCAGTTGACGGAGGACTGGACGCTGTTGGGGGTAGGGACGAGCGGCAGGCAGGGATCGAAATGGGTCTTCCTCGCGCGGGGCGTGAGGACGGCCAAGTGACGCAAAGCCGAGATTCCCTCGGAGCGATTCCTTGGTCGTTTGGCGCCCGGCACAGCCGGAACATCATCTGTCCCTAAAGCACAGGATGACGTAGGCGATCGCCAGCACGGGAAAGGCGGTGACCGAGAGCGTCGTGAGCCCCAGGAGCACCGGATAGGCGTCGTCATCGCGGGGGCCCTCCAAGTACAGCCCTCCCATGAGGTCGAAAACCGCTTGCTGCACGTTCATCAGTGTGAGCGCCGTGACGATGAGCGTCAGCGGTAGAAGGGTGCCGACAATCGTCGACCAGATGTCGAGTTGCGCGAGGCGCCTGAGGTAGAAGAACAGCAGCGCCACCCGCCACGTCGCTACCACCGCCAAGAAGGTCATGTTCACCGAGCGCGCCGTCTCGATCGCCATGAAACGTTCCACCGGTATCGCGTACAGGATCGCCGGAGGCGACGTGAGCGTAACGAAGGTCAGCAGCCGCGTGATGCTCCAGTCGTACGGCCGCAAGTACGAGAGGATCTTCCACAAGCCGGCCGAAAGCACGACGACATAGATGACGGATCCGAGACCCAGCTGCTGCGCCAGGTGGGGCTGTGGGTGGTCCCAGTATCGCCCGATCCCGGCCAACCACGTCATCACCATCCCGAAGATCAGATGACGGCGATCGAGCGCCAGGAGCTCCTCACGACGGGCCATGAAGAAGAGCACCCGAAAGGCCGTGCGAAGCACGCTACCCACCGCTCCTCCCCGCGTCGCGTCGCGCGCGCACGCACCGGCGGAACAATGCCTTGCGCCGCGCCGTCTCGCGCGCCTCGTAGAGCGCGCTCATCAGGGAACGGAATCCCTCCTCGAGCTCCCGCACCGACATTCGCTTGGGCTCGAACATGACGTCGAAAAGCGTGCACCGGTCCCACGCCGCCGGCGAAAGGAGGCGTCCCTCGGCCGCGAGCTGCCGGTAGAGCGCGGTTCCTGGAAAGGGCGTGCGAATCGTGATCTGCACCTGCGACAGGCCGCTCTCGCGGACGAAGTCGCGCGTCTCCTCGAAGATGCCGGGGTCGTCCTCGTCGAAGCCCAGGACGAAGCAGCCGTTGACGGAGATTCCGTACGATTGGATCTTCCGGATCGCATTGATGGTGCGCGGGTGCCGGTCGTATTTCCATCGCCGGCTATCGAGGTCGTGAAGGGACGCCCGGCGTGTCGATTCGAAGCCGATCAAGAGCTGCGCGCAGCCCGACTCCGCGAGTTCCTCGAGAAGCGCGTCGTCGTCCGCGATCGAGATATCCGTCTCCGTGAACCACCGCACGGGGTATTCGCCCAGGAGGCGGGCGACCGCATGGGCGTGCCGCTTGTGGGCGAAGGTGTTGTCGTCGGCCAGCTCGATGAAGGGACGTGGCCAGCGCGCCAGCACCGCCTCAAGCTCGCGTCGGATCTGCGCGGCCGGCTTCACTTGGAACGCGCTGAGGAGCCGCGACGCGCCGCAGAAGGTGCAGTCCAGCGGACACCCGCGGGCCGTCTGGATCGTGAGCCGGTTGTAACGTCGAATATCGAGCAGGTCGTAGCGCGGCACGCGCGCCCGCGTGAGTGAGAATGGCCGCGGTCCGTAGCGTCGACGAAGCCGTCCGGCCTCCAGATCGCTGAGCAGCTCTTCCCACACGGCCTCGCCTTGGCCGACCACGACGGCGTCGGCGTGCGGCTCGGCCTCGTCGGGCAGAGCGGAGACGTGCAGACCGCCGAGCACGACCTTGGTCCCGTCGGCTCGGAGGCGGTCGGCGAGGCCGTAAGCCTCATGAATGCGCGCCGAGAGCGACGAGATTGCCACCACATCCCAGCGGCCTGCAAGATCACGCTCGTCGTCGCACTCGTGGTACTCGACCTCCCAGTGCGGCGGCGTGTGAGCCGCCAGCGTGAGAAGACCCAGGCTCGGCAGGGAGGCGACGACGCGGCCGCGCTCGATGAATCCCGGCAGCGTCATGCCCAGGCGGCGCAGCTCCTCGCTGCGCACCCGCACGCCGCTCATGGCGATCAGCAGTAGCCGCCGCGTCCTCATGGCAGGACCGCGTCTATGCAAATCGCATACCGCGCGATCGTGTCATGGAAACGAAAGGGCCTGGGAAAGATGTTGCGCACCTACTCTCGGGTGGCGTTCTTCGCCGACACCCGCGTCGCTCTACCCATATTTCAAGAATTCCCCGAACGTCCCACCGCTTTTTGCCCTATCAGGACGGGACTTTTCGTTGGACGCTCATCCGGTCTCCTTGAAGTAGGATACGGCGCGTTCGGGGAGGGTTTCGGTGACGGCGCTCATGGTGGCAGGGATGTTCTTCTCGACGATGCTCCACGAGGATCTGGAGGAGCAAATCGCCGGCGTCACGGAGGAACTCCGACAACGTCCGGCCGACGCCCGCCTGTACTTGAAACGGGGAGAACTGCACCGGGCCCATGAGGATTGGAAGGCGGCGCAGGCGGACTACGAGCAGGCCCTGAAGCTCGACGACGATCTGACGGTCGTCTACCTGGCCCGAGGCAAGATGTGGCTGGCCGCCGGCAAACCCCAGGCCGCCAAGGAGGATCTCGATCGGTTCCTCGCCAAGGAGCCGGAGCATCCCGACGGCCTCATCCACCGCGCCAAGGCGCTCCTGAAAATGGGACGGCGCCCGGCTGCCGCCGAGGAGTTTACGCGCGGCCTGGCCCGTCACCCAGATCCCAAGCCCGAGCACTATTTGGAGCGCGCCGAGGCCCAGGCGAGTCTGGCGCGTCACGAAGAAGCCCTGCGCGGGTTGGAGGAAGGGCTTCGTCGATTGGGCCCCGCGCTCACGCTCCAGTTGAGGGCCGTGGAGCTCGAATGTGCTCTGGGGCGATACGACGCGGCGCTGGCGCGCGTAGAGCAGGTGGCCGCGAGATTCTCTCGAAAGGAAATGTGGCTCGCCCGGCGGGGCGACATCCTCAAACAGGCGGGGCGATCCAAGGAGTCCCGCGAGGCATTCGCGGCGGCCCTGGCGGCCGTCGAGGCGCTGCCGGAAAGGCTGCGACGGACGAAAGCCATGGTGGACTTGGCGACACGCCTTGGAGCTGAATTGGGAGGCGGACGATGAGAGGCACGTCGTTGTTCCTGGTCGTCTTCATGCTCGCCGGCTCGACGCCGGCGTGGGCGCAGACGGTCTCGCGCGGTCCCTACCTGCAACAGGGCACGTCCACGAGCGTCATCGTGCGTTGGCGCACCAACACGGCCACCGCAAGCCGCGTTCGCTACGGAACGGCTCCCGGAGCCTTGGGCTCGTTTGCGGACGGTCCCGGAGTCAGCACCGAGCACGTCGTCGCGCTCACCGGCCTGAGCCCCGACACGACCTACTACTACTCCGTCGGTACGCCGACCGCGCAGCTCGCCGGGGATGCGACGTACTTCTTCGTCACGTCTCCCGTCCCGGGAACCGCCAAGCCGACGCGGATCTGGGTGCTCGGCGATTCCGGCTCGGCGAACTCGTATGCGCGGGCGGTGCGGGACGCGTACTACGGATTCGTCGGGAACGCGCGCACCGATCTCTGGCTGATGCTGGGCGACAACGCCTACACCAACGGGACCGACAGCGAGTATCAGGCGGCCGTGTTCGACATGTACCCCGGCATGTTGCGCAAGTCCGTCCTGTGGTCGACGCTCGGCAATCACGACGGCTACTCGGCCGATTCGGCCAGCCAGAGCGGCCCTTACTACGACATCTTCACCCTGCCCACCAACGGCGAGGCGGGAGGCGCGCCTTCCGGAACGGAGGCCTACTACTCGTTCGACTACGGCAACATCCACTTCATCTGTCTGGATTCCTACGGGACGAGCCGTTCGTCGACCGGCGCCATGGCGACCTGGGTCCAAGACGACGTCGCCTCCACGATGGCGGAGTGGGTGATCGCCTTCTGGCATCATCCGCCCTACAGCAAGGGCTCGCACAATTCGGACACCGAATCGGAACTCATCCAGATGCGCCAGAACTTCCTGCCGATCCTGGAGTCGGCCGGAATCGATATGGTGTTGACGGGCCACAGCCATTCGTACGAGCGATCCTTCCTGATCAACGGACATTACGGTTCTTCCGGCACCTTCAACGACTCCTTCAAGAAGGACGGCGGCAGCGGGCGCGAAAACGAGACGGGGGCGTACATGAAATCCCCCGGAACCGCCGCGAACGACGGCGCCGTCTACGTGGTGGCCGGCAGCTCGGGACAAACGAGCGGGGGATCGCTCAATCATCCGGCGATGTTCATCTCCATGAACAACTTGGGCTCGATGGTTCTGGACGTCGATGGCGGCCGTCTGGACGCCAGGTTCCTGCGCGAGAACGGGATGATCGCCGACCGCTTCACGATCGCGAAAGGGCCGATGCCTTTGACGCTGACCTCGCCTAACGGCGGCGAGACCTGGACGCCAGGCTTGACCGCCATGGTCGGGTGGAGCGGGGGGCAATCCGTCTCCAGCGTCACACTTCGACTTTCCGTCGACGGAGGGGCGACCTATCCTTTCGTGTTGGCGAGTTCCGTCCCCAACTCCGGCAGCGCCACGGTCAACGTGCCTTCGGTGACCACCTCGCAGGCCCGCGTTCGGATCAGCGCGGCGTCCGACGACGCCGTCGCCGACGCCAGCAACGCGGATTTCACGATCGACAACGTCAGCGTCGCGACGTTCGTCGCGCCGAAGTCGACATGGAAGGTCAACGACCAGGGACAGGATCTTGGAACGGCATGGCGCGGCGCGAGCTTCAACGACACCGCATGGAGCAACGGCGCGGGCGTGCTGGGCTACGGAGAGAGCTACATCGATACGCCCGTCTCGTTCGGTCCGAGCTCCGCCAACAAGCACCCCACGACGTATTTCCGTAAGACGTTCCAGGGGGTTGATCCGGCGCAGGCCCTCTCGCTGACTTTGCGGGTCATGGTCGACGACGGATTCGTCGCCACCTTGAACGGCACGGAGATCGCGCGCGGGAGCATGCCCGCGGGAGTGGTCGCGTACACGACGCCGGCGTCCGGCCATGAGGCGAACAACACGTATGAGATCTTCGATGTCGGCGCGTCGAAGTCGCTCTTGGTGAACGGCACGAACGTCCTGGCGGTGGAGGTGCACCAGTCGGACGGGAGCAGCTCCGACCTGGTGTTCGACGCCGAACTGAGCGGGCAGATCCGAACCGCGGCGATTAGTGGAGGCGGAGGTTCACCTCCGCCGGGTCCCTCTCGCTCGGGGAAGCGCTGCGGTCTGCTCGGGGTCGAGGCGTTGCTGGTTCTCGCGCTCTTCTGGAGACGCGCTAGAATGAGCGAATGAGAAAACCGCTTATCGGACTGAACTGCCGGCTGGTCGTCGAAGAGGCGGACACGTATTACAAGCTGGACCGGCACTATCCGCGGGCGATCGAGAAGGCCGGCGGCGTGCCGTTCATCCTGCCTTTCGTACGTTCACCCGAAGAGGCGAGCGAGTGGCTGGATCGCGTCGACGCCGTGGCGTTCACGGGCGGGCCCGACATCGACCCGTGCCGCTGGGGCGAGCCGCCGCATCCGGAGGCGCAGCTCATGCATCCGGAGAAGGAGGAGTCGGATTTCCTGTACGCCGCGGAGGCGTTGCGGCGCGACATACCGGTGTTGGGGATCTGTCTGGGCAGCCAGCTCCTGAACGTGGCCTTGGGCGGATCGCTTCACCAACACATCGGCGAGCACCATCGCAACGCGCGCCATGGGGTGGAGGTCGGGGCTTCACGGACGCGGGAGGTGTTGGGCATGGCGCGGCCTCAGGTGAATTCGAGTCACCATCAGGCGGTCCACCGGGTGGGGGCGGGGTTGCGCGTGACGGCGATGTCGCCGGACGGCGTCATCGAGGGGACGGAGAGCGAGAAGCACCGCTTCGTCGTCGCCGTTCAGTGGCATCCGGAGCGGATCGCCGACCAGCCGGAGCAACTGGCGTTGTTTCAGGCTCTGGTGCGTCAGACCAACCGATAGGGCCCGATCGCGGGACGTTCCGCGTCCTCCTAAACGTTGTATAAGCGTGGAAAAGAGTCCTTTCGACGCCTTCTCGGAGACCGTCGTCTCGGTCGTGGAGCGGGTCGGGCCCTCGGTGGTCGCGATCGAGGCAGACCGTTCCCGCGGCATCGGATCGGGGTCCGGTTTCATCTTCGGTCCCGGTGGCACCGTGCTGACCAACAGCCATGTCGTGCACGAGGCGGAGGATATTCGCGTCGTCCTGCCGGACGGTCGCCGGCTTGATGCGGAGACGATCGGAGAGGATCTCCACACGGACGTGGCCGTGCTGCGCGTGTCCGATCGCAATCTCGCGCCGGTCTCGCCGGGCAATTCAGCGGTACTGCGCGTGGGACAGCTCGTGATCGCGATCGGCAATCCGTTGGGATTGCAAGCCACGGTGACCACGGGAGTCGTCAGCGCCCTGGGGCGCTCCATGCGCACGGCCTCCGGACGTCTGATCGACAACGTCATCCAGACCGACGCCGCGCTCAATCCGGGCAGCTCGGGAGGACCGCTGGTCACCTCCCAGGCCGAAGTGGTCGGAGTCAATACCGCGATCATCCTGCCGGCGCAGGGGATTTGCCTTGCCATTCCGATCAACATCGCGCGGTTCGTCGCCGAACGCCTGATCCGAGACGGGGAGATCCGCCGGGGCTATCTCGGTGTGGCGGGCCAGACGTTTGCCGATGCGGTGCTCGTCGTGGAGGTGGAGCGCGGAAGCCCGGCCGATTGGGCGGGGGTGCGTTCGGGCGATCTCATCGTCTGGGCCGGCGAGCATCCGGTGACGAGCATGGATGATCTGCAGCGCGCGCTGACCGACGACATCATCGGCCGGCGGCTCGACCTGGTGGTGGTGCGCGAAGGCCGGAAGGTCGTGCTCAAGGCGACTCCGCAAGCAGCGTGAGCGTGTTCGCGTGGATGGCGACCACGTCCTCCGTGCGCCGCGCGTAACCGCCCCCGAGCGTCACGGCGATCGGCCGCCGGCGCGCGCGGCATTCGCGATAGACGATCCGATCGCGCTCCGCCAGTCCCTCGATCGAGAGCGCGAGTCCGCCCAGCTTGTCCTCCCGGTAGGGATCGGCGCCCGCCTGGTAGAGGACGAGGTCCGGCTGGAACTCGGCCAGGATCTTCGGCACGGCCTGCCGCACGTGTTCCAGGTACTCTTCGTCGCCGGTCCCGTCGTCCAGTCCGATGTCCCAGGTCGAGCGCTCTTTGCGCGGGTAGTTGTGTTCCTGGTGCATGGAGAACGTGTAGACCGATGGATCGTCCGCGAAGATGCGCGCGGTGCCGTTTCCTTGGTGAAGATCGAGATCGATGACGGACGCGCGCCGGATTCGTCCCTCGTGCTGAAGCTGACGGATCGCGACCGCCAGATCGTTGATCAGACAGAAACCCTCGCCGTGATCGGCAAACGCGTGGTGGAATCCCCCGGACAGGTTGGCGGCCGCCCCTTCTTCCAAGGCGCGGCGCGCGGCGAGAATCGTCCCGCCCGTGGCCAAGCGGAACGTCTCGATCACGCGTTCCGTGACGGGCACTTCGAACTCAGGGTAGCCCAGCTCGGGCGTTCGAGTCAGCTCGCGCAGGCGCGCCAGGTACGCTTTCGTGTGCACGCGCTCGAGTTCGGCGTCGGTGGCGGGCGGCGGTTCGACGAGCGTGATTCCCTTCTGCGCGAGCCGCTCGGCGACGAGCGCGTATTTCTCGACGGGGAAGACGTGTTCGCCCCATTCCAAGGCATAGCGGGGCGAGTAGACGTAGGTGGGGCTCACGGCGGATCGCTAGGTGACCAGGACGCTCTGAATGGCCGAATAGGGGATGACCATCTTGGCCTTCTGTCCTTTGCGCCGTCCCATCGTGACGGTCACGAGGAAGCCGAGCTGCTGCGCCTCGTCGTCGAGATACTCGAGTTGATAGAGGGTATCCGGAACACCGAGGGCGATGGTGGTGCCATCGACGAGCTTGATCTCCGTAACCGCGTCCCCTCGAATCGTCTCCGCGAGCTTCATGGTTTGTCCCTTTCCAGGCCGAACCGACGCAGCCATACCTTGGCTTCGGCATCGGAAATCCCTTCGCGCTTGGCCGCCGGCTCTGAGTCCGAAGGGGAAGGGGTCAAAGCGCGCAGGAACTCCTCCGAAGACGTGGCCGCCATCTTGTGCTGTCGGGCGGCCTCGACCACGGCACGATCAGATGATACCACGTGAAACGCCGTTCGGTCGGAGGTGCCCGCCACCAGTTGTTCGATCGCCTCATCCGCTGTCGTGTCGGCGGAGAGGAACACGACGTCGACATGTTCGCTGCGACCGCGAAACGGGCCGTCGCGGCCGTCGAAGTACACGCGGGCACGCTGTCCGGTAGCGGCGCAATAGGTCTCGATTCGGGCCAGCAGGTCGCTCCGCGCGGCCGGAATATCGCGGACGGCGCCCGTCGCGAACAGCACGTTGTATCCGTCGATGAGGAACATCCTTACATAGTGTAGCACCGGTCTTCGAGGCGGTGGATGTGCGGTAGGTTCCACGCGGAGATTCCCCCAATATCGGAAAAAACCGAAAGGGGAGATGAGGAGATTGGGAGATCGGTGAATTCATCGTTCATGCGCGACTCAATCGCTCCGTAGAACCTGCTGGGAGCACCTGGCCGCAGCCCGCTTGGGCGTTGTAATCGGGGATGGGCTTCTGGGACCGGTTGCGCATCGAGCAGATCGTGACGAATCTGCTGACCAACGCGTTGAAGTTCGGCCTCGGCCGTCCCGTGCATCTGCAGGTGGAGGGTCGCCCGTCGGCGGCGAGGCTGGTCGTGCGGGACTTCGGGATAGGCATCGGGCCCGATGACACGCAGCGGATCTTCTGTGCTTTGGGGAATCTCTGCGGATCAGACCGTTCTTTTGAAAAGATCACCGCTTTGCGCTACCCTTTGCGCCGTGCGCGATCCCGATACGAACCTTCACGACGGATCGTCGGACTTCCCCGAGACCACGTGGGGACTGGTCGCCCGCCTGCGCAAGCCGAAGGATCTGGAGGTGCTCTGCAGGAGATACTGGAGGCCGATCTATCTGTACGTGCGGGCGGCGTGGTCCAAGTCCAACGAGGACGCAAAAGATCTTTCCCAAGCGTTCTTCCTCTGGCTTATCGAAGACGATGTCCTGCGGAAGTACGAACCGCAGCGAGGGGGATTCCGGCATTACCTGAAGGGCCTCTTGAGGAATTTCGTGGGACATCGGGAGCGGGCCCTCGGCGCCCTGAAGCGCGGCGGAGGGGCGAAGATCCTCCCGATCTGCGAGGATGCGGTGGCGGAGGCGCTGGTAGACGGAGAAACGCCGGAGCAGGCCCTCGACCGCGCCTGGATGACCGAGGTCGTGAAGCAGGCGACGGAACGCGTGCGCGCGCGGCTCGCCGACGGCGATCGCGCCATCCTCTGGCGCGTCTTCGAGGAATACGACATCGCCGGCCGGGACGCCACCTACACGGACGTCGCCGCGCGGTTGGGGATCAGCGAGAGCGACGTGCGCAACCATCTCTTCGCCGTCCGTGAGAAGATCCGCGAGGAGATTCGCTTGGAGCTGTGCGACACGGTGTCCGACCCGCGCGAGCTCGAGGACGAGTGGCGGGCGCTCTTGGGCGCGTAAGCGTTCACCCGTTCAACGGTTACCCCGCGCTATTGCGTGTACCGGCGGGACGAGAGCAACTCGCCCTTGGCGTCGAACACGAACTCGCGGTACTCGTAGCCGATGATGAGGTCGATGTTGGAGTAGACCGGCTTCTTGTAGATCCAGACCTTCTTGCCGTTCGCATCCGGCATGTCCTCATCGGGACCGCCGTACCGGTCCCAGATTTGCCGCTGGCCCGGGCCGAGCGTCGCCAGAAAAGCCTTGCGGCGCTTCTCCATTTCTTCGGCGTACTTTCGGGCCTCTTCCTCGCTCTTGCGGACCCTCTCGAGCTGCTCTTCGTGCTGCTTCTTCAACTTCGCGATCAGGCCGCGGGCGTCCGCCGCATTGTGGGCGTTCTGGGGGATCTTCTCGAGGATTTGGATCGCCTCCAGTTCCTTGTTCGGAAAGGCGTCCAGCCGTTTCGTCACTTCCATGGCCTGCGCGTACTGCTTGGCATGGGTCAGCCGCAGGTGCTCGCCTTTCGCCCGTTCCGCGATGGGGCTGTCGTTGGGGATCATCTCCAGAATCGCCATCGCCACGTCGCCTTCGGAAATGCTCAGGACGTCGGGGGCTTGGTAGATCACGCTGCAAATGAAGTACTCGTTGGAGTGTTGCTCGCGCTGCCACTGATTGGGCTCCACATACGGCCATGGGCGTACGCCTTTGGAAGGACCATCGTAGCGCAAGAATCTGTGAATGCCGCCCACCTGCCCCGCGACCTTCAGGATCGCTTCGTGCCTGTCCGTTTTCGACAGGCTGGGGAAATCCTCGGCGATATGCCGAATGAAGTGCGCCCGGACGCGGTGGTCTCGATAGAGGGTGGAGGGCGTCAAGTCGTTGAGCTTGAGGGACGCCATCATCTCCTTCTTGTGCTTGAGGAACACCGGCACGAAGACCTTCTCGATGAGCTCCACTTGTTGCTCGTAGGTGAGCTTGTGGGAGGCCATCTCCTCGGTCCTGCTCTTCGTTAGCGTCTCGGTTGTCTTGGTCTCGATCTTGCCGAAGTCGCCCAGTAGCTCGGCCAGGGCCGTCTTCGCCAGCGCCTCGGGCGCGGCGCCTTTCTCCTCGAAGAGCGTCGCGGCTCCTTCGGGCTTGGCGGCCTTGCTCTCGGGCTTGCCCGTGAGCTCGGTCACCGACAGCCCCCTGCCATCCTTGTCGAACGCGATCACGGCGACGCCGCCGTAGTCGATCTTCCTGCGGTTATCCCACGCGGCTTTCGCCGACCCCGCGAACGAGACGCTCTGGATCGCCTTCTGCGGATCCATCGGTTGATCCCCGGTGAAGGGGAAGAAATAGATGATGTAGTGATCGATGCCGAACGCGGGCGTTTCCCATGAGAAGTACATGCCGATGTTCGGCTCGGGATACAAGCATCGGGTCGGAACTCTTCCTTCGGGAGGCGAGAAGAGCGGGAAGACGTGCGTCAGGGATTCGGCATAGGTGTCGGCTGTCACGCCCAGCTTCGTCACCGGTTGGGCCTTGCCTTGCGGATCGAATGCGACGAGGCCCGCGAAGTTGTAGGACCTTTCACATCGATTGTTGTCCCAGGCCGCTCGGACGGAGCCGGACAGTCGGTGTTTGGCGACGGCCTGGTTGGGCTTGCAGTGACGGCCAGGTCCCTGGATGCTCTTGTCGGCGGCCTTGAAGAAGTAGAGCACGTAGTGATCGACTGGGCCCGCCGGCGGCTCCCAGGAGAAGACGGCGCCATGGGCGGGAGCCAGGTTCGAAAGCGATTCGAGCTTGACCGCAATGTCCGGCTCTTGCTGGCAGGTGAGCACGGCGGCGACGAAGATGGTGGTGACCATACTTGCTCCTTACTGTTGCTGAACGACTACGTCGTCGATCAGCCAGCCTTCGTGGTTGTTGGAGGTGCCGTCGACGGTGTCGAAGAAAAACCGGACGTTGATCGTGCCCCACGCGGGATCCAGATTGATCTCGTGCGTGTGCCAGGCCCCCATGGCGCCGCATCCGCCGGATGTCGAGGAGAATTGTCGCTGGAGCACCTGGGTGGTGAATCCGTCCTTGCTGATGTGCAGCCAGCGCTTGTCCCAGCTTGTGCCCGTCGTCTCGGTCCTGTACTTGCACCGGAACCGAAGCTTGGGAGAGGCGCTTCCCGACAGACCAATGGCGGGCGAAGTCGCGCTGCCGGCATTGGGAGACCCGCTGTCGTAATTCGTGCCGTTGTTGTACTGCAGGGCGTTCGCGCGCATGGCCCATCCGACGCCGTTGGCCGTCGGGGTCGAGAACGTCCATCCGGCGGTGCCGCCGAAATCCGTCTGGTACAGGGCGCCGGCCGGCGGCAGTGGAGCCGCTTCTTCACGGATCGCGAAATCGTCGATGAACCACCCGGCGAACGCGTTGGACGTGCCGTCTATGGAGTCGAACCTAAAGCGGACTTGAACATTACCCCAGGAGGGTTCCAACTCGATGACATGTTGATGCCACGTTCCCGTGTCGGCGCAGCCCCCCGAGGTGGACGAAAGCTGCCGGTCCAGGAGCGGCGTCGCGAATCCGTTATTGCTGACGCGCACGAAACGTTTGTCGTACGCGGTGCCCGCCGTTTCGGTTTGGTACAGGCACGCGAAGGCGAGCTGGGGATTCCTCATGCCGGAAAGATCGACGGCCATCGACGTGGCGCTGCCCGTGTTGCGGCTGTTGCCGAGGCTACGGTAATCGGTCCCGTTGTTGTAGTTCAGGCTGCGCGGCGCGCTCAAGCCGCTCAAGGGCGTGTCGTCTATCCCCCAACTCACGCCGCCCATTGGGGCGTCGAGTGTCCAGCCCGGCGGCAGCGTGTCGAAGGATGTGGCGTATCCGAAGGCGCCTCCAGCGACGAAGTCGGCTGCCGTCTCGCTGTTCCCCCCGAACGAAACCCAGGCCGAGAAGTTGCTCGAGCCGCCGGCGGCCCGCGCCTGCCAGTGATACCGGCCCGAAGGGAGGCCGGAGACCGTGACGTCGGCCTGCGTTCCGCTGGCGAACCATCCGCTTGTCGCGGTCGGCGTGTTCGCGAAGGGCGTGCCGACCGGCTGGATCTCCACCTGGAGTCGGGCCGGGTCGCCATTGAGATCCGCGACCATCGCCTTCAGGACCAGGATCGAGCTCACGGTCGCTCCCGTCGCAAGTTCACTCGAGCCGTCGTACTGCGCCGGGGCGCTGACCGACGGTGGGTAATCCACGGCGACGATGAAGGACGGCGAGCCGACATAGAACTGAGTCCAGGGCGACAGTTGCCCTTGAGCCGTTCGAGCGCGCGCCCTCCAGTGGTAACTCCCGTTGGCGAGATCCGCGACGGTGACGGTGGCCTGGGCGCCGCTAGCCACGCTGGAGCTGCTCGCCGTCGGAGTCTCCGTGAACGATTCGCCCGCGGTTCGGACCTCGACCTGCAGTTGAACCGTGCCTCCGGTGGGATGGCTCACGACGCCTCGGAAGAGGACCGTCGAGCTGTTCGCGGTCTCGCCGACGGCCAGCGCAGCGCCTGTCGAATGATGTTGCGACAAGTCGCTCGGAACGGAAACCGCCATGGGCTCGTAGAGGGCGCTGACGGATCCGCTCGCGATGAGGACCTTGCCGGACGGGAGAGGGGTGGCCGTGTGGCTGACGACCGTCCATGTCGGGGAATCCGTCGCGGACCATGTGTCGGAAGTCGGATCATACAAGTGTGATCGGGGAGGAAAGCCGTTGGCGCCCGACCATCCGACGGCCAGGATCTTGCCGGAGAGCAGAAGAGACACGCTGTAGTTGTTGAGAACTTCGGGCATGGAGGCCGCGTTCGTCCATGTCTCGATAGCCGGGGTGTAGAGCAAGCAGGATGGCGTATTGCCATACCCGTACCAGGTCGATGACTCCCCTCCGGCGAGAAATACCTGGCCGGACGCGAGCACCTGCATGTCGTGATCGCGTCTGACGTCGGGCAGAGAACCAGTGGCCGACCAAGAGCCCGAAACCGGATCGTATAGTTCACAAGACGGAAGAGCAACCCCAACGGTATCTCCTCCGCTCACAAGCACCTTACCCGACGGCACGAGCACGGCGGCATGACGTGTGCGGCTCGTACTCATCAGTCCGGTCGGTGACCATGCGCCCTGAATCGGGTCGTAAAGCTCGCACGAAGCCGTTGATGTTCCCCCGGCCGCCAACACCTTCCCTGTGGGTAGAAGCGTCAGCGTGTGATCATAGCGGCCGGCGCCCATGGATCCCGTGGTCGACCACACGCCAGTCGTGGGATTGTAGATCTCGCACGACGAGAGCCCGCCTTGGTTGCCGTAACCCCCGACAAGAAGCGCCTTCCCGGAGGGCATGAGAACGGTCCTATGGCCGTATCGTCCGATTCCGAGGTTGCCCGTGGCCGACCAAGTTCCGGAGGCCGGATGGTACAGCTCGCAAGAGCTTAGATAGCTGCCCCAGCTGGTGGTGCCTCCCGCAACGAGCACCCGACCGTCGTAAAGCCGTGTGGCCGTGTGATCCGAGCGAGTATTCTCGAGCATCCCCCCGGTCGACGACCATCCCGGATCGACCGCTACGGGGAAGGCCGCGTCGCTCAGATCGACCTTCGCGCGGGCGATCCATGTCTCGGAACGCCTCTCGATCTCCCACGCGCCGCGGATCTTCTTCCGATTCGCGTCCATCGCCTCGACAGGATTGAGCCGCAGGAACGGCGCCTCCTCGCTCCAGAGCTCCACGCTGCCGGCGGGCGTGACCTTGACGTCGGTCACGGTCGAATCCGGAGTGAGCTCGTAAGCCAAGTCGGGCAACCGATCGGTCCGCTCCAGCACCACCAACTCCTCGACGCGGTCGTGCAGGGGCGCGCTGACGACCGTGATGCCGCCGCCCAACCTGTAGGCGATGGCGTGCTCGATCGGTTCCGCCTGTCCGCGTCCGAAGAGCGGACGCACCTGCATGGCGTGGCCGCGCCATGAAACACAAAGGCCGTCCTCGTAAGCTTTGGGGAGGTGCCCGCCGACGGGAATCGTCACTGGATCTTTCTCGCGGGCTACGTCGTAGTCCGGGCTTCCGAAGGCGTAGTGATCGCCTTGGTCCTCGAGCGCCTGGGCCGAGCCGCTCAGCAGTTCCGGTCTGCGGCCTTCGACGAAGGACGTCAGATCACGCACGTCGGCCACGAAGCCCTGCCACAGTGAGGCACGCGTGACGGCGGGCGTGGCGGCCGCGACGTTCTTTTCGAGCGGGGCCGGAGAGATTTGCGGCGCCGCGGGTGGCGCGTGACGGACGATCGACCCGGCCAGCAGGATCAAGCCGGCCACGACCCCGACGATGAGCAGAGCAGAGCGAGTGCGCTTCATACGGTTTCTCCTCACAAGGCGAATCCGCTCTCTGTTGCCAGTTCAGGGCGGGGCGTTTAAGAAATCCGGTATCCCGAACATCGCCCTTGCGGCGGCGCTGGAAGGATCGATATGATTTCGGCCGCTGTGGGGGAGTGAGGATGTCCGACGCCGCGCGCGAGGTTCGCGTTCGCGCCGCTCTGATCACCCACGAGCGGGAGCGCGAAGAGGGCCGATACGAACGCCTGGAGGTGCTGGGCCGCGGCGGCATGGCCGTCGTGCACCGCGCGCGGGATCGCAAACTCGGGCGCGAGGTGGCGCTGAAAGTCCTGCGGGACGACCTCGAGATCACGCCGGAGGCGGTCGCGCGGTTTCGACGGGAAGCGCAGGCGGCCGCCCAACTGTCGCATCCGCACATCGTGACGCTGCTGGATGCGGGCGAGGAGTCGGGGCAACTGTATCTCGCGATGGAATTGGTGCGGGGGCAGCCGCTCAGCCGGGCGCTGAAGGAGGGGCGGTCGGGCTTGCGCGCGCTGGTCGGGCTCTTGGAGAAGGTGGCCCGGGCGGTGGAGCACGCGCACGAGCGCGGAATCGTTCATCGGGATCTCAAGCCGGACAATGTGTTGGTCACGCCGGAAGGCGAGCCGAAGGTGGGGGACTTCGGGATTGCCTACCTGATGAGGGGCGGAACGGCGTTGACGCGCACGGGAGACGTCGTGGGCACGCCGCTCTACATGGCGCCGGAGCAGCTGGAGGGACGGTTCAGGGCGATATCGCCGGGGACGGACGTATATGCGTTGGGCGCGATCTTGTACGAAATGCTGACCGGGCGACCGCCGCATGAGGGGGCGACGACCTTGGAGGTGATCGGCAGGATCCTGCGATTGGAGCCGGTGACGCCGAGAAAGTTGGACCGTCGGATCCCCGTCGATCTGGAGACGATCTGTCTGAAGGCGTTGGAGAAGGAGCCCCGGCGGCGCTACCGGACGGCGCGGGAGTTGGCCGACGAGTTGGGGCGTTGGCTGGCCGGAGAGGCGATTCACGCGCGTCCGACATCGTTCGCCTCGAAGATTGCGCGGAAGGTGCGGCGGCACCGCCTGATCGCAAGTCTCGTCGCTCTGCTCGGAGTCGTGACGCTGGGTGGGATTTTCGTCACGTCGGTGATGCGGCGCTCGTTTCAATTATCGATCGAGGCTCGGGAGGCTTTGGAAGCGGCGCGCCTGGCGCTGCGGGATTGGGAAGGCCAACGCTACGGAAAGCCCCACGACATCACGCCGTGGCGCCATCGCCTTCGTGAGGCGGTGATTCAACTGGAGCGGGCGCTGCAGCGCCAGCCGGAAGCGTCCACCGTGTGGGGCGAGCTGGGATGGGCTTGCTTCGAGTTGGGCGACTTGGATCGCGCGCGGGCGGCGCTGGAAGAGGCGGTGCGCCGCGAGCCGACCGAAGGGAGTCATCATTACCGATTGGGTCGGACGTGGCTGAGGATCTACGAGCGGGAGCGGGCCTTCGCCTCGAGAGGGCGCCGGGAGCGGGCGCTCGAAGAGGTCGAGGCGTGTCGGCGGACGGCCGACCGTGAATTCCAGACAGCCCTGGCCGCTTCCACGTGGGAGTCCGGCAAGGCCTGGGAGCGCGATTACGTCCTGGCCTACGCCTCTTCGCGGAGCGGGAAGCGCGAGCGCGCCCGCGAACTTTGCGAGGACATCGCGCGTCGCCATGCGCTCGGAGGAGAAGAAGCGCTGATCCTCCTGGGAGAGATGGAAGAGGCGTTCGTTCAGAAGATCGCTTTTCTGGATCGCGCGGTGGATCTGGCCAGGTCGTACGCCCCGGCCTATGCGGCCGCCGCGTCGGCCCGAACGCGTCTGGGAGCGGCACTGGGTCTGAAAGGAGGCGTCCTCGACGAGATTGAAACCGCGCTGCGCACGGCGCTCGATCAGGCCCAAACGGCCACCCAGATCGATGAGGACCTCCCGGCGGGTTGGTCGGCGCTGGGACACGCGCGCCTCAACTGGGCCGATCACCGCGGCAAGCGCGGCGACGACGTCTCGGAGTCCTATCGGCGGGCGGTCGAGGAAGAGTGCGCGAGGGCGATTCTCCTGGAACCGCACCGGGCCGAGCCGTGGTGGATTCGCGCCGCCGGCCTGCACGAATGGGCCTCGTATCGGGCAGGGCGGGGCGAGGCGTCGCCGGATCTGTTCCGCAGATCCATCGAGGACTGCGATCGCGCGATCGAGATCGAGGGAGAATGTCCGGAAGCGTACAACAGCCGCGGGGCCGCGAAGGCGGACTCGGGGGATCCGGCGGGGGCGATTGCGGACTACGACCGGGCGATTGAAATCGACCGGGGTTATGCGGAAGCCTACGTCAACCGGGGGAACGCCCTGATGAAACTGGGCGACGCAGCTCGTGCCGTCACGGATTACGACCTGGCTATCGAGATCTCGGACGTCTACGCGGGGGCGTACAATGGGCGCGGCGCCGCGAAGTTGGCGTTGAAGGACGTGGCGGGGGCGATCGCGGATTTCGACCGCGCGATTCAAATCAAGCCGGAGTACGCCGTCGCGTACAACAACCGCGCGACCGCCCGGCAGCAAGCGGGAGACCCGGCGGGAGCCGTCGCGGACTGCGACTGCGCGATCCGAATCAACGGCGCCTTCGCGCCGGCCTACTACAATCGAGCGGATGCGCGAGCGGCCCAGGGCGATCTTGCCGGAGCCATCGGCGACTATACGCGGGCGATCGAGATCAATCCGGCCCATGCCGAGGCGTACGTCAATCGCGGGATCGTCAGAACCCGGCGTGGCGAGCTGGCGGCGGCTCTGTCCGATTACGATCGCGCGATCGAAATGCGTCCGGACCTTGCGCAAGGGTACGTGAATCGCGGGATCGCCAAGATGATGCAAGGCGATCCTGCGGGCGCGATGGCCGACTACGACCGCGCCATCGAGCTCGGCGCGAATTTCCCCGAAGTCTACGTCAACCGGGGCTTGTTACGAGAAGGGCGGGGCGATGTCGAGGGGGCGGCGGCGGACTTCGAGACGGCGCTCGGGAAGGCGTCGCCGAATTGGCCGCCCCGTGGGAAAGTCGAGGAGTTTCTGAAGAGGGTCCGCCGGTGAACGCTTACCTCTGTTCCACCCACTCGCCGGTCGCCCCGCTGGGATCGATGGCCCTGACCCGCCAATGATGGCTTGTTCCTGGCTCCAGGGCCGGGCTCTTCGTCCAGGCGACGTTTCCGCTGAGGACCGGCTCACTCGTCAAGAGTCGGGTCCCGTTGAACTTCTCGCCGATCCGCTTGAGCTCCATCTGCAGGCGCACCAGGCCGCCGTCGGGGTCGCTCACCACCGCTTGCACGCGGCCCCCGTCGGTGACGACGCCGCCGCTCGGCGCCCACGGACGATGGTTGGCTCCTCTTTCGTCTTCGTAGATTTCGGCCGTCGTGTGGAATCTCACGAACGTATCATCCGGCCGGCCGCCCACGATCAGCAGCTTCCCTTCCTCGATCCGCACCGCGACCGCGCGGTCGCGCTTCTCGTTCAGGAGAGGTACTCCGTCCCCAGGCCCGGTCCACCGGCCGCCTTCGTACCGGCGCACTTCGTCGGATGGCCCGAAGCTATTCCCGCCCGCCTGAAGGATGACGCCTTTGCTCCGCGTGACCTCCGCGGCGAGCGCGCCTCTGCTCTCCGGCATGGATCCCGTGGAGATCCACCGACCTTCGGAGAAGACCTCGCAATCGGCGACACTCACGGCGCCGTCGTTGCCGCCTGATCTGAGCACGCCGCCGTCCGGCAAGCGAATCAGCGAGAAGTACCCTCGAGGGCCTTGCAGGGGAGGCGCCGCTTGCCATCGCCCGCCTTCGGCATCCGGCGCGTAGATCTCGCACGTGTCGCGGGCTCCCAGATTCCGCTTGAATCCGCCGGCCACGAGGACGCGGCCATCGTCCATGCGGATCGCTCCGAAGGCGCGCCGAGACTCGTTCATCGCGGCGGTGGGCACGAATGAATTCGTGGAGGGCACAAATAGGTCGCATTCGCCCGTGCCGCCCCGGGGATCGTCCGGAAGGTTGGGGGGCACCATGGTCGCTCCACCCAAGACCAGGACGCGACCGTCCTCCAGCAGGATGCCCTGGTGGTGAACGCGCCCCGTGCTCATGGGGTTGCTCGTCGGCATCCAGTCCCCTCCTGGATCCAAGCAGAAGGCGGTGCTCAGCACCCACAACCGGCGCGGAACGTATCCTCCGGTGAGCAACACCCGACCGTCCTTTAGGAGCGTCAGGACCGGGAAGTGCCGCCCCTCCGAGAGAGGAAGGCTCGCTTCGGCGCTCCACGTCTCGGTCACCGGATCGAACACTTCGCAGCTGGACAGGAGATCCTGCGTGTTCCGTCCGCAAGCCACCAAGACCCGCTCGTCCTCGAGCAACACCGCGGCATGACGTTCCCGTGGCGTGGCCATGTGGCTGGTGCTCGTCCAGCTCACTCCGATGAGCGCCGGCAGGTAGGGTTCTCTCTTGGCATCGAACTGGACGCGGACCTCGAGCTTCCGCGCGTCGCCGATGGCCACGGAGGCGAGACGGGGATGGTCTGGTTCGACGCCGTTCACCAGGATCTTGCCCGTCCTTGGCGTCCCCTCGGCGTCGACCATGATCGGGCGGAGCATCCGTAGCCAGGCGCAACCGGCGTGATCTCGAAGCTCGGCATATCCGTCGGGCGCCAATGTTACGGAACCGACCCTCGATCGCAGGTCCAGATCGTATTCCGGAGCTTCGGGGGCCGATACGGTCAGCCATTCCTCCAGTCGTTCCTCGCTCCGCGCGACCAGCGATACGACGCGGCCGTGGTCCAGGCTCACGCGAATCTCCTCCGCTTGGCTCATCCGACCCACGACGAACCTCACGCACTTCTCGGCGAAGCTTGATCGAGTCAGGGCCTCGCGGACTTCGTTGAGCGTCGCCCGTGTCCAAGGCAAGGGGCGGGAGTTCCGCCACGCCGTGCGCACCTCCACCGGGCCGTCGGAGATGACGGCCGATCCGTCCTGTTCGGGCCAGGTCACGTTCAACCGCCGCTTCAACAGTCGCCATTGGCGCGAGGGCCCTCGCGCCACGGGCATGTTCTTCGCCCCTTCAGGACGGGCCCCGATCTCCCGAAGAAGACGGATTCTGCGAAGACCTTGTTCGGCCTCCTCGTGCTCGGGCATGATCGCCAGCACCCGCAGATAAAGGCCCAGGGCGTCGTCCTGCCGTCCCTCCCGCTCGAGGATGGCCGCTTGCCTCAGCAGGTCCTTGATTTCCCGTTCTCGCCCCGCTTCCGAGACCATCCAGCCCGCGATCGCCAGGAAGCCGGCGAGCAGGACTGCCCCTGCCGCTGCGCTCAACGCCGGGCGCGTCCGGACCCATCGTGCCGCCTTCCTGAGCGTTCCCGGTGGCTTCGCCAGGACCCGCTTTGCCTCGCGATATCGTTGCAACTCATCGGCGAATTCGTTTCCGTTGCCGTATCGGAGGTCCGGATTCTTTTCCAATGCCTTGAGGCAGATCGCCTCCAAGGCCGAACTCACCTTCGGATTCGCCTTGCGTGGCGGATACGGTTCCTCCAGCAGGATCCGCGTGAAGAGCTTCGCGAGGGTGTCGTCGACGAACGGCGGCTTGCCGGTGATGATCTCGTAGAGCATCGCCCCCATGGCGTAGACATCCGTCCGCGGAGTCATCTCCTCCAAGGATCCTCTCACCTGCTCGGGTGCCATGTAGAGCGGCGTGCCCATCGCCGTCCCCGCGTTCGTGATCGCTGAGGTCGAATCCGCCAAACGTGCCATCCCGAAATCCCCGACCTTCGGTTCCCCTTCCGGAGTGACCAGGATGTTCGCCGGCTTGAGATCCCGGTGAACGATTCCGCGCTCGTGCGCCGCTCCTACGCCCCTCGCCACTTTCTCCAGAGTTTCCAGCGCCGCCTTCTGGTCCATCGCCCTCGTCTGCAGGAGTCGGTCCAGCGACAGTCCCTGCACCAGCTCCATCACGATGCAGAGTCCCCCATGCGCTTCTCCCGCGTCGAACACCTGGACCACGTTCGGGTGCGACAGCCCCGCCGCCAGCCGCGCCTCCCTCAGAAAGCGGTGCCGTGCCGCCTCGGTTGTTCCGCGATCCGACCGCAGCATCTTGATCGCGACCATCCGATTGAGACTCTGGTCCCAAGCCTTGTACACCGCTCCTTGCGCGCCTTCCCCCAAATGCTCCCGCAGCTCGTAGCGCTCCATCTGTTGCAAGAATAACGCACCCGGCCTCGGGCACAAGGGGGGCGGTTCAGCCTCGCCCGTCCGTGACCGCATTGCACCTCGCATAGCCGTTCACCGCAGCGCGCAGAGAGCGCGGAGAAGACGCAGAGCTTCCGAAGAATAAAGAGGTCAGCGCATCCGAATCGGCGCAAGGGAGCCCCTGAAGTGCTCGTTCTTCAGTTGGAACGTCTTCTCTGCGATTCCGTCCGCGTCGCTCGGCGCTCTTCCTGGCGAACGCCTCGGCCTCAACGCGGACTTTCCGGAAGTCGGCGTGAACCGCGATCACGACCCGGCGGTGTAATCGTTCAGCCGTTCATTCGTTCTTCCGTTCATCGGTTCTCGCGTTTACCCGTTCCTGACGGACCAGAAGCCAGGAACGGATGAATGGGTGAACCGGTGAACGGTTACCCGGGGGTTACGTCCGCGATCTCGAATTCCCCCTCCTCGAATTCCACCCACGCTCCGGCCGCTTCGTTCGGATCGATGGCCCGGACGCGCCAATGGTAGCTTGTTCCGGGCTCCAGGGCCGGGCTCCTCACCCAGCCGGCGCTTCCGCTGGAGACCGCCTGGCTCGTCAGAAGCCGCGTTCCGTTGAACTTCTCATCGATCCGCTTGATCTCCACTTGGAGGAGCACCCTACCGCCGTCAGGGTCGCTGACCATCGCCCGCACGATGATGTCGCGCTCCGCAGAGCGGCTTCCGTCGACGATGACTTCGCCGCCAGGCCGGCACTGCTGCAAGCCGCTGGGTGCCGACGGACGTTGGTTGACTTCTCCTCCGTCGTCGTAGATCTCGGCCGTCGCGGAGAATCTTTCGAACGTATCATCGGGGCGGCCACCGACGATCAGCAACTTCCCTTCCTCGATCCGCATCGCGACCGTGCGGTCGCGCTTCTCGTTCAGGAGAGGTTCTCCGTCCCGCGGTCCGGTCCACCGGCCGCCTTCGTACCGATGCGTCTTGTCGGACGGCCCCCATATATTGCCACCCGCCTGAAGGACGATGCCTCTGACCGTGTCGATCTCCGTCGCGAGCGCGTTCCTGCCCTCCGGCATGGATCCCGTGGGCATCCACCGACCTCCGGAGAAGACTTCGCAATCGGCGACACTCACGCCGCCGTCATTGCCGCCCGATCGGAGCACGCCGCCATCCGGCAAGCGAATCAGCGAGAAATACCCTCGGGGGCCTCGCAGGGGAGGCGCCGATTGCCATCGCCCGCCTTCGGCATCCGGCGTATAGATCTCGCACGTGTTGCGCGCTCCCAGATCCTGCTTGAACCCGCCGGCGACGAGAACGCGGCCGTCGTCCATGCGGACCGCCCCGAAGGAACGACGGGACTCGTTCATCGCGGCGGCGGGCACGAAGGAATTCGTGACGGGAAGGTACAGATCGCTCGTGGGGGTGCCGCCGCGCGGGTCCTCCAGATAACCCGGGGGCACCATGGTCGCCCCTCCTGCGACCAGGACACGACCGTCCTCGAGCAGGATGCTCTCGTGGCGGACACGCCCCGAACTCATGGGGTTCGTCGTCGGTGTCCAGTCCCCGCCCGGATCCCAGACGAACGCCGTGCTCAGCACGGAACGGAGGCTCGAAACGTATCCCCCGGTGAGCAGTACCTGGCCGTTCTTCAGGCACGTCAACACCGGGAGCAGCCGCCCCTCCGATGCGGGAAGACTTGCCGCGCTGCTCCACGTTTCCGTGACAGGGTCGAACACCTCGCAGGCGGACAATGCCTCGTCCTCTTCATTCTGCCCGCACCCCACCAGGACTCGCCCGTCTTCTAGCCGTGTAAGGCCATGCCATTCGCGGGAGACGGCCATGTGACTGGTGCCCGTCCATCCCACCCCGACGAGCGCCGGCAGGAGGTGTTCCTTCTTCGCATCGAACCGGACGCGAATCTCGAGCGTCCTCGCCTCGTCGATCGCGATGGAAACGAGATGAGGAGGGTCGGGTTCGACGCCGTTCACCAGGATCGTTTCCGCCGTTCTTGTTCCCTCAGCGTCGATGACGAGCGGACGGGGCATCCGTAACCAAGCCGAATCGACGAGATCCCGAAACTCGACGTATCCGTCGGGCGCCAAAGTCACGGAGCCGATTCCGGGTCCGAGTTCCAGCTCGTATTCCGGAGCTTCGGCGGAAGATACCGCCGACCATTCCTCCCATCGTTCCTCGCTTCTTGCGACGAGCGAAGCGAGGCGGCCATCGTTCAGGCTCAGCCGAATCTCCTCCGCCTGGCCCAGCCGATCCACGATGAATTTCAGGCACTTTTCGGTGAAGCTCGATCGGATCAGGACCTCACGAACCTCCGCCGGTGTCGCGGGCGTCCAAGGCGAGAGACGAGCGTTCCTCCGCGCCGTTCGCACCTCCACCGGGCCGCCGGCGAGGATGGCCGATTCGTCTTGTCCTGGCCGGGTCACGTTCAGACGTCTCCTCAGCAATCGCCATTCGCGGGATGAGCGGCTCCGCGGAACGGTCACCCCCTCTTTCACTGCATCATGCTTGGGCCCCACAGCCCGCATTCGCGCCTCCCGCTTCGTCGGTTCTCCCGTCTTGGCAATCAACCAGCCTACGGCCATGAAAAGCCCGGCGAGCAGGACCACGGCAGCCACCGGGCCGAGCGCTTGATGGGTTCGGATCCATCGTGCCGCTCTTCTCGCCCATCCGGGCGGTCTTGCCAAGACCTGCTCCGAGTCGCGATATCGTTTCAAGTCGTCCGCGAACTCGGTTCCGCTTGCGTATCGCAACTCCGGGTCCTTCTCCAGCGCCTTGAGGCAGATCGCTTCCAGCGCCGCGCTCGCCTTCGGATTCGCCTTTCGCAGAGGAACCGGTTCCTCCAGCAGGACTCGTTTGTAGAGCACGGGAATGGCGTTTTCAACAAACGGCGGCCTGCCTGTGACGATCTCGTAGAGCACGGCTCCCATCGCGTAAACGTCCGTCCGCGGCGTCATCTCCGCCAAGGACCCTCTTACCTGCTCCGGGGCCATGTAGAACGGCGTCCCCACAGGCGTTCTCGCCCTGGTGATCGCCGAGGTCGAATCCACGAAACGCGCCATCCCGAAATCCCCGACCTTCGGTTCCCCCTCCGATGTCACCAGGATGTTCGCCGGCTTGAGATCCCGATGCACGATTCCCCTCTCATGGGCCGCCCCGACGCCGCGCGCCGCTTTCTCCAGTATCTCCAGGGCCGTCTTCTGATCCATCGTCTTCGCCTGCAGGAGCCGCGCCAGCGAAAGTCCGTGCACCCGCTCCATCACGATGTAGAGCTCTCCTCGCGCCTCTCCCACGTCGAACACCTGGATCACGTTCGGGTGCGACAGACCCGCCGCCAGGCGGGCCTCCCTCAAGAAGCGGTGTCGCATGGCCTCGTTCGTTCCCCACTCCGGCCGAAGCAGCTTGATCGCCACGCTCCGATTGAGGCTGGTGTCCCAACCTTCGTACACCGTGCCTTGTGCCCCTTCACCCAGTTTCTTCCTCAGCTCGTAGCGCTCCATCTGAGGGAAGCATAGCGCACCGGGGCGCAGGAGCAAAGGGGCGCGGTCGCCGCCGGCTAACGCTCGTAGACGACGCGCCCACCGACGAGGGTCACGACCGCCGCTCCGCGCAACTCCCGCCCCGTGAAGGGACTGGACCGGCCGCGCGATCGGAACCGCGCCGGATCCACCGTCCATCGCAGGTGCGGATCGACGATCGTCACGTCCGCGACCGCGCCGTCGGCCAGCGTCCCGCGGTCGATCCCGAGGATCCGCGCCGGCGCCGTCGTCATCGCCTCGATGGTGCGCATGGCGGACACGCGCCCGGTCGCCACGAGATCCGTGAGCACGACCCCCAGCGTCGTCTCCAGGCCCACGACGCCGTTGGGGCACGCCGCGAGTTCGCGCTCCTTCTCCTCGACCGTGTGAGGCGCGTGGTCGCTGGCGATGGCGTCGATCGTGCCGTCCGCCAGGGCGGCGACGAGCGCGTCGACGTCCGCCTGCGCCCGCAGCGGCGGATTGACCTTGAATCGCGATTCGTAGGCGCGCAGGCACTCCTCGGTGCAGGTCAGGTGATGCGGCGCCGCCTCCGCGCTGACGGGGGCCCCGGCGGCCTTCATGAATCGGAGGATGTCCACGGTCTCGCGCGCGCTGACATGCGCCAGATGCAAGCGGCCGCCCGTGAGGCGCGCCAGCAGCGCATCGCGGGCCGCCACGGAAGCCTCCGCGACCGCCGGCCAACCGCGCAGCCCGAGCTCGACGGAGACGCGCCCTTCATTCATGACCGCGTCGCGCGTCAGCATCGTGTCTTCGCAATGACTGATCACGACTTTGTTCCAGGGGCGCGCGTACTCCAACGCGCGGCGCAGGAGCTCCGAATTGGCGATCGGGTGGCCGTCGTCGGAGAAGGCGACCGCGCCGGCCTGAGCCATGGTGCCCAGCTCCGCCAGCTCCTGGCCCGCCAGGCCCTTCGAGACGGCCCCGACGGGGAAGACGTTCGCCAGCCCTGTTTCGGCGGCGCGCGCGCGGACGTAGGCGACGCCGGCGGCGGAATCGACGGGCTGACCCGCGTTGGCCATCGCGGCGACGGAAGTGAAGCCGCCCGCCACGGCCGCGGCGGCGCCGCCGGCGATCGTCTCCTTGTCCTCGCGGCCGGGCTCGCGCAGGTGGACGTGCATGTCGATCAGTCCCGGGACCACCCATCGGCCGGAGGCGTCGATCGTACGGTCGGGTTTCCCGGGACCGCGCGCGATTCGTCCGTCTGCGATCCAGAGGTCGCCCGGTTCGTCTCGACGCGAGGCCGGGTCGAGGATGCGACCGCCGCGGATCAGGATCGTGCTCATCGCGCTTGATCCAGAAGGAGGAGAACGGCCATTCGTACGAAGACGCCGTTGGCGACTTGTTGGAGGATGACGGAGCGGTCCGAATCGGCGGCCTCCGCGGATATCTCCAGGCCGCGGTTCATCGGGCCGGGATGCATGACGATGGCGCCTTTCTTGAGGCGCGCGAAACGCTCGCGCGTCAGGCCCCAGAAGCGGTGGTATTCCATCGTGGAAGGGAAGAGGCCCGCCTGCTGGCGTTCGAGCTGCAGGCGCAGCATCATGACGACGTCGGCCTCGGGCAGGACGGCGTCCAGATCGTACGTGATGCGCGCCCCAAGCGCCGCGGCCTCGCGGGGGACGAGCGTCGGAGGGCCGACGAGGGTGACCTCGTTGCCGAGCTTCGCGTGCGCCCACAGGTTGGACCGCGCGACGCGGCTGTGGGTGATGTCGCCGACGAGGGCGATCTTGAGGCCGCTCGTCCGACCCAGCGCCTCCTGCATCGTCAGCAGGTCGAGCAGCGCTTGGCTGGGGTGCTCATTGGCGCCGTCGCCGGCGTTGATGACCGCTCCGCGGACCGTGCGGGAGATGAAGTGAGGGGCGCCCGAGGCGGAGTGCCGCACGACGGCGAAGCGCACGCCCATCGATTCGATCGTGAGGGCGGTGTCCTTGAGGGTTTCCCCCTTGGTGAGGCTGCTGCCGCTGGGGGAGAGGTCGATGACTTCCAGGCCGAGGGCGCGCGCGGCGATGCCGAAGGAGAGCTTCGTGCGCGTGCTGGCTTCGGAGAAGAAGGCGAGGAGCCGCCGGCCTTTGAGCGGGGCGCCGAGGTCCTTCTCCTGTTTCAAGGCGCTCGCGACCGACAGGACGGCGAGGATCTCGTCGCGGGAAAGGTCTCTGATGCCCAGGAGGTGTCGTTGCGTCCACCGGACCTTCGCCAGCAGCGCGGAGAGCATTGAAGTAGCGGGAGTATAGCGCGCTCGCTCGGGGAGGTCAAATCGCGCGCCCCCACAACATCCGTTCCTTCCAGTCGGATGGGGCCGCTTCCAGGATCCTCCGCTGGCGCTCGGTGAAAACGACGGGCGCTCCGGGGCGAATCCTCTCGGACAGCCCCAATGCGCGAAGCATCGCCCGGCGCAGGCGGTCCAGCCCTTCGCCCTTTAGAGCGCACACCCCCAGCTCGCGACGGCCCGCCGGCTCCAGATCGATCTTCGTCCGGACCTCCAGGAGCGGGCGGTCGAGCCGCTCGGCGGCTTCCCGCCGCGCGAACTCGCGAAGCATCAATACGAGATCCGCCTTTCGGCCCTGCGCCCGCGCGCGTTCGATCGACAGCCGCTCCAGAAGCCCCGCGTCCGCAGTCAGCCCCGCGGTGTCGACGAGCACCAGCGGAATCCCTTCGATCGCGAGCGTCTCCTCGACGGGATCGCGGGTGGAACCGGCCGTGGCCGAAACCAGCGCGCGATCGCGCTCCACTAGGGCATTGAAGAGGGTGGACTTGCCGACGTTGGGGTCGCCCATGATGGCGACGCGCCGCGGAGTCACGAGCGCGCGTCCGAGCGCAGCAGTGGCCAGAAGGCTGTTCGGCCGCGTCGCGCGGCGCACCGCCTTCGCGAGCGCCCCGTCGGCTTGATCCGCCAGCATCGCCGCCGCGCGTCGCGTAAGCGCGCCGGGCAGCAGGAGCATCGCCTCCGCCCGTGTGCGATCGAGACGCCGTGCCGCGACGGCGCGGTCGAGCACGAATGCGCGATCGACCTCGCGTACGCCCAGAGCGGCGATGACGGCCCGCGCGGGTTCGACGCCGCCGTGACAGGAGATCTCCACCGCGGGCTCGCCCGTCGCGCCGCGCGGCACGGTGCGCGCCAACACCTCGTCGACGATGCGGCCGTAGGCGACGCGATCGGGGGCGCCGATGGGGATGAACCGTCGCACGAGCTCGAGCGCGCCGGGTCCGAGAATCTCGACGACGGCGATGCCGCCCATGCCGGGGGCGGTCGCGCGGACCGCGACCGTCGCGTCAGCGGGAGAGCGCATACGATACGGCGATGCCCTCGAGCGTGAGCGCGGGCACGACTTCGTCGAAGAGGTCGCGATAGAGGGGCGCGTCGCCGCCGGTGCCGATGGCGCGTGCGCGGCCGCCGACTTCGCGGCGGATGGCGGCGAGTCCCGTGCGGATGAGTCCTTCGAGCCCGAAAGAAACCCCGGCCTGGATGGCGTCCTCGGTCGTGCGGCCTACGGCGCGACGAGTTCGGCGCGGCGTCACCTCCGGCAGGAGCGCCGTGTGCTCGCGCAAGGCGCGGACCTGCATCGCCAGTCCGGGAGCGATCATCCCGCCGATGAATTCCCCGCGCGCGTTGACGACGTCGAAGGTCACGGCGGTGCCCAGGTCCACGACCACGCACGCGGCCCGCGCACGCGCCCATGCGGCGGCGGCGTTGGCCAGGCGGTCGAGCCCGGCCGCGGCGGGCGGCCGGTACCGGTTTCGGATGGCGGGAGGAAAATCGTGGCCGAGCTGCGCCGGCGTGCGCCCCGTCGCCCGGAGGACGGCGTGCGTGAAGCGGGCTTCGACGGCCGGATGGACGGAGGAGTACGCGAAGGCCGCTTTCGCGAGGCGCGCATCGTGATACAGGGAGGGTGATCCGATCATGGCGTGCGAGAGCGCGGCGGAGGTCTTGAGGCGTGGATGGTCGCCGTGTTGGAGCTCGAATGTGGCGATGTGCCCGCGCGTGTTTCCGATGTCGACGGCGACGATGCGCATCGGTCACAGACTACAATCACGGGGCCCGGTGCGCAAACATGGTCGTCATCGCGCGGAGATTTCCCAGATGCCCGAGAAAGACGGTAGGAGATGGGGAGATCCGGAGATCGGGAGATGGAAAACAACGATCCGAGATGAAGCCGACCAACCGCGGATTGCGCGGATCCGCGGAATCCGTGGTTGCTTCTCTTGAATCCATCATCGGCCTTAGCTTCGTCGCGGCTCATTGATGGAAGACACGACTTTCATCGCCCCATCCTCCCCTCTCCACATCCCCCTTCGTCTCCCGGTGGTTCGGGGAATCTCCGGTCATCGCTGTCCGCGCTGGAAGTCCGGGCGGAAGTCGAGGGTGTAGGGGCGGCCGGCGCGTTCGACCACGACGATCATGGCGCCCGCGTTGCGGAACTGGGGGTTGTTGGCGATGTTGACCATGTCGGCGCGGTCTTTCACGGCCATGCCGTTGACGGTCTTGATCACGTCTCCGTCGAAGAATCCGCGCTGGGAGGCGAAGGTGCCGGCCATGTCGATCTTGATGCCGCCGCTGGGGTACGCGGACACTTGGACGTCCTGCATCAAGGTCTCGAGGTTGTTGTAGGCCCAGTCGATCTCCGTGCGGTCGATGAGCCAGGATTCGTGGGACTCGGTGGAGGCGGTTCGGCGGCTCTTCG
Source organism: Planctomycetota bacterium (assembly GCA_016190155.1). Classification (GTDB taxonomy): domain Bacteria; phylum Planctomycetota; class MHYJ01; order MHYJ01; family JACPRB01; genus JACPRB01. The sequence goes on from JACPRB010000163.1 coordinate 31,326, forward strand.
ATTGGGACAGGTCGAAGGGCGCGCCGTCTCCGTCACCCGATCGACGTGGGCCTCCGCCGGCGGTCGTGCCGCCCATCGCGTCGTCTCGTCGCAGTTCGATCTGTCGCCGGCCGTCGGTGAAGAACGCGCCGTACCGGGTCAGACGCACGAGCTTCCACCCGCGCAGGTCGGACACGGGCTGGCCGTGGCTGGTGATCTCCTGGCCGCAGTAGGCGTTCACGCCCATGCCGGAGGAGGTCACGATGAGGTAGGCGACTTCCTCCGGAACGGGACATCCGCCGACGAACCGCGCGACGCGTTCCAATTCGTTCGGCCCTGCGGCCACGGCGGCCGGACCCGTGATGGGGGTCACGGGATTGCCCAGATTCGCCAGATGCTTGTAACTCGCCTGCGCCGGCGGCGGGGTACGAATGCCCGTGCCCGGCGCGTCCAGGACCACTTGTTCCAGGTGGTTCTTGGACTCGAACAAGATCAGGTATTGGAAGGCGAACACGAGGATCGCCATGCCTAAGAGCACGTTCGCGACCCAGAGCAATCCGTTCAGCAGCTTCATGTACCGCATTCGCCGTCTCCGAGGGTTTAACGGCCTCACCTGGCGATGGGTTGGGTCGATCGTGACGGTCGCCGGGGAGATCCGCCTCGGCCGAACGGATCCTCTACTTCTTCCGGGCCTCCGATCCCCAGCGTCCTTGATTGTCCTTGGAGATGCCCCGCAGCTCGAGCTTCAACTCGTCGGGGTTGTCCGCCGAGTGCAGCGCGTCCTCCAGGGTGATCAGGTCCCTCTCCAGGAGCGACTTGAGCGATTGGTTGAACGTCATGCAGCCGTAGTAGCTGCCTTCGCGCAGCGCCTTGTACAGCTCGCGCGTCCTCCCGTGCAGCAGGTGCTCGCGCGTCGTGGGCGTGGCGATCATGAGCTCGATGCACGGCATGCGCGCCGATCCGTCCTTCGTCGGCAACAGGCGCTGCGAGACGACGCCTTCCAGCAGCTCCGAGAGCTGCAGCCGGAGAAACTCGTGCTGGTGGACCGGGAACATGTTCATGATGCGGTCCACGGTCTGCATGGCGTTGAGCGAGTGCAGCGTCGAGAAGACCAAGAGCCCGGTCTCGGCCGCGTTGATGGCGGCCTCCATCGTCTCCAGGTCGCGCATCTCGCCGATGAAGATGACGTCCGGCGACTGCCGCACGGCGTGCTTGAGCGCCATGACGAAATTCTCCGTGTCCTGGCCGACCTCGCGCTGGTCGAGGACGCACTTGTTGTCCACGAAGGTGAACTCGATCGGATCCTCGACCGTGATGATGTGTTTCTCCTCGGTGTTGTTGACGAAGTTGAGCATGGACGCGATGGTGGTGGACTTGCCGGAGCCGGCCGTGCCCGTCACCAGGATCAGGCCGCGCGGCACCAGGGCCAGCTTCTTGAGCTGCTCCGCGGGAAGGTTGAGCTCCTCCATCGACGGGATCTTCGCGTGGATGTGACGGAACACCATGCCGATGTAGCCGCGCTGGCGGAAGATGTTGGCGCGGAAACGTCCGACGCCGTAGATCTCGTAGCTGACGTCGATCTCGCCCCGTTCGGCGAATCGCTTCTTCGCGAAGTCGTCGGTGACTTCGTTGAAGATCTCCATCATGTTCTCTTCGGTGACCGGCGCGCCTCCGAGCGAGGTGACGCGGCCCACGATGCGCATCGCGGGCGGCACGCCCACCTTCAAGAACAAGTCCGACGCGTCTTCCTTGACCATCGCGGCGAAAATGCTGGCGAGTTCCATGGCTTCTCCGGATTTCCTGCCGCTATCTTATCACTTGATCTGAAGGCGCGAGAAGATTTCCCGGACGAGCGCCTTGAGCCCCTCGCCGGTGGCCGCCGAGAGGCCGATGACGTCCTTTCCGGCCGCTTTCCTGAACGCGGTCATGCCCTTCTTCGCGCCGGGGATGTCCAGCTTGTTGGCGACGACGATCTCCGGTTTGCCCGCCAGCGTCGCGCTGTACCGCTCCAGTTCCCGGCGGACGATGCCGTAGGCGTCCCCGGCCGGCGGCGTCGCGTCGGGGCCGACGTCCACCAGATGCAGGATGATCCGGGTGCGCTCGATGTGCCTCAGGAAGACGTCGCCCAATCCCTTGCCGGCGTGGGCGCCTTCGATGAGCCCCGGTAGATCCGCCAGGACCGCCGTGAGCG
>JACPRB010000168.1 GCA_016190155.1 Planctomycetota bacterium
AAGAATCCCTTTCGTGTCGGGGAGCGTCTCTATCTGCGCCCCCTCGAAGTCGAAGACGTGCCGCTCGTGGAACGATGGATCAACGATCCGGAAGTGAACCGCTATCTGGCGATCTCCTGGCCGATGAATGCGGTGCGGGAACGGGAGTGGATCGAGGGCCTGTACAAGGAGTGGGGAAGTTCGGTCTTCCTGGTCGTCCTCAAGGAAGGCGATCGCCCGATCGGCAATTGCGGTCTGCATTTCGATCGCGCGGACTTTCCCAACCGCTGCGCGGAGTTGGGCATCATGATCGGCGAGAAGGAGTTCCAAGACTGCGGATACGGCGGTGAAGCGATGCGGCTGCTGTGCGACTACGGGTTCAACCGCTTGAATCTGCGTCGCATCGGCCTCCGCGTGTACGCCTATAACCGGCGCGCGATCCGTTGCTACGAGAAGGCGGGTTTCCGCGCGGAAGGCTCGTTGCGGGAGGCGCGCTTCCTCGATGGCCAATGGTACGACGTGGTGATCATGGGCCTTCTGGACCGGGAGTTCCGCGGCGAGAACGCGGGGCCCGGCCGTGTCCTGTGCCAGCAGGACTAACCGTTCATCGGTTCATGCGTTCATCCGTTCCTCCGTATCGGACACTCCGAAACGGTTACGAACAGCCCGCTGGACGTCTGAACAGGCCAACGGATGAACGGATGAACGGGGGAACGGGCGAACGGATGAACGTAAGAACGGTTGAACCTTTACAATAGGGACATGGATCGCACCGGCGTCGAGGCCTCCCTCTTCTTTCTCGCGTCGATCGGGAATCTGTTTCTCGCGATGTTCGTCGGCTTCCGCGCCTATCAGTCGCGAGGGCGACTGCCGATCGCGCTCCTGTGCGTGTCGCTCTTCCTGTGGGACATCTGCGAAGGGTTGCAGCGGACGATCCCGGAAGCGCGCCCGTGGAGGTACTTGGCCCTCGTCGGCTCGTCGCTCGCCCCGGCGTTCCTGTGGCACTTCGTGGTCGTTTTCTGCCGGCGCGAACGCGCGATGGGGAAGTGGGTGGTCGCTCTCTACACCGCGACGGCGCCTTTCGCGCTCTCCACGGCGGGAGCCATCGCCTCGCCGTGGCTTCAAAGCTTCGTCGACGGCGTTGCGTGGAACCTCGCGTATCTCTTCGCCCTGTTCCCGTTTCTCGTCTGGTCCGCGTTCGTCGTGTCGGCGCGGCGTCGGGAAGTGCGGTCCGAACTCGAACGCAACGCGCTCAACTTCGTGGTCGTCGGCATCGCCATCGGCACGCTGACGGGAATGGCGGACCTCGTGGTCATCCTGGGCAGTCCGCTCCCTTTCCTGGGACACATCGGCAGCCTCGCCTGCACGATCATCCTGGCGGCGGCCATCTTTCGGCACGGATTGCTCGAGTCGGAGACCCCCGTGCGCCACGCCCTGCTCCTGTTGGCGGTGGCCATCGGCGCGGTGCTGTTCAACATGTGGCTCTTCCGGCGCGTCAAGCCGGAGGGCGGCCCGACGCTCCTGGCCATCGGCGTCGTCACGGTCGTGGGTTTCGTGCTCTATCGCCAGGTGCTCGTCCGGTGGTACGAACGCTCCGAGCGACGCCGCCGGCTGGCGCTCGTCGGCACGATGGCCGCGGGGGTGGCGCACGAGATCAAGAATCCCCTGGCGTCGATCAAGGGCGCGACGCAGCTCGTTCAACGCGAGCTGGAAGACAAGGCGGTCGGCGACGGCGCGCGCGACTACTTGAAGCTCGTCGTCGGAGAGGTCGATCGCCTCAACGGCGTCATCGAGGATTTCCTCTCGTTCGCCCGCCCGCGCGAGCCGCGCTTCAAGGACGTCTCCTTGAACGAACTGGTGGAGGGCGTGTTGACGCTGCAGGGGGCGGCTCTGCCGCCCGGCGTCGAAGTGCGGCGTGAGCTCGATCCGATGCTCCCCTCCATCCAAGCCGACCCGGAGCTTCTCAAGCAGGCGCTCTTGAATGTCCTCAAGAACGCCGTGGACGCCGTGGGCGACAAGGGCCTCGTGACCGTGCGCACCCGTTCCATGCCCAAGACGCTGTCCCACTACGAGGTGATCGAGGTGGAGGATTCGGGGCCCGGCATCTCGCCGGATGATCTGGACAGGATCTTCCAGCCCTTCTACACGACCAAGACGCGCGGGACGGGTCTGGGGTTGGCGATCGCCGCCCGCGTGCTGGAGGCGCACGACGGCCAGATCGCCGTGGAAAACGTCCGGCCGCGCGGAGCGAAGTTTAGCTTCCACATCCCCCATCGGCGGTCCTAAAGTAATATTCCGTTCGCCCGTTCATGGGTTCGTCGATTCATCCGTTCGGGAAGCTGGACACCGGAGTACGCCTCTTGAACGGACGAACGGTTGAACCGTGGAACGGCTGAACGGTCGCAAGCAACCGGATGCGCGATGACCCAGACTGATGATTCCTTTGTGCTCGTCGTCGACGACGAGCCCGCGATGTGCAAGGTGTTGACCGGGATCCTGGCGCAGGAGCGGATCCCGTGCGTCTCCGCCTCTTCGGGCGAGGCGGCGCTCGAGATCCTCAATACGCGGGAAGTTGCGGTCGTCATCAGCGACCTGAAGATGCCCGGCATGGACGGCCTGGAACTGTTGGGCAAGGCGCTCGAGATCGATCCGACCACCCAGGTCATCCTGATCACCGCGCACGGGACGGCGGAGATCGGGCAGAAGGCTTGGGAGCTCGGCGCGGCGGGGTACGTGCGGAAGCCCTTCGAGCGCGACGAAATCGTCTTCGAGGTGCGCCGGGCGCTGGGCAAGCATGAAGCGGCGCGTCCGGAAGCCTCCGGCCCCGTCCTCGGCGGCATGATCGGCCGTTCGCCCAAGATGAAGGAAGTTCAGGACCTGATCGCGAAGGTGGCGCCGACGAGTTCGACCGTGCTGATTCGCGGCGAGAGCGGGACCGGCAAGGAGCTGGTCGCGCGGGCGCTGCACGGCGGCAGCAAGCGCGGCGCGAAGGCTTTCATCAAGGTCGTGTGCGCGGCGCTGCCCGAGACGCTCATCGAGAGCGAACTCTTCGGCTACGAGAAAGGCGCGTTCACGGGGGCGGCGGCATCGAAGCCGGGACGATTCGAGCTGGCCGACGGCGGCACGATCTTCCTCGACGAGATCGGCGATCTGTCGCCGGCCACTCAGGTGAAGCTCCTGCGCATCCTGCAGGATCGACAGTTCGAACGCCTCGGCGGCACGGAGACCCAGCGCGTCGACGTGCGGGTGGTGGCGGCCACGCATCGGGACCTCGAGACGCTCAAGAAGGAAGGGAAGTTCCGCGAGGATTTGTTCTACCGCATCAGCGTCGTGCCGATCACGGTGGCTCCTTTGCGGGAGCGGCGCGAAGACGTCCGGGAGCTGGCGGAGTACTTCGTGCGGCAGTTCTGCAAGGAGCATGGGAAGGTCGTCGTCCTCGATCCGCGCGCGATCGATGCGTTGAAGGCGCACGCGTGGCCGGGCAATGTCCGCGAGCTGCAGAACATGATCGAGCGCCTGGTCGTCTTGTCGTCGGGGACGATCACGGAGGCGGACGCGCGCGCCGCGCTTCCGGCGGGCGAGCCCGCGGCGGCGGTCGGATCGAGTCTCGGCGCTTCACGCATGGAGGCCGAGAAGGCGGCCGTTCAGGCGGCGCTGGCCGAGACGCGCGGCAATCGCACGCAGGCCGCCAAACGCCTCGGGGTGTCCCGCCGGACGCTTCACAACAAACTGCGCGAGTACGGCGTAGAGTAGCCATGCCCGAAATTCGCTACGCCCTCGCGATGCGCCGGCCTCGGTCGCACCTCTTCGCGGTGGCCGTCGAGGTGCGGGATATGGAAGGGGAGTACATCGATCTCGTGATGCCGGTCTGGACGCCGGGCTCGTACAAGGTGCGCGACTACGCGCGCAACGTGCAGGACTTCGAGGCGCCGGGGCGGCGCTGGGGCAAAACGGCCAAGCACCGCTGGCGGGTGTTCACGGCCGGAGCGCGGCGGGTGACGGCGCGATATCGCGTCTACGCCAACGAGCTCAACGTTCGCGGCCTGCACTTGGACGACGAGCACGCGTACGTCAACGGGGCCGCGGTGTTCATGTACGTCGACGGCGCCAAGCACGTGCCGGTGACGGTGGATGTCCGGCCGCCGCGCGGCTGGCGAATCGTCTCCGGTCTGGAACGGCTGTCGTCGGGCGTTCTGCAGGCCGGTGACTACGACGTCCTGGTCGATTCCCCCATCGAGTGCGGCCGCTTCGATCTGCAGGTGTGGAGGCAATTCGGGCGGGAGCACCGGTTGGCCGTTCACGGGCCGGTCAATCGGGATCGACGCGAGCTCGTGCGGGACATCCGCAAGATCATCGCCGCGGAGGCGGGCATCTTCGACGGCGTGCCGTATCGCGACTACACGTTCATCCTGCACACGCTTACGCAGGACGGCGGCGGGCTGGAGCATCTGAACTCCACGAGCCTGCAGCATCCGGCGCAGGCGTTCGCCAAGCGCGATCGCTACGAGCGTTTCCTGCAGCTGGTGGCCCACGAGTTTTTCCACCTGTGGAACGTGAAGCGCATCCATCCCGTCGGGCTCGGTCCCTTCGACTACGAGCGCGAGACGTATACGGGTTTGCTTTGGGTCATGGAGGGCTTCACCTCGTATTACGAGATCCTGGCGCTGCGGCGCGCGAAACTGGTCTCCGTCAAGGGGACGTTCAAGGCGCTGGCCGAGCGGATCCAGCAGTACCTGGACAAGCCGGGGCGACGTCATCAGAGCCTTTCGGAGTCGAGCTTCGACACGTGGATCAAGTTTTACAATCCGAACGAGCACACGCCCAACGCGCAGGTCAGCTACTACGAGAAGGGGTCGCTCGTGGCGCTGTGCATGGATCTGGAGATCCGCGCGCGGACGAGGAACCGGCGGTCGTTGGACGACGTCCTACGCGCCCTTTGGGAGGCGTACGGGCGTCGCGGGGTGGGTTTTCCGGAGCCGGAGTTCAAGCGAGCGGTCGAGCGCGCGGCGGGGTCGACGTTCGACGAGTTCTGGTGGGACTATGTGGACGGGACGGTGGAGATCGACTTCGACGCGTTTCTGCGCCACGCGGGCTGCCGCCTCGTGCGCAAGCCGAAGAGGGAGGACGACCGCGAGTTGCCTGTGCGGAAGACGTGGCTGGGGATCATCGCGGGGCGGGCGGGCGATCGCGTCCTCGTCACCTCCGTGCGGGCCGGGTCGCCCGCGGAGAAGGGCGGCCTGTGCGCGAGGGACGAGATCCTGGCGATCGACGGGCTGCGTGTGGGACCGGACGATTGGGAGAAGCGGATCGAGGAACGCAGGCCGGGTCAGCGGGCGCGCGTGTCGTTGTTGCGAGGGCCGTTTCTGCGCGAGGTGGACGTCGTCTTGGGCGAGCGAGAGGATGTGACGGTCTCGGTGGAGGCGGTTCGTAAACCGACGGCCCTTCAGAGAGCGATCTACCAGTCGTGGATGGGGGAGGCGCTGAGAGCCGGGCGGTAGCGGAGGACCCAGCGCGGCGACCGCAACCGAACTCGGGGATCCTCCGTTTTCCGTCCGGAGAATACTC
>JACPRB010000169.1 GCA_016190155.1 Planctomycetota bacterium
AGAAGTACCTGCGGGACTACGCGGACCTGCGGTACTACGTGAGCCCGAAGTTCGAGCACGGCTACAAGAAGATCCTCGGGCAGCGGCCGACACCGGCCGGCGACAAGTTCCTCCTGACGGAAACGCCGGCGACCTACGCGGGCATCCCGCTCACGCGGGTGCCGATGATCCCCTCGAACCTGTCGGCGACCATCGGCGGGACGCCCTTCACCGACCTGACCTTCGTGATCCTGACCCTGCGCAAGAATCTCATCACGGGCATCCACCGCCAGATGAGCATGGAGCGGGACAAGAACATCTTCGCCCGCATGCGGCAGTACGCCTTCACGAGCCGGGTGGACGCGACCTACGAGGAAGCCGACGCGGTCTCGATCGCCGAGAACATCTCGGTCGGTTCGTAAACGGAACGTGACGCATGACCGACAAGGAAGAGATCCAGCCGGAGACGGCTGACGAGAAGCCGAAGCCGAAGGCGCGCCGCCGCGTGCGCTGCCCGGTCTGCACCGCCCATGGCGAGCCGACCGAGGCAGACGGCGAGGTTGTCCGCTGCGGCGAGTGCGGAATTCTCTTTCGGAATCCGAGGCCGTCCGTTGGGGAACTTCTCGCGCGGCGCGACGCCCGCTTCGCGGGGGCGCTCACGCGCAACCACGCAGCCGCGATCCGGGAGGCAGCCAGGTCCGCCGTGGAGGCGATGCGCGGCTACCATCGACTCGTCTCGGGGAGGGACGCCCCGCTCAACGCCTTCGGCAAGCGGTTGCTCGACGTCGGATGCGGGCTTGGTTTCCGCCTGCGGGAATTCGAGAAGTACGGGTGGACGGTGACGGGCCTGGAGCCCAGCGCGAATGCATCCGCCTTCACCCAGGCCGTCGCGCTTCACGTGGTGCGCGCTGATCTCGATGCGCTGCCATCGGGATCATTCGACCTCGTCCTCCTGGAGGGCGTGCTTGAGGAGATGGCCGACCCCGCCAAAATGGTCGGCCGCCTGAAGGACGTCTTGGCCCCGCGCGGCGTGGCCTACGCCGGCGTCCGGGCGGGCGGTGCGGAGACCCCGCTCGGCGAGGAACGACTTTACGCCTTCGGTGAGGACGGTCTACGCCGTCTCTTCATGTCTTCCGGCTTCGCGGAGCCTGAAGTGCGAGCGGACGAGGAACAACTTCGCCTATGGTTTCGGAGGAAGTAACGCATGCCGCCTCTTCCGCTTGAGGATCTCCTCCAGCTCGCGTTCAAGCGCCTTGAGCGGCTTCTTGGACTCGTCTCCGGTGGCGCACGCGAACACGCCGAGCTCACGGCGTCCACCGTGTACGCCGCAGCGACGAACAGCTTCTCCTTCGGGGCTCCGAAGAGGCATCTGCGGATCTTCGCGGAAGAGGACGCCTACTGGATTGACTCTGCGGCTGACGACGCTGACGCCGCTGCGAAGTTGGCGGCTGCCGGCGGGCGCGGATTCGTTCGGGGCGGCGATCGCCTGGAGATCTCGCTGGCCGAAGGGATCACCCGTCTGGACTTCCTTGCGCGGGAAACCGCCGGTGGGATCTTTATCACGGGGCTCGACTGATGAGCAGGGTCTTCTCGCTTTTCTCTCCTGGAATCTTTGGACGCTCCAGCCGGCGAAGGCCGCTCCATTCCGTTCCGGGAGGCTATCAGCCGGACGCCTCCACAGTCCTCCTCTTCAAGATGGACGAGGGCCTGGGGGGTGATCTCGGCGACGCCACGCTTTACAACAACGACGGTCAGATCCAGGGGGCGGCATGGGGCGCTGGCCGGTACGGCAGAGGGCTCCACTTCGACGGCGTCAACGACCGGGTCGAAGTCCCGGACTCGCCGAGTCTTCGGCTCTCTTCGGCGCTTACGCTTGAGGCTTGGATCAGGCCGGGTTCGGACATATCAGGGTCCGGCACCATCCTCGCCAAGCGCGAATCCTACGAGTTGCGGGTTTTCAAGAACCCGATGCCCCGGGCTGTGGGAGCGATCTGGATCGGCGGCGAGCGTGAGCCGATTACCTCACAGGCAAAACTGGAGCACGAGGTCTGGCAGCATATCGCACTCACGTTCGACGGCTCGCGGCTGGCTTTGTACGTGAACGGCGTGCTCGACAAGGATCGCGTGCTGTCCCCCTCCTTGGTGGACGTCAATGCGGAGCCGCTCTTTCTCGGCGTCTTTTGGAATGGGCCAGGACTGCGCTGGTACGCGGGAGGCATGGACGAAGTGCGGCTCTCCAGCATCGCGCGGGCGGCCTCGGAACTCGATCCGAACGGGTGATAGGCGATGGCACTCTTTCTCACATCGGTGAACCAGGGCACGCCGAAATTCGGGGGCAAGCCTGGCGCGCACTGGCGCATGAACCCGGACGGGACGCAGGCGATCATCGAGTTCATCAGCACGAGGGCCGACTATGCCGAGGCCAAGGCCGATCCCGACACGACGGAACTGACGCGCCGCGAAGCCCAGGAACTGGGCCGGCAGTGGGATGAGCTGCTCGGGGGTGGAGCATGACCGCCTACTGCTCCCTCCAGGAGATCCGGGACCGGGGCGTGACGGTCGAGGCCGCGCCGGACGAGACTGTCGAGAAGGCCATCGCCCGGGCGACCCGCGTGGCGGACGTCTTCGCCGGCCGCGACTTCCTCAAGCGCGATGCCACCCACCGCGTCGACGGCAACGGGACCGAGTCGCTCTTCCTCGATGACCGCCCGGTGGTCGGGGTCCTGGAACTGCGGGTGGACGACTACCTCCTGACGCCGGAGTCCTACGTCCTCTATCCCGACGCCGGCTACATCCGGCTGAACGGCGCGCGCCGGAACATCTTCGCGGGCTTCCCCGGGATCTTCCCGAAGGGGGCGCGCAACGTCGAGGTCCACGGCTTCTTCGGCTTCGAGACCGTCCCGCCGGAGGTAAACGAAGCGGCGATCCTGCTCGCCATCGAGTTTCTGCGGACGGGCCCGGCCGAGGCGGACGTGGCGGCCGGGTCGAGCGCGAGCACCCGAAATGCCATCGGCATCAGCCGGGTTCGCATCGACGAGATCTCCGTGGACTTCCAGTACCCGAATGACCTGAAAGCGGGGTCGGGACGGACGATCACGACAGGCCTACCCAAGGTGGACGCTTTGCTCAATCGCTTCCGGCAGTGGCTCAACCCCATCGCGGTATGAGGTGATGCGTGGGAATTCGGGACGAAGTGAACAAGGCCTGGGACAACGTGCTTTCTCCGTTCTTCGAGGAACTGAGCACGGAGGTCCAGATCCAGACGATTGATGCCGCCTCCACCCAGGCGGACCCGCTCTACGACGAGCCGGTCTCCGCGAAAGCCTTCACCGACCCCGTCCCCGTCCGGGCACGGGTCAAGCTCGAGAAGGACCGATTGGTCCTGCCCGGCGGCGAGGCCGTGGAGATCGACGGCCGGATCACTGTGCGGACGGACGAGCTCGAGTCCAAGGGCCTCGCCCTCGATGTGGGCGCACGGGTGATCTTCCAAGGCGAACGTTACATCGTCGTCCACCGGGAGGCGCGCGCCGAGGTCGCGGAGCGTTTCTTGCTCACCCGTGTGGCGGTCCGGAAGGAGGCGTGATGGCGGCCGAGGGACGAGAAGGCGAATGGGAGAAGCTCAAGGAGATCATGGAGAACTTCGACCAGCGCCTCCACCGGAACGCCCAGAAGGCGCTGCGGCGCGCCGGCGAGGAACTCGCTTCAGATATCCGCACGCGCATCCTCGATGGCAAGGAAATGAAGCCGCTCCACGGATTCACCATCGAGCAAAAGGGATCGAGTAAGCCGCTCATCGACGATGGAGACCTCCTGGGCTCGGTCGGCGTGCGCTTCGTCGAGGAGCTGGCGGTCTTCGTGGGAGTCAACCGCCGGGCCGAGGACGGGACCAATATCGCCGCCATCCACGAGCGCGAGAACGGAACCCGCGTCCCCGTCACCCCCAAGATGAGGGCCTTTCTCCATGCGAGGGGCTTTCACCTGAAGCCGGAGACGACGGAGCTCTTCATCCCGGGACGGCCGTTCGTGAAACCGGCCTATCGGGATTTCCGGGAGCGCAGGACGGCCGAGAAGCTAACGACCGAACTGGTGGAAGAAACCTTCGGAGACAAGGGATAGCCGATGCCCGACGAGAACGTCTTCACTGAGATCGAGCTGGCCTTGAAGCAGGGCCTCGAGGACCCGATGAACGTGTCCTTGAATGGCCAGGCCGTCCCGCTGCGCATGGTCACGCCCGACCCGGACCTTGTAGAGCTCACGCTTCCGGTGACGACGCTTCAGCTCCTCGACGTGCGGCGCGGCTTCGCCCGGATGGAGAACGAGTTCGAAGTGGAGAAGGACCTTGAGGCCGGGACGGCCGTGGTCCGCTGGCCCGAGCAACCATACGACCTCTTCTACACGGTCCGCGGGCATACGAGTTCGAGCCGCGAGGATCGCCTGCTCCTCGGGCAATACATGCGCTTCATCGACGCGCACCCGATCCTTGTGGGATCAAGCGGCAGGCGCTTCTACCTCGATCGAGGCTTGACCTTTCGGGACCGGAGCACCGAGCGCGAGTTCGAGCGGGCGCTCACGTTTACCGTGAAGGCCCGCCTGCCCGTGGGCGTGGAGAAGCTTGTGCCGCTCGCCCGCGAACACCGGGTCGAGGTGCAGCTACCGGACTGTTCATAGGAGGAAGGCGACATGGCAAAGGAATATCTGCGCCCCGGGGTCTTCGTGGAGGAGATCCCCTCGGGCGCATTCCCCATCGAGGGCGTGGGCACCACGACGGCCGCCTTCGTCGGGATTGCCGCGCGAGGAGCCCTGAACAGCCCCCGGCTCATCACGAACTGGACCCAGTTCCAGAAGCACTTCGGCTCGTACCGCCGCGACTCGTTCCTGGCCTACGCCGTGAACGGGTTTTTCCTGAACGGCGGCCGGCGCTGCTACGTGGCCCGCGTGGCCTCGGCGACGGCCGCCATCGCGAGCGTAACGCTCAAAGACCGGGAAAGCGGAACCCCGCTCGACACGCTTCTGGTCCAGGCTCTGAACGAGGGCGAATGGGGCAACGCGCTTACGGTGGACGTTGCCGATGGAACGGCCGACTCGGCGGGCGAGTTCAAGCTGGTCGTGAAAGAGGACGGCGAGGTTGTCGAGACCTGGGACGACCTGTCCATGGACCCGGCCAAGAAGAACTACGCCCTCACGCGCGTGAACGGCCGCTCGAACTACATTCAGCTCTCGAATCTCAATAGCGTGACGGCACCGCCGGCCAACCGTCCGGCGGTGATCGCCGGCGCGGCGCTCGCGGGCGGGGCTGATGGCGCGGCAGACATCACGGACACGGCGTTCATCGGCGACGCGGCGGCCCGCACGGGCCTCCATGCCCTTGACACGGTCGATGACGTGAACAACTTGGTCATTCCCGGAAAGACGAGCACGGCCATCGTGCAGGCGGGCCTGGACTACTGCGCCGGCCGCGCAGACCTCGGGTACGTGATGGACCCGCCGCTGGGATCGATCCCGCAGGACGTGAAGGCGTTCCGCGAGGGCTTCGACAGCTCCTACGGTTTCCTCTACTACCCCTGGCTCTCGATCAACGACCCGCTCACCGACGCGCCGAAGACCGTCCCGCCGTCCGGCTACGTTGCCGGTATCTACGCCCGCAGCGACACGGAGCGCGGCGTGCACAAGGCGCCAGCCAACGAGGTGGTACGGGGCGCCATCGGCCTCCAGTTCCAGGTTTCCAAGAGCGAGCAGGATTCCCTCAATCCGGATGGGATCAACTGCATCCGCACCTTCCCGGGCCGCGGCATCCGCGTCTGGGGCGCACGCACCGTCTCCAGCGATCCTGCCTGGCGCTACATCAACGTACGACGGCTCTTCAACTTCGTCGAAGAGTCCATCGAGCAGGGCACCCAGTGGGTGGTGTTCGAGCCCAACGACCGCGACCTCTGGGAGCGGGTCAAGCGGGACATCACCGCGTTCCTCACCCGAGTGTGGCGGGACGGAGCCCT
>JACPRB010000170.1 GCA_016190155.1 Planctomycetota bacterium
GAGCATCAGGAAGGGCAGCAGCACCACCACCGTCCGACGAACGCGACTCGCCTTCTCGCCAGGCATGTTTTGATTGTATCACACAGTCGCCTCTCATCGCCGAACCTTTCCCGAAACCCTTCGTTATAACGGTGGCGAGCTTCACGCCGTCCTTCGCGTGCCTGGACGGCCGGAGCCGATTAACCTATCCGTATATTTCAATCTGTATCCGGAGGCACGATGAAAGACGAAACGGCTCCCACCCCGGCGCCCCTCGATCACATCGTCGAGAAGACCCCGTGGTGGACGTTGAGCGTGGGACTTCACACGCTGGCGACCCTGCTCATGGCGTACTTCCTGGTCCTGGGTCGCCCGGTCGAGGCCACAGATGTCCCCCTGATTCGACAACCTCGGTCGCACCCGCCCGAACAGCCGGAGTTCATCAAAGACATCCCGGAGAAGGCGCCCGTGCCCCTCACCCAGGTCCCCGAAAGGGAACAGATACTCGATCCGGATCCGGAAGCCACCCCCGAGTCCCGGGACTTTGAAGACCACCGGATCAAGGGAGAGAACACCGACTTCGTGACGCGCCAGCCGTTCAACAGCCGAGCGACGAATTCCGCAATCGGAGCGGGCGCGAACGCAGCCGGCTCGAAAGGCGGTCCTTGGGGCGGGCGCTTCGACCGGGGCCGCTCTCCGAACGGTCGCCCCTCCGCGCCTCCGGCGGCCGTGTTGTCCGCCCTGCGCTGGCTCGCGCGCCATCAGGACCCCGACGGCCCGTGGCGCGTCCAAGCCCACGTCCATCGATGCCGTCCCGCCGCCGGCGCCTGCCCCACGCCGCAAACCGCGCACGAGGACTTCGATACCGGCGTCACGGGACTGGCGCTCCTGGCCTTCCTCGGCGCCGGCTACACGCACCTGTCGCGCGACGTCCACGACGGCCTCTGCTTCGGCGACGTCGTGCGCCGCGCCCTTCAATGGCTGCAAAGCCATCAGGATCCGGTGGGCTGCATCGGCCCCCGCACCGCCCACAAGTACATGTACAACCACGCCATCGCCGCGCTGGCCCTGGTCGAGGCGTATGGGATGACGGGCTCCAGGCTGATCGAGGATAGCGCGCAACGGAGCGTCGACTTCCTCGTGGCCGCGCAGAACCCGGGCTGGGGCTGGCGCTACTCGCTGCGCTGCGGCGACAACGACACATCCGTCACCGGCTGGGCCGTCATGGCGCTCAAGTCCGCAGAACTCTCCGGACTCGCCTTCCCCCGTTCGGCCTACGACGGATGCCGCGCGTGGCTCGACGAGGTCACCGAAGAGAACTACTACCGCGCGGGGTACACGCATCGCGAAACCGGCAAGGTGCATTGCGCCCACAACGAAGCCTTCGATCACCACGAGGCCCTCACGGCGATCTCCATGATGACGCGCCTCTTCATGGACCGCGACCGCTCTCAGGCACGCGTCCGCGGCGCGGCGGATCTGCTCGTCGCCGACCTTCCGGCCTGGTCCGGCAACGCGATCGACTTCTATTACTGGTACTACGCCGCCCTGGCGCTCTTCCAATTCGATGCCGACCGGCAAGGCCTGCACTGGCGCCGGTTCGAGGAACGCCTGCAGGAGGCGCTCGTGCCCAACCAATCCCCACCGACCGCGGGTTGCCGCGCCGGTTCCTGGGAGCCCGTCGACCGTTGGAGTTGCGAGGGCGGGCGGGTCTACGCCACGGCCATCAATGCGCTGACGCTGGAAGTCCACTTCCGCTACCCCAGCGTCTTCACGGGCACCCGGAAGTAGGTGCAGACTGCCGTAACGGGTCGAGGGTCCGGGCGAAGGTATCGGCACGCCCCTGAACCCGGACCCAGGCCCGACGGTTCGCGCAGAACTCTCCGAACCTCCGCCGGTTTTTTACGTTCCAATGGCTATACGCCGGGAGTATATTCTGGCTCCTGTTTGCGTGCCCCATTCGGGAGGTGCCGATGGCTACGAAGCAAGTGCCCGTTCCACCGCCGAACGACGATGTCCCAGAAGAGCAGGTCGTGGAAACGGAACTGCCGCCCGGCGAGCCGGAGACGTTCACCGATAAGCTGATCGCCAAGACGCCGTGGTGGGCCATGTCCACGGGGATCCACGTGGTCCTGGCCCTGCTCATGGCCTGGTTGGTCGTCATCGGCAGCCCTCCGGACGATGACGACGCCGTCGTCGTCGCCCCGCCGCGCAAACCGCGCGTCATCCCCGACATGGAAAAGCCGCCCGACCTTCCCAACGAGAAGGTCCTGGACATGAAGAAGTCCACCGAGGACCCTGTGTTCAAGAAGGAAGAGGAAGCCGACCACAACGAGACCGAAGACAACGAGGAGTTCCAGAAGGCCAAGGGAGACTCCCTCGATTTCGTCTCCGACAAGCCGTTCAAAGGCAAGGGCACTTACGACACCATCGGCACGGGCGGAGGGGGCGGAGGCCGTTACGGCGGACGCCTGGGCGGAAAACGCAACCTGGTCAATAAGGGCGGTGGAGGCGGCGATACGGAAGACGCCGTCCTATCCGCCCTCAAGTGGCTGGCGCGCCACCAGAACGAGGACGGCTCCTGGAGCGTCCAGAACTACACCAACCGCTGCAACCGCCTGCCCAAGTACGCCTCCGGCGGCAAGTGCAGCCCCAATCCCGGCCAGGAGGACTTCAACACCGGCGTCACCGGCCTATCCATCCTCGCCTTCCTCGGCGCCGGGTACTCCCACCTCTCCAAAGACACCCACGACGGCATCTGCTTCGGCGACGTCGTCAAGAGGGGGCTGCAGTGGCTGATGAACCACCAGGACCCCGAGGGCTGCATCGGCCCCCGCACCGCCCAGAAGTACATGTACAACCACACCATCTGCGCCCTGGCCATGTCCGAGGCCTACGGCCTCACCGGATCCAACCTCTTCAAGGACCAGGCCCAGAAGGCCGTCGATTTCGTCATCGCCGCCCAGAACCCCGACAAAGGCTGGCGCTACTCCTACCGCTGCGGCGACAACGACACCTCCGTCAGCGGCTGGGCCGTCATGGCCTTGAAATCCGCCGAGATCTCGGGCCTCTCCTTCCCCAGGACCGGCTACGAAGGCACCCGCAACTGGCTCGATGAAGTCACCGAAGAGAACTACTATCGCGTCGGTTACACCCACAAAGGCACCGGCAAGGTCTTCGTCCCGGGCCTCAACGAGAGCTTCAACCACCACGAAGCCCTCACCGCCATCGCCGTCATGGCCCGCGTCTTCATGGACAAGAACAAGTCCGACACCCGGCTCCAGGGCGGCTGCTCCTTGCTCGTCAAAGACAAGCCCGCCTGGAAAGACAATGACATCGATTTCTACTATTGGTACTACGCCTCCCTGGCCCTCTTCCAGTTCGACGGCCCCACGGGCTCCTACTGGAAGCAGTGGAACGAGAGCATGAAAGACGCCCTGGTCAAGAACCAGAACACCCAAAGCACCGGCTGCAAATCCGGTTCCTGGGAGACCGTCGACCGCTGGAGCTGCGAGGGCGGCCGCGTCTACTGCACCGCCATCAACGCCCTCACCCTCGAGGTCTACTACCGGTACGCCAACGTGTTCGGGACGAAATAGGCGAGCGGCTTCAAGCCGCCGCCTCTCGCCCCATGAGCTTGCGCAACCGCCGCGCGACCTCGTCCGCGCAGGTCAGCGGCGAGATCACGTCCATCGTGCCCAGCGCCGCCAACTCGACGCAGGTCGCCCAGTCGCGGCAGTCTCCCAGGACGACCACGCGAGAGAGCGCCGCCGCCGAGCGCATCTCCCGCAGCATCTCCAGGGGTTTCGCGTCCGACACGAGGACGATATCGAACTCGCTGCGCTGCAGGGCCGAACAGGCGTCACGGACGGATGAGACGCTCCGCGTCTGGAAGCCTCGCGCGGACAGGACGCCCAAGACCCTCTCCAGCCGCGCCCGCTCCGTGTCGACCACCAAGACCGCTCCGCGCGAGTGGCGCTGCATCATGGAACTCCTCCTATGCCACCCGCCGGTACTATATGCGATCCGCGGCTTATGTCAATTCCGGCACGGTTCGATTGGAAGCCGGTTCGGGTAACACGGGGTCCCCTCCGACGAAGGCCTCGCTGAGGAAACCAGGAAGCCAGGAATGAAGTCGCCAGATAGCCGCACGTTGGCCCTTTCCTGGTTTCCTGCCTTCCTCAGAGGTCCATTCTCCAGGGGCCACAGGCGCGATGAAGGTGATACCCGACGCTGAGCTATGCCTCAATTCCAGCTACGGCGTCTTCGCCCGCTTCCTCGCCTGGGCGATCCATCCGCTCAGCACGAACGAGATCGGAGGGAAGTGCTGCGTAAGCGCCGTCCACTCGTCGGCCGCCTCCCCATAGCGTTCCGTATAGAAGCAGCAGAAACCGCGCATCGATCGGGCGAACAGCTGCACGAAGAACGCCTCCGGTCCTTGCGAGGCCCGCATCATCCCTCCCAACTTCCGCTCCGCCGCCTGAAAGGCCTCGCGCGCCTCCTTCTCCTTCTTCTGCGTTTGAAGGCGCAGCGCCCGGCTGAACTCGAGGATCGGCTCGTGATCGTAGCTCGCCAGCATCGAATCCAGCTCGGCCGCCTCCTTCATGTCCTCCGCCCCCAGGTCGAACATCTCCGCGGACGTGTCCTTGTCCTTCGACGTGAAGAAGAGATAGAACGCCAGCACCATGCGCAGCACGCTGCGGAAAGCCAGGCACCGGCCCCTTGAGGACGTGCTGGACGTCTCGATCGCCCTCGTCGCCGCCGCGATCGCTTGATCCAGGTGCGGTTTCATCGACCGCATCTTCTGCAGATCCAGCGACGCCTGCCACAGATGCGTCAGGGCCAGCGCCTCGTACGTGGTGTTCACGTGGTACTTCAGCTCCTCCGCCCGCTGGATGAGCCGGAACGCCTCGTCGAGCGTGGGCTGCGCGTCCTTCCCCGCCAGCATCAGGCACATCCCCTTCATCGACAAGGCCAGCCCGCGGTCCCGGTAGAGCTCGCCGCTCCACGGATTGCGCTCGATCGCCTGCGCCGTCGCGGCCGCCGCCGCCTCGAATTCCGCCCCCAGCTCCGCCGCCTTCTGCATGCCTCCCGGCTCGTACAGACGCTGGGTGGCCCTCTGGAGCAAGATGATCCCCAGTCCCGAATGCCCGCGGTCGTCTCGAGGATCCAGCCGGATCGCCGTCTCGAAGTCCAGCTTCGCCTGCTCCAGCTCCGCATCCGCTCCGGGCTTCTGCTGGAACTGCATCTGCTCGATCTTGTGGATGCGCTGGCGCCCCCGCTGTACATACAGATGCGCCACGCTCGGACGGATTCGAATGGCCATGTCCATCGCGGCGATCGCGTGATCCAGCCCTTCCATGATCCTGGCCTCGGGCCCGTGATAAAGCGCGTACTCCATCCGCATGTCCGCCAACGCCAGCAACGCGTTGGGATCGCTGCGCGCGATGTCATGCGCCGTCTCGTACGCCTTGATCGCCTCCGCGTCGCGGCTGAGCGCGTTCAGGATCTCGCCCCGCAGCAGCCATACCGCCGCCTGATCGACGCGTCCCAGCTCCTCCAGCTTCTCCAGGGCCTCCACGGAGCGCCCCTCGTAATGGAGCACGAGGGCCTCCAGATACGGGATCTCCGATCCGCTGCCGAAATGCATCTCCTGGGCCTTCCTGAAATCCTCCAAGGCCGCCTGGCGCATCTCTTCTATCCGCTCGCGATAGACGTCGGGGAGGTCCTCATCCTTGCCCCCGAACATCGCCCGCTCGCGGCGGAATCCGGCCACGTGAGCCTCGCCGCGCGCATAGTAAGCCTGGCCGCTGGGCCCGGCGGCGATGGCGCGGCTCAAGGCCTCGATGGCGCCGTCGATCCGCCCCTCGTACAACTCCAACCGACCGAGGAGATACTCCGTGAACGCGCGCGACGAAACGTCCAGCCCCTCGCCCAGCGCCAGGTTCTCCGACAAGGCCGCGCGCGCCTGGCTCGCCAGATCCCGGAACCGGGCCTCCTCGTACAAGCTCGGCGGCAGCGTCACCGCCTTCTCGCAGTCGGTGATGCGCTCGCGCGCCAGCGCCAGGCGCTCCGCCACCTGCCGCTTCGACTTCTCCTGCGCTTCGATGAGCGCCTTCGCCTTGCCCAAGCACGCGGCCGCCTGCACCTGGCCGGCCTCCACGGCGAGCACGCGCCGGGCCAGATCCGCCGCCTCCTGTGGCTGCCCCTGCCGCAGGCGCTCCTCGGCCTCCGCCACCGTGTCGTCGACGAGACGGGCGATCGCGGTCCGCCGCGGCGCCATGCGACCGTCGCCGGGACGCAGCACCGCCGCCTCGCCCAGCCGCCGCGATGCCCCTACGAAGTCCCGCCCCTTCACGCATTCGTCCACCTGCCCCAAGAGGTGTTCGAAGGCCCGCTCCCGCGCCGCCGATCCCGCGAAGAACGTCCCCACCACGGCCCCCACGACGACGATGAGAAACGCGACCGCCAGCGCGACCCAATGGCGCCGAGCCCGCGTGATGACCTTGTGCGCCAGCGACAACCCCTTGGCGGACACCGGCTCACCCCGCAGGAAACGGCGCAGATCCGAGGCCATCGCCTGCGCCGTCGGATAGCGGAACGCCGGCAGCTTGTTCAGCGCCGTCATCACGATGAGCTCCATCTCCACGGGCACGCGCGGATTGGCGCGACGCGGCGGCGTCGGATCCTCGACGACGATCGCCTCGTACAGCTCATAGGTGGTCCGGCCCGTGAAGGGCGGCCGCCCGCACATCAGCTCGTAGAGGATCACCCCCAGCGCGTACACGTCGGTGCGCGCGTCGATCGCCTGGGCGGAGACTTGCTCCGGCGCCATGTACATCGGCGTGCCCACCACGGCCCCGGTCGCGGTCAGACGCGTGCGCGCGAAGACATCGTGCGCGAGCCCGAAATCCATCACCCGCACGTGCCGCTCGGAACCCACCGTCTCGATCATGATGTTGCCGGGCTTGAGATCGCGATGCACGATGCCTTGCGCGTGCGCGTGGTGCACCGCGTCGGCAACCTCCGCCACCAGCCCCGCGGCGTCGCGGAACGAAGGGCGTCCCTTCAGGAGATGCCGCTCGAGCGTCTCGCCGGGCACGAACTCCATGGCGATGAAGTACGTGCTCTCCACCTGCCCGATCTCATAGACCTGAACGATGCCGGGGTGACGCAGCTTCGCCAGCGCCTTGCCCTCGCCGAAGAAGCGCTTGACGGCCGTCTTGGACACCATGTTGTCCGGCCGAAGCACCTTGAGCGCGACGGGGCGACCCAGCTGCAGATCCTCCGCCAAGTAGACCGTGCCGCCGCTGCCGGAGCCCAACTCCTGCACGATTCGATATTTGTGCTCCAGCGTGGGGACGGGCGACGCCCCGGGCGCGCTTTGGTTCTTGAGCAACTCGATGAGCTGCTCGATCGACAGCGCCCTGCGACGCACGAGGATCTGGCCGAGACGCGTGTGGACGCCGGCGCCGTCAAGCCGTTCCTGCTCCGCCAAAGCCTCGTCCAACTGCGCGCGCGTGACCAGGCCGCGCTCCAGCGCGAGATGGCCCAGTCGCTGCTCCGTACTGGCCCCCATGCGGGCCTATTATATGCGGCCGCTCCGGTGAAGGGGAAGGGCGGCTCACCACTCTATGGTCTGTTCGCCGTGGCGCGCATTCTCGACCCGCGCCATCACGAAGAGAAGATCGGAGAGACGATTCATGTACTTGATGATGACCGGCGAAACGGGCACGCCAGCCGACAGCGCCACGATCGAGCGCTCCGCGCGCCGGCAAGTCGTGCGGACCAGATGCAGCAACGCCCCTCCCTTGCCTCCTCCAGGCACGACGAAATGACGCAGCGGCGGCAACTCCTCGTCCCAACGATCGATCATCCGTTCGAACTCGACCACCCGTTCTTCGGTGATCCTCGTCTTCTTGGTGCGCTTCGCGGGATCGTACCCGGGATCGGCCAACTGCGCGCCTATGGCGAAGAGATCCTTCTGGATCCCCAGGAGCGCGGCGGCGACGTCCTTGTCCTCCACGAACGCGCGCGCCACGCCCAGAGCCGCGTTGAACTCGTCCACATCGCCGTAGGCGGCCACCCGCGGCTCGGACTTGGGCACGTCCGTCCCGTCGAACAAGCTCGTGCGGCCCGCATCGCCTCGCTTGGTGTAGATCTTGTTCACGAGCGCAGATCCGGCCGGCCGTCTACGGTCGCGGCCTCGCCTGCAGCGCCGCCAGGGCCCCGGCGATCCGCCGCTCCGCGTCGTCGCGCGCCTCCTTGGCGTTCTGAAGCGCCGTCTCCATCTTCTTGAGCACGCCCTCCGTCGTCTGCGCGCGTTGCTCCGATTGCTTGAGCTTGTCCTCGACTTCGCTCAACCGCATCTTGAGCTTCGCGTTCTCCGTGGACAGCATGCTGTGCGACAGGAGCGACGCGTCCAGCTTCTCCTGGAGCTCCTTGACCTTGTCCGCCTGCACGCGAAGTTCCGCGACCTGCTGGCGCGTTTGAGCCAGTTCGTGCTCCAACATCGCCACCCGCACGCGCAGATCCTCGCGCTCTCGCTTGATAGGTCCGTAATTGCGCAGGGCTTCCTCGATCGCCCGGTGCTGTTGCAGGAGCAGGTCCGACTCCTTGTCGATCGCCGACGGCGCGGCGGCTTCCGGCTTCTTGGAGATCGGCGCCAGCGGTCCCGAGGCGGCGTGGACGGCGGGCTCGCCGACGCGCGTTTCTGCCGTCGCATGACGCTTCTCCGCCTCCGAAACGGTCCCGCCCGATGGCGGAACCAACGTCGACTTGGCGGCGGGATTCTGCGGTTGCTTCCATGCGGTTCCTTTTCCGGACGGCCGTGACACCATCTCGACGGCTTCCGGTCGCGGACCTTTCGTGATCGACGTCGTCTGCGACCGTCCGGATGCCGCCTCAGCCGCCGGCTTCGTCAGTACGGCGCTCTTGGGCGCGAATGTCTTGGACGTCTCTTCCATCTCGTCCGGCAGACTGATGAACGGCAAATCCCGATGATCAGACATTGTGTCTCCCTTTAATCCCCTGCACGAGAGAGGATTGTGACACGTCTGGGAGCCGGACGCAAGAGGTACGCGGAAAACTCGATCACATCAATCATCCAGGTTAAGCTTCCGGCCGAGCGCCGACTATAATTAAACCGTGGTTAAGCGTTCACCCGTTCATCGGTTCGTTTGTTCCGGAAGCCGGACGCAGGAGCGGGATTCTTGAACGGATGAACGGCTGAACCATCGAACTACTGAACGGTTACAACCGTGGCGCTGCACATGGACCTGCTCGTCGGGAGAATCGCGCTGGAACGCGGGCTGGTCACCCGCGATCAGCTCGCCGACTGCCTGCAGGAACAGGCCGCCCAGCCTCCCGCCGGCGCCCCGCCGCTCGGACAGATCCTCCTGCGTCGCGGCTTCATCCGGCAGCCGGACCTCGACAGCCTGCTCGACGAACAGAAACGCCGCTTGGCCGAAGCCATGGAGTTCACGGATGCCAAGCTGGAAGACGCCATCCTGGGGCGGCTGCTCGTGCGACAGGGACTGGCGACGGAGAAGCACGTCTACGAGTGCCTGCGCATCCAAGCGGAGATGGGCGAGCAAGGCCAGTCGCCGCCCCGTCTGGGCGAGCTGCTCCTGCGAAAAGGCTACCTGTCCGCCGACGCGGTCGCCACGGCGCTGAATCTCCACCCGCGCGTCCACTTCTCGTGCCTGGCCTGCGGAGCACGATTCTCCACTCTCACCTACGAACCCCTGCAACGCTACACTTGCAAGAAGTGCGGCGCCCCCCTCGTGCGGGAGGACAAGCCGTCCGAGGAAGAGCCCCTGCCCGTCTCGCACGGTCCCATGCCGGCAGACGTCGTCGCCGCCGCCAAAGACCCGTCGCGCCGTTACGCCGGCGGCAAGTACATCCTGGTGACGGAAGTCGGCCGCGGAGGCATGGGCGTCGTGTGGAAAGCGTGGCAGTGCGATCTGGAGCGCTACGTCGCCATCAAACAGATGTCGGAGGGCCTCCTCGGCGAGAGCGAGCTCCGCCGGTTCTTCCGCGAGGCGCAGACGGCCGCCAGCCTGGCCCACCCCAACATCGCGACCATCTATGAGGCGGGCACGCACGAAGGCAAGCACTACATCGCGATGGAGTTCGTCGACGGCGAACCTCTGTCCGCCTACTCGTTCGGGCCCGCCCAGACGGGCCGGCATCCGAGCGGACGCCCCTCGCGACAGCTGCCTCTGCCGCTGGCGCTGCAGATCGTCCGCGAGGCCGCCCTCGCCGTCGATTACGCGCACTCCAAGGGAGTGGTTCACCGCGACATCAAGCCGCATAACATCATGCTGGCCCGAAGCGGCGGCCGCGTCTACGTCATGGACTTCGGTCTGGCCAAACCGGTCAAGACGAAGGACGGCATCTCGATGGGCGATACGATCGTCGGCACGCCCTCCTACATCGCGCCGGAGCAGGCGCGAGGGGAGACCGTGGACCGGCGCGCGGACGTCTATTCCCTGGGCGCCCTCCTTTATTGGGTGCTCACCGGGCATCCTCCCTTCACGGGCCACGCGGCGGCGGAGATCCTCATGAAGGTCCTCTCCGATGAGCCCAAACCCCCGCGCCAGGTCAATCCCGCGGTGCATCCCGACCTCGAGATCATCGCGCTCAAGTGCCTCGAGAAGGACAAGTTCCGCCGCTACGATTCCGCGAAGTCCCTGGCCGAGGATCTGACGAGCGCCCTTGAAGGCCGGCCCGTGCGGGCGCGCCCCTTGTCCGCGGCGCAACGGACTCTGCGCGCGATGCGCCACCACCCTCACCTGGTCACGACCCTGACCATCGGAGCGTTGACCATCGCGCTCGTCGTCTTGATCGTTCGCCTGGCCTCGCGGCGCGATGCGGCGGATATCGAGTCTTACGTGCACCAGGGGGCGATGCTGGCCCGCGCCGGTGAATTCCAAGACGCGCTCATCCAATACGAGAAGGCGCTGGCGCTGGACGGGCGTCACCCCGAAGCGCTGGCCGGCAAGAGAGAGTGCGGACAGGCCCTCCGAAGCAGCGCGGCCCAGGCGAAGGAGTGGCGCGCCCTGGCGGATGCGCTCTTCCAGAAAGGCGAGGTCGCGGCCGCCCTGCGCCTCTACGAACACCTCGGCGATTCGGACCTCAGGACACGCATCCGGGAGTGCGAGGACGCGTTGGCCCGGGAGAAATCCTCGGCGCGGGAGATCGCGCGCCAGGCCGAGGAGGCGCTGGAGCGCGAGCAGGACCGCCGCCGGCGACGCGCTCGCGCGACGCTCCACTACGAAAACGCGCGGCAGATCGTCGACGCCGCCGAGCGGCTGCGGAGCAAGCCGGATCCGGCGGAGGCGACCCGCAAGCTCCGCGAAGCCCTTTCATTGTTGGAGCGGTGCTTGTTGGAGGATCCGGCCTACGTCGAGGCGCAGTACTTGCGCGGCCAGATCCACCTCAGGCTCGGCGATTCCGCGAAGGCCGTCGAGGACTTCTCCGCCGCGCTCGCGCAGGAGCCTTCGTTCGCGCCGGCCGCCTTCGGCATCGCCATGGCCCACCTGAACCGATACGTGCTTCTCACGAACGCGCCTTACTTGCCGATGCGGGACGAATCCTTGGCCGCCTTGGACGAGCTGGGCCGGGCGGCCGAAACGGCCGCGCGCGTGTCGAGCGACCCCTTCGAACGCTGGGCGGCCAAGGCGCTGCAGCACCTGCGCGCGCGCAACTTCGCCGAGGCCTCCAACGCGCTGGGACGCATCGCCTCCGAGGGTCGCGGGAAACCCGCCTACACCTTCATTCTGGCGGCCCTGCGGGTGGAGGAACGCGAACGCAAGGAGGCCGTTCGTGAGTTGACGGCGCTGCTGGAGCTCGATCCGACGTGCGTGGAGGCGCTCTACCTGCGCTCCATCCTGAACGCGCGCGAGGGAGACCCGCGGACGGCGCGGGCCGACGCGCAGCGGTTCGCGGCGCTCGCGCCGGCTCATCCCTACGCCCATCTTTCCAGAGCCCTGGCGCACGAGATGGGAGGCTCCCCCGTCCTGGCGGCTCAGGACCTGGAGGAGGCCGCGCGGCTCGACCCTTCCCTCGCCCCGGCCCTTCAACCGGAGATTCGGCGCCTGCGGACGCCATAGGATTTCTGCCCCCGCGACGCGCGAAGACGGCGCCGCGACTGCAGCACCGGCAGCTCCTCCTCCGGCACGCCCTCCGCGCGCGCCCGCGCCACGATGCGCCGGATCTCCCTGCGCATCTGGCGGAGCTTCGCGCGGCGCAAGCCGGGGCGCCTCTGGGGAACGGGAGCGGCCTGCTCGAGCCTCGTCTCGGGC
>JACPRB010000166.1 GCA_016190155.1 Planctomycetota bacterium
TCCGCTTCTGCGCGCCCGCGCCGCCACCTCCGGCGTTTCCGGGCACCGAAGTGGCAGCTCCACCTGCCAAAAAGCGTGACGGCCCTGAACGTCCGCCTCTGATCTTCCGGCTTTGATCGCTTTCATGAATAATTCGGGCTAAGGCGCCGCGATCACGATTGCTTGCTGGCTGTGCTCTCTTCAGGCGATCCAGCCACAGTGCTTTTCTTTGGTCGCACCACCCACGCCACAAGCGCAATGACGATTAGGGGCGCTACCCAGGCCATGAGCGCTCCAATCGTATGATCACATGATCGGCCTTCCCATAAATCACGAAAGGCCATCCCCTTAAGAACCGAGTTGACAACGTAATCCCGCCAATAGACCCTGGTCGCGACACTGAAATTCCCTATCACCCATATGGGCACGTACGCCATGGCGTAGGCTAGAAAGACCGCAGCTAATCGGTTCCTCAACAGCCAGCATGCGCAATACGTCGCACCACCCGTAAGGGCGAGATGCGCGAGCCACGGAGGCCCCAGGTTTACGACATCTGTTACCATGACGGCGATCGAGAGGGTGCCCGAGTCCATACTTCACCTATTTTCCCGGACTTTCCGCAAGAGCTGGGACATCTCGTTCGAGGTCATCGGCCCCGATAACACCCTCGGATGGCGTATCGGAACTGCCTCCGTAATGCGTTATCTCATGAAGCAATTTGCTTTGCTGATCTCTCGCATTGAGGTTGCAGAATTTGTTCAAGCACAGAACGATGTCGCCATACCAGAGTCCCCAGAAGGGAGTTCGAACATACGCGGGTGCTTCATCTTCGTCGCAGCACGCTATGCACTCGACCGTAAAGCCCTCATCACACTTTTTCTTGGCCCTCTCCAAAATGTCCCGAGCCCCAAAAAGGTCGCTCTTAGCGATGACTTCCTTGCCGCGCGGGACTAGTTTCGATTTCTTTAGACCTGCTTGGAGCTGCTCATCCGGGATCATGTCGTAACTAGACATGGGGATTATGAAGCTCTTTATCCAACGGAGAGCTCCCTCTATTTGGTCGCAGGACTTGCCGATCATGTCCGTGATCTGCTTCTGAGTGGAGCCGTCCGCACAGATTGGATCGGGGCAGTTCTCGAACGTCACCGCACCCCACAACCCAGCAGGGTCGACAACCACTGTTGGCCGACTCTTGGCGTACGCAAAGCGCTGCCAGAAAAAGTTCACCCGCAGAAGACCAAAGAGATTCTGCGGGAGATGAACCAGGAGCGGATCTCCCTGCCCGAACACCCCTCTGAACGGCACATAGAACCTCGCGGGGAAGTGATACCGCGCGTTGTTGACGTTCAGCGCGATCGAGTCGGGGTCGAGTTCCTTTCCGGTAAGGAACCGGCAGAAAGCACGCGATTGGCTGGTTTGGGGCCGATGTCGGACGCGAGCGACGGTCGCCGTCCTGGACTGCCGCAAGCCGATCGTGGCGTCACCTCCTCAGATGGAAGAAGCATCCGCGGGCGCGGGATTGCTTCTGCTGCTGCGAGAATTCTATCAGGTGGTTACAGGGGGCGTGAGGCAGATTCGCTGCGGGAGCGGGCATCAGGGCCTCGCCAACGCGCTCGTGGATTCGACCACCGCCGCGATGAGGCTACGGCACAGCTCGCCGGCGGGGCCGAGCCACGTCTTGATCTTCGGCAAGGAGACGCCGAGCCCGGCGCTCCATGTCGCGAAGCGCCTCGTCCAGTCGTCCCTTGCGCTCCGCCTCGCGCAGGCGATCTCCGATGCGTCGGCGAATTCGCCGCACCTCGGCCAGTCTTACATCCTTAGCTCGAGCCATCTCGCAACTTCCTCAGGCAAACCGATCAGCGGGACCAGGTGGCCGTGCCGCCGGGCGCACACCTGGGTGGCCAAGCGCACACGGTCACGGGCGAGCGTGCGTCGGTCCCAGGTGACCACCGCGTCGGCGCTGCCTAGAACAGCATACGCGACATGCGTCAGATCATCAAGCATGCGCGGCCCGAAAACGCCCTCCAAGCGGATTTCCTCGGCCAGGACGCGCGCCTTGTGGCTGCTGGCCACAAGCGTCGGCCGCATGCCGCGTAGCTGACGCAGGATGATGGTCCGCTCTTCCGGGTCCGGGGTCTCGGCAATCTCCTCAAGAACCAGCGGGGAGACGAGCACTTCGTGACGGGCGCAGACGCGGTTGAGGAAGCGGTAGGTCAGGCGGCGCATCTCGAGATTCACCCGGTCGCCGAGCCTGTTCCAGAAGGCTGTGTCGCAGTACAACTTTCGCGTCATCGCACGCGCATCCTACGGGAGGCGCATCCATCCGTCCAGCACACGTCCATTGGCCGGTGTCTACGGAAGCGGAGCGGGTACGCCGCCGGCTTCACCATCGTCCTTCTCCTCGTCCTGCTCCCGAGGGTGGAACTTCTTGTGCGCCTCCTTGAGGTCGGGGATCTCCAGCGAGATGTAGGAACTCAGGCTCGAGAAGTCGTCGTGGCCCAGGAGATCTTTCACATGCGCGGGATTGACCCGGTTTCGGATCATGCCGGTGGCGCAGCTGCGGCGGAAGGTGTGCGGCGTCACGGGCTTATCAATTCCGGCCGCCTTCGTCCAGCGCGCCACGATCTCACGGATGACGTTGCCCTGGAGCTTCGCCCCCGACTTCGAGACGAAGAGCGCCCCGCCATCCTCCCGCCGCCCCACGAGAGCCGGGCGCGCGGACCGGAGGTAGCGCGCCGTCCACTCCGAGGCCGCCCTTCCGAGGGGCACGATCCGGCCTTTGGCGCCCTTCCCACACTCGACCCGAACGACCCCGCCCTCGAGGTCGATGTCCGGAAGCTTGAGGTCCACGAGCTCCTGGCGCCTGAGGCCCGTCGAGTAGAGCACCTCGAGGATCGCTCGGTCGCGCAGGTGGATCGGCGTGTCACCCGGGACGCAATCCAGGATCTTCATCATCTCCAGATGCGTCAGCGCCCCCTTCGGAAGCGTCCGGGGCTCTTTGACCAGGGCGATCGCCGAGCGGAGCGCCTCGGGGACCGCACCCTTGGCGGCCAGCACCCTCAGGAAGTCCCGGAGGGCCACGAGGTGCTGGTTCACCGTGCGGATGCGGTCGCGCGCGCCGCGCGCGTTCACCAACTCGATCCGGTGGCGGCGGTAATCCCCGAGGAGGGCGAGCGAGAGCCCCTCGGGCGAGTCGATCCCGAGCTCGCGCGCCCAGGCGATAAACTTCCCGAGGCACCAGGAGCGCCCCTCGACGGTCCGGCGGGCCATCCCCTCGAGCTCGAGATGCGCCTGGTAGCGCGTGAGCCACTCCTCGAAGGACTCGCTCATGAGCCCACCTCCCGGGGATGCGTGCGGGCGTGCGCCTCCTTGAGCTCGACGCCCGCGAGCGCGGCATAGCGCGAGAGCGATCCGAGGTCCTCGTGTCCCAGGATTCCGGCCACCTCGGAGGGGCTCGCCCCCGCCGAAAGCAGGTGCGTCGCCATGCTTCGCCGGATGGCGTGGCACGTCATCCTCGTCAGACCCGCCGCCTCGCCGAGTTCCCGCACATGCCGGCGGAACCACGCCTCCCCGAAGACGCGGCCCCGGTCCATCACCCAGAGCGCCGTCTCCCCGGGCTTGGCGAGCCTCGGCCGTGCCTCCCTGAGGTAGCGCTGCACCCAGGCGCCCGCGTGCGCCCCCAGCGGCACCCGCCGATCCTTCCCGCCCTTGCCGGCACGCACCGTGACCGTCTCATCGGCCACATCTTCGACCGCCAGCGGCCGCGCCTCATTCGAGCGCAGGCCCGTGGAGTAGAGAAACTCCAGCAGCGCCCGGTCGCGAAGGCCTCTGGACGTTCCAACGTCCGGCGCCTCGATCGCCCGCTTCATCTCCTCGGGTGTGAAGACCTTTCCGAGCGGGCGGTTCCTCATGGACGGCATCGGCAGTCGCCGCGCCGGATCGACCAGGATCCGTTGCTCCTGCGCCAGGTAGCGGAAGAGCGAGCGCAGCGCCTGGAGGTAGTTGTAGGCGGACTCCCGCGAGAGGCGCCCCCGGACCGAGAGCGCGAACGCCTCGAGATCCGCTGGCGTCACATCGCGAAGGTCGCGCCCGCCCCAGAACTTCGCGAACTGCCGCATCGCATTCGTGCGGCTCCGGATCGTCCCGGTGGAGCGGCCCAGGAGCCGGAGGTGCTCGAAGTAGGCGCGAGCGGCCGCCTCGAGAGTCAGGATACGATCCCCGCCGAGAGAGTCGGTGGATTCGCTCACGCTCTTCCCTCCGCGGAAGAACGGCCGTCCGGGCCGGAAGGGGCATCGGCGGGCCCCGGCGGGGCGCCTGGAGGGGTTCTGCGCCTGGCGAAAGGACCGCGGACGTGGGCCGGACGTGAGCCGGAAGTACTCCGGCCCGGGGCGGCCGTCGTATCGGGACCGATCCGCGCGGAGAGCGTCGCCACGTCCGTGAGGCCCTTGTAGAAGCGCTCCCCGTCCATTCCCTGCCCGTCCCAGTCCATCCGGTACCGAGTGCGCCTGCCGGGCCCCGTGGTGTGGACGACGAGGTACTCGGTCTCGACGAGCTCCTTCACGTGCTCGGCCAACTGCGTGCGCTTCCAGCCGGTCTTCGCGCGCAGTTCGCGCTGGCTGAACTCCTCCACGGGCCGCCACTGGCGGATCTCCAAGAGCAGCCTGCGGGAGGGCGGCGAAAGGTCGTAAATCGACTGTCCCAGGGCCTCCTGGGCCAGCCGGTTGGCGATGGCGATGTCCTCGAGCGCAACGACCACGGCACCGCCCTCGGTCTTCCTCTGGTGCTGATGGACGAACGCCACCGCGCGGATGAGGCCGAGGTATTTCCGGTGGTCGCGCCGGGCCGAGAGACGGTCGTCCGGGAAGGTGAGCAGGGGCGCGTAGGGATTGACGACCGCCCGCGGTTCGAGGAGGCGCTGGGCGTTCCGGTGGAGGACGAGGATCCGCTCGCGCTCGCCCGGGACGCGCGCCTCCATCTGGCGCTGCGCTGCGAGGATCGCCCGCGTCTGCTCGACGCTCTCGTCGACCGAGAGTGTCAGGAACCGCCCGACCGTCTCCTCGTCGAGGTCGGTGCGGGTGGTGGTGACGAAGAGCGAGACGGGGCCTTTCACCTCGCGGATCTTCGCCTCGCCGTGGCCGGCGGCGGTGGAGAGCGAGAGGCAGCGCGCGGACTGGAGGATCCGCAGGGCGTAGGCGGCGTCCTCCACGCCCTCGGCCTCCTCGATGAGGACGAGCTTGTGCTCGAGGGCGCGCGGCTTCTGGTAATAGAGCGTCTGGGCGGTGAGGCGGGTAAAGCGCGCCACGTCCTCGGGCGGAGCCAGAGCGGCGACCGCCTCGGCGAGGGTGCTCTTGCCGGCGGCGCTTCGGGAGAGGACCAGGACCGAGAGGGGATCGTCGAGCTTTCTCGAGACGCTGGCGACGTAGGCGACGAGCTTATTCGGCTCCTCGCCGACGGTTCCAAGCGCCCCGAGATCCGCGAGCACTCGATCGAGGAGCTTCGGATCCGCGAGGAGCTTCACGGCTTCCTCGCGGTCGGGTTCGCTGACGATCACCGCCGGCGCGGCCTTGGCCCGCTCGTGAAGGAAGTCCTCGGCAAGGGCGACGACCTTGGCGAGGTGGTCCTCCATGAGCGCGGGGTCTTCGCCCAGGAGGCAGGCGGCGGTTCTCGCGAAGGCGACACGGCTCCTCGCATGGTAGAGGTCAAGCGTGTCGAGATGGATTCTGGGGCGCGCGGCGACGATACCCTCAGGCGGACGCCGCAGACACTTGACGGAGGCCCGCAGGTGCCGGGGCGAGTCATGGGCGAGGCCCTGAACGACGAAGCGGAGCCGTCGGGGGAACTCCACCGTGAAGCCGTTGGCGTCCTGATCGACGATTCGTTCACCGCTGGGCGGTTTCGCGGTCGCGATCGCCAGTCCGAGCGTCTCGATCTGGCCGTGTAGATGCTCGGTACCCGGGAGAAGCGTTACGCGGGACGCGTGGGCAAGGAGTTGATCCTTCGCGCCTTGCCCGAGCGGCGTCCCCGGGCCGGCGAGGGCGATCGTGGCGTCACGGCCGGCGGAGATCTCGACGAGCGCGGCGAGCGGGTCGGGAGCGATCACGACGTCGCGCGCGTGGCCGAGCGCCGCGCCGTTCCAGAACACCGGCGTCTCCTCGGGGAAGAGCCACCGGATCTTGCGTTCGCGATCGCAGAAGGCGATCTGCACGACACTGCCGTCCGCATCGAAGGTTGGGATGGCAAGGACGTCGGCGAAGCGGTCGCGTCCCTCCGCATCGACGAGGCCGAGCGTCCTGAGCCGGTCGAGCACCTCGCCGCGGGCGAGGTGGGCGAGCTTTCCCGAGGCCCATCCAAGCCTGAAGCGCTCGTGGAGGCGGGCATCGGGCACGCCGTGCTCGGCAAGCCATGCGCGGGCCGGCGGGCTGTCGGCCAGCGCCCGCTCGTAGGCCGACACAACTCGGGACAGGATCTCTCGACAGACAGGATCCACCGTTCACCTCCGCGGGAGCGGCGAAGGCGGGGAGTCCGCTGCGCGCTCTCGCGGGGTATAGTTGAACACTGACGGGTTCTAGATTCTGGTCGTGGAATGTCCGAAGCGCGCAAGAACTCGATCGCCTTAGCGGCGGGCACTGCATCGGTTTTCACACGTCCTGGGCCGCATCAAGGTCACCCACGCCCTCCGGCACGAACTCTCGCGGTGGGGCAGCCGCCGGATCGCCGCGGTCCTCGCCTCCCTCGGCCTCAAGGCCTCCCGCACCAGCGTCCAGCGGATCCTGCGGAAGAAGCCGTCCCGGCCGCACCCCGCTGTAGCCAATCGAACTCCACGGCGACGCGCGCGTCCGGTCCAGGCGAAGAAGCCGGGGGACCTCTGGCTCGTCGACTTCACCGAGGTCCGCGCCTTCCAGGGCCTGGCGACGATCACGATCGGCACTGTTGTGGACATGTTCTCCGGCAAGGTCGTCGCGATCGCCGCCTGGCCCGGTTCGACCGGCTATCGCTCCGCCGCGGACGCGATCAGGATGGTGCGCCGTGCGATCGCCGGCGCAGGCGCGCCCCGATGGGTCGGTCACGGACCATGAACGGCAATTCACGGCGCGGCGCTTCGACGCGTACCTCGCCCGCCGGAAGATCCGGCGACGCTTCGGCGCAGTCGGTCGCCCGCAGGCCTTTGCTCGCGTGGACCGGTTCTTCCGCTCCATGAGGTCGGAGTTCGCCGACGCCTTCTTCGCCCTGACGCCCCTGGCGACGATCCGCCGCGAGCTCGCCCGCTACACCGCCTGGTTCAACGCCCGACGAGTTCACCTCGGCCTCGGCGGCCGCACGCCTTCCGCCGTTTATGCCCGTCGCCCGCCCCGAACGCTGCACCGCTTCGAACGCGGCCGACGCACAGCCCCTGGGCCGCTACATCTCGTTCGAGATCATCGGCCCCGATGTCTCCCTCGGATGGCGTATCGGAACCGCGCTGCCGAACGCTTATAGAGGTTTGACCGGCGCCGCGCCAATGAGTCGATCGATTACGCTCCCGAATGTATGCTCTGACAACGACTCCCACCACTCGTCCGATTGACGTGGGACACCAGCCGCTCGTTCCATCTTCTCTAGAATCTCTGGCACAATCAGGTGGTCCACTATGTAGGCCGTTTTGTCCCACAGAAGAATCTCCACGGGATCTTCAGGAATGAACAACGCATTCGGCCATCCAAGGCCCGTCTTTATGGCCTGCGCACACACTGCCGCGAGTGTGCGGCGCCTGCCAGGAGAACCCCACAGTTCAAGGCAGTCCGGCGTACGCTCTATCAGCTGATTCGCAATATGCCGGAATACGTCCTCCTGCTTGCCGACAAACGGTACCCCCAGCAGAGAACCACGGTGGCGTCCTGTACCCGACCATTCAGGTGGCCACGAGAGCGGCTGAATGTATTTCATCTCGACGTCTCCAAGTGTCTCCGCAGGCGAGGGTTCACTTGCCGGTCGGAACAGGAAGCTCTTGTCTCTCACACGGGCCAGGTAGAGACTTTCCGTCTGGATTATCAAGGATGCACCTAATATCGCCACGGCTCATATTAGGAGCATTATTACATGGCCACGTCTCCCACTTGAACCAGAAGAGCTTTTGGGGAACTCCTTGTGTGTCGCACGCATCCCGTGCATTGAATATGTGGAAGCATCTATATCGGTGGCAACACTGCCCACCGCTTGCAAGACCCCCGTCCCACGCTCTCTGTTCTCGTTTGCGAAGCGCTCCAATCTCTCCTCCTTCGCAGTAACAAGGATCCCCAGCACAGGCTGCCGCACAATGCACTTCCGCAGCCGCCAGGGTCACACCATACACGATCCATGCGGGATTAAGAACTCTTCCGGCAACTCTCAGTGCCTTGCCTATCGCTCCACCGATCTTCTGGCCGAGCGCGCTTGCGACGCTGGCGTAACGCTGGCCTCCCTTGAACGTCGTTGTTCGAATGCCGACTTTCTTGAGCCAGTCCTTGGGAACCGACGCTCCCAGACTTAGGACACCTTTCCCAATCAGATTGATCGGATCCAAGGCCTCAATGCAACACGCCAAGCATTCTCCGTACGACTGTCCGCAGGATGACTGGAGGCCCAGCGGGTCCACTCTCGAGAGCGGATTGTGCTCAGTCAGAGCGTATCCAAACTCCAGATCATTCAGGGGCGCCAGTTCGATCACTATTGGATCCACCTGCCCGAACACCCCTCTGAACGGCACATAGAACCGGGCTGGGAAGTGATACCGCCCATTGTTGACATTGATCGCGATCGAGTCGGGATCGAGTTCCTTTCCGGTCGAGAACTTGTCGGGAAAGGATGGGGCCCTAGCCCGAATTATTCATGAAAGCGATCAAAGCCGGAAGATCAGAGGCGGACGTTCAGGGCCGTCACGCTTTTTGGCAGGTGGAGCTGCCACTTCGGTGCCCGGAAA
>JACPRB010000172.1 GCA_016190155.1 Planctomycetota bacterium
CCTCCAGCTCGATCTCCTTCGAGACCGTCACGCCGTCCTTGGTGACCTGCGGCGTCCCGAACTTCTTCTCGAGGATGACGTTGCGGCCGCTGGGGCCGAGCGTCACCTTCACCGTGGACGACAGCTTGCGGATCCCCTCGAGCACCTTGCGGCTGCTCTCTTCCCCGAACATGAGCTGCTTGGCCATGCTACCCTCGACTAATCTCGCGTCCGCCGATCAGGCGATGATCGCCAGAATCTCGCTCTCTTTCACGATCTTGTATTCGTTCGCGTTGAGCTTGACGTCGGTGCCGGAATACTTGCCATAGATCACCTTGTCGCCCGCCTTGATCTGCGGCTCCACCCGCTTGCCGTTGGGCAGGAGCTTGCCCTTGCCGACGGCGACGACCTCGCCCTTCGTGGACTTCTCGCGGGCCGTGTCCGGCAGAATGATCCCGCCCGCCGTCTTCGCTTCCGCTTCCAAAGGCTTCACCACCACATGATCTTCAAGAGGTCTCAAGTTCATCGTCATTCTCCTTGGTCAGAGTTCTTCACAATCACATCATCGGAGCCCCGGCTCCCACCGCCTTCTCCTTCTCTTCTCCCGGAAGCTCGCCCACCAACGCCTGCGTCGTCAAAAGCAACGACGCGACGCTCGCGGCGTTGGACAGCGCCGTCCAAACAACCTTGACCGGATCGAGAATCCCCTGCGCCTTGAGGTCGCCGAACTCGCCGATCTCCGCGTTCAGTCCGAAGGACGCGGCGCCCGCGCGGATGCGCCCCGCCGCCACGGACGGATCGAAGCCGGCGTTCCCGGCGATCTGCCGCAGCGGCGCCTCGAGCGCGCGACGGACCACGTCGATCCCCATCTTCTCGCCCGCCGACTCCGCCTTCAGCCCGCTGAGCGCCGACTGCGCGCGCAGCAGCGTCACGCCGCCGCCGACGACCACGCCCTCTTCCAGCGCGGCACGGACGGAGTGCAGCGCGTCCTCGACGCGCTTCTTGCGCTCCTTGAGCTCGGTCTCCGTGGCGGCACCCACCAGGATCTGCGCCACTCCGCCGGAAAGCTTCGACAGGCGCTCCTGCAGCTTCTCGCGGTCATAGTCGGAGTCGCTCTCCTCGTATTCCCTCCGGATCTGCTTGACGCGCGCCTCGATGGCCTTGTTGTCGCCCGCGCCTTCGAGAAGGGTCGTATTGTCGGCGTCGACCGTGACCCGCTTGGCCCGCCCGAGCATCTCGAACGTAACCTTCTCCAGGTCGATGCCGAGATCCTTGAACAGCGGCTTGCCGCCGGTCAGGATTGCGATGTCCTCGAGCATGGCCTTGCGGCGGTCCCCATAGCCCGGGGCCTTCACGGCGCAGCATTGCAGCACGCCGCGCAGCTTGTTGACCACCAGCGTCGCCAGGGCCTCGCCCTCCGCTTCCTCGGCGATCACCAGGAGCGGCCTCTTCGTCTGCGCCACCCGCTCCAGGAGCGGCACGAGCTTCGCCACGGAAGAAAGCTTGTCCTCATGGATGAGGATGAACGGCTCGTCGAGCACGCACTCGACGGTCTCCGCGTTCGTCACGAAGTGCGGCGACAGGAACCCGCGATCGAACTGCATGCCTTCGACGATCTTGATCTCGGTGCGGATGCCCTTTCCTTCTTCGACGGCGATCGCGCCGTCCTTCCCGACCTTGGCGAAAGCGTCGGCCAGCATCTCGCCGACCGCGCGGTCGCCGTTGGCCGCGATGGCTCCGATATGGATCAACTGCTCGCGGTCTTTCACGGTCACGGGAACGGCTTGCTTCTTGACGGCCTGGATCGCGGCAGCGGCGGCCTTGCGGATGCCGCGCGCCACGGCCATGGCGTCGGCGCCCGCCGTAATGGGTTTGTGCCCGCCCGCGAAGATCGCCTCCGTCAGGACGGCCGCCGTAGTCGTACCGTCTCCCGCCTGATCGCTGGTCTTGGAGGCGGCCTCCTTGAGCATCTGCGCGCCCATGTTCTCGTAGGGATCGCTCAGCTCGACCTCCTCCGCGACACTGGCTCCGTCCTTGGTGATCTGGGGCGCGCCCCAACTCTTGTCGATCACCACCGTGCGCCCGCGGGGCCCCAACGTGGGCCGAATGGCGGACGCGGCCTTCTGCATGCCCCGCGCGATGGCGCGACGCGCTTCATGATCAAAGACAATTCGCTTCGGCATTCGATCCTCCGAAGATGGACCCAGACCTCGCTGGGTTAGCAACGGTCATGCCAACACGCCCCACGCAACCGTATGGGCGCCGGAGCATTAATGGCGAACGGAGGGAGGCGAGTCAAGAATTGTCAAACTGGCAGGAGGCGGAAGCGTATGTGGCAGGGAGAGGCGTCCCCGAACAGGAACGCCCCGCGGCCGGTTACACGCTCTCCCGATTCTCGCGGATGAAGTTCTCGAAGGCTTGGGTCAACTTCTCGTGGGTCTGGTAGGTGCCGGCTTCGATTTGGCGCTTGAGCTCCGTCAGGCGTTCGGCGTGCAGCGTGCTCAGCGACAAAGCTTCGGACACGAGCCGCCCGACCTCGGAGATGTCCAAGCGGTCGAGCGGGAGCGTTGGCGCGGTTTCCGGCGGCTTGACGGGGTGGACCGGCTTTCCCTCGATTCGGGAGGGCCCATGAACTCCTTCCGTGCGACCGACGTCCATGCGTTTCTCCGTTGCTTGTCATTGTAGATATCGGCGAGATGAACACAAGGCTTGAGGCGCTTGTTTGGCCGCCCGCCGATGGATAGAATCCAACGCGATTCGAGGAAGACTTTATGATTCGTCATGCGTTCGTCGTGTTCGCTCTCCTCGCCGCTTCCCTTGCCTCCGCGCAGGAGCCCCAGGATCCCGAGAAGGTCAAGAACGAGATCCTCGACAAGGTCCGCGCGCGACTCAAAGAAGAGCACCGCAAGATCATGAAGCGGATCGCCGCGATCATCGACGACGAGCTGGGCGCCAAGCCCGAGAAGGCGGCTCCGGCCGATTCGTCCAACAAGAAGGTGCGCGATCTGCAGAAGAAGCTCGCCGCGCTGGAGGATCAACGCGACGAGATCCTCAAGGAAATGAGGACGGCGAAGCGCGAGAAGGAGGACGCGGACATCCGAAAGGAAGCCAAGAGCATTCCCGAGGATGAGGCCACCGTCCAGCAGATGTTCGACGAGGCGCTGCAGCAGCACGAAGCCCAGGACTTCAAGACCTCGATCGCGAGCTTCAAGACGCTGTACTACCGATTTCCGAAGGTGCGGTTCGGCGCCGTCTCCGCCTACAATGTCGCGTGCGGCTACGCGTTGACGGGCGACAAGGAGCAGGCCCTGGACTGGCTGGAACTGTCCATCGAGGCCGGCTACGGCGAGGAGTCCAACGATTACGATCACATCCGGCAGGACTCCGACCTGGACACCCTGCGCAAGGAGCGCCGCTATCAGAAGATCATGCTCGACAAGTAGGATCGCGGCGCTATAATTCCCGCGCGGTTATTCGTCGATTCGGGGCGTGGCTCAGTCTGGCTAGAGCGCTTGGTTCGGGACCAAGAGGTCGTGGGTTCAAATCCCGCCGCCCCGACCATCCTTCGCTCCCTCCGCGGGTTGGGGGATTGGAGGGAGCTACGGATGGCAAGCCATCCTGACGAAGCTGCCGCCGTGCTTCTGCGCAACCGCGACGTGAAACGTCTCCCATTCGACGAGGTGAAACGCACCGCTGTCCCAGGCAACCTTCGAATGCTCCTTCTTGTCCTCCCGGACACGCAGCTTGACGAATTCGACCTTCGCGGCCTTGAGCGACTCCTCCGCGATCTTCGCGAGCTCAGGCCTGTCGATCCCCGCCGGCAGCCGCGCGTTTTTCAGCGCCGCATCGGCCGCGCCCTCCAGCTTCTTGAGCTCGGACCGGAACTTCTCCAGCTCTTTCTCGTGCGTCTCGTCCTTCTTCCCCTTGAGCTGCTCCTCGCAATACGACCGGGCCTCGGCGGTCACGATCCCGCGCGTCAGGCTCTCGGTCATCTGGAGGACGGCTTTCTCTTCCTTGGCGTTGCCGTCGGTGACGTTGATCGAAACGTACATCCGGATGATGTTGTCGAATGACTGGAAGGTCTCGTCGACCCCCTTCTGAAGATTCTCGGGGATGTACCTCTCGAACTGCCGAAGGAAATACTGGAACTTCTCGTCGCGGCCCATTTTCACTTTCTGATCCACTCTCCTCAGATAGTCGACGCCCTGCTTGCGAACCTCGCCGAGCTCCTTGATGCGGGCGACCCACTCCTGAACGCGATCGGTGGTGAACGGCTCTTTCAAGACCGGCGGTTCGATGCGACCTTCCGGGAAATGCTCCTGCAGCAGCTTGAGCTGGCCCTCGACGTCTCCCATCTCTTCGACGGCCTTGTTTCCGCCCGATACCTTGTCTTCGAGTTTCTTCTCCAAGTCCTTGCCGCGCTGATGGCAGGCTTTGGCCTCGGCCGAATTCTTGTCGCCGACCTTGTCGAATTTTTTCCACGTGCGCGCGATCGAATCCTTGATCGCCGCCACGTCGTCGCCGGGCTTGACCGTGTCGATGTCCTTTTCGATCCGATCCCAGTCGCCGTTCGTCATGCGGACCCACCGGTCCTGAGCCCACGCCGACCCGGCGGTGCAGATGAAAGCTAAAACGAATATGATGCGCACGGCGTCCCTCCTTGAACCTTTCCCTACGGCCCGAAATGCGCGTCACTTATGGAAATAGAGCCGGGGCACGGCGCTCGTGCCCCGGCACGACAGGCTCTCTTGCCGGCCCCGTTCGACCGTGAACTTGACGGTCGTTCCACCGCCCTTCTCGACGTCGACGGCGTAAGCGTCCCTTTCGATCTTGAGGCGCCCAGCGATCTGTCGCGCCATGGGGCTTCATCATACAAGGGCTTGGATCGCGATCAACACGATTCGAGGCTTCCCACGAAGGCCTTACATATATTA
>JACPRB010000005.1 GCA_016190155.1 Planctomycetota bacterium
AAGTCGGTCGTCCTATCCTTCGGTCTTCCTCCTGGCTTCCTGGCTTCCTCAGAGTATTCTCCGGACGGAAAACGGAGGATCCCCGAGTTCGGTTGCGGTCGCCGCGCTGCGTCCTCTGATGTCAGTGTTCGGGTCTTCTCCGGATCCCCTGTTCCTCTCCCCTTCCTCCCACCCTACCTCCACTCCCTCAGCAACTCCTCCACCCGACGCCGCCCAGCCCAATCCGGCGACGACACGTCCAGGGCACGCCGGAGCGTCTCTCTGGCTCGATCAGCCGCGCCCGCGCCCCGCAAGACCCCGGCGAATTCCAGAAGGAGATCGGGATTACCGGGTTGACAGTGGATCGCCTTCTCGTAATCCCCCAACCCCTCCACGAGCTCGCCGATCTTGCACCGCGCTCGAGCGCGACCGGCATACGCCTCCGCGTAGCACGGATCCATCTGGATCGCCAACCCGTACTGGCGAACAGCCTCGCCGACCCTTCCCTGCAGGAAGCGCAGGTTCCCCAGGTTGTGATACGCCTCCGCGTACGCCGGATCGATGTCGGTGGCGCCGAGGAAGTCCTCCTCCGCGCCTTCGAAGTCGAGCTGCTTGCATCGCAGCGCCCCGCGACCGTTGTACGCGCGCGCCAAGCGCGGCTGAAGCATCAGCGCCCGAGAGTAGTCCTGAAGCGCCTCTTCCGGCCTGTCCAACGCCTCCAGAGCCAGCGCGCGATTACACAGCACCGACGCGTCCTCCGGCTGCGCTTCGAGCGCCCGGGTGTAATCGGACACCGCCTCCTCGGGCTTGCCTGCGCACATCCGGATGTCCCCGCGCGTCTTGTAGCGGTGCGCGCGAGCGTCGAGGTTCAATGCCCGCGTGATCGAATCCTCCGCCCGGTCGAACGCCCCCGTTGCGACGCAGGCCGCCGCGTGAAGCGTCAGGGCCGGAATGTCCCAGGGATTGTCGCGAATGTGCGGTTCGAGCACGCTTGCGGCTTCATCGTACTTCCCCCGGCCGAACGCCAGCATGACCTCGACGAGCTTGAGGTCCGCCTGTTCCAATCCGACGGCCTCGCGCGCCTCGGCCAAGTCCGCCTCGCCCTTCTCGCGCCACGACCGGTCCTCATCGCTCTCCGCCGGCGGCGTCCCCAAGCGAACCCGACTTTCGCTCACCCGAACGGCCGGCGGCAGCCGTCGGCGGACGTACGTTTCCACGTAATACTTGCCGCGTTCGAGGAGTGCAGGGCCGTAGGCGGGATCGCGCCCCAGCGCTTCAGTCCATGCCGCCGCGGCCTCGTCGGGCCTCCCCAGGAACATCAGGCATCGGCCCTTCATGAGCAGGGGCTCCGGCCGGTTCACGGCCAGTCCCTCAGCCCTCTCGAACCACGAGATCGCCTCGACGGCCTCCGGCGGCCGGTGACCCTTCACCGCGCGCAGCCAGCGTTCGAGCCCCTCGTTGTACGCGACACGGAAGATTGCTTCGCGATTCGACGCCGTCCAATGAACGATCGCCACCGCGCCGGCCACGCCGAAGCCCGCCGCCGCCAGAAGCAGGGCCGCCAGCAGGCGCGGATTGCGCCGCATCCATTTCACTCCTCGCCGGATCGTGCCGGGTGGACGAGCCCTGACCGGTTCTCCCAGGCGCAACCGTCTCAAGTCGGCGGCGAGTTCGGCGGCGCTCGGATAACGCTCGCCGGGCCTCTTCTTCATCGCGCAGAGGATGATGGCCTCGAGCTCCGGCGACAGATCCTGGCGAAGCCGGCGCGGCGAAGGAGGCGTCTCCTGCTGGAGCTTCTGAAGGAGCGTCTCGACGCTGCTCTCCCCCTCGAAGGGCGCCCGTCCCGTCACGGCGTGATAGAGCGCGCTGCCCAGACCATACACGTCGGTCTCCGGACCCAGGGCGGCGCCGGAGGCTTGCTCGGGCGCCATGTAGAGGGGCGTACCCATCCATGACCCTTCCTGGGTCAGCGATCGCGCCGCGAGGTCTTTGGCCAGCCCGAAATCGCCCAGGGTTCCCTTCCCCGTACGATCCACGAAGATGTTCTGCGGCTTGATGTCTCGATGCAGGATACCGCAGGCGTGCATCGCGGCCACGGCCTCCGCCACTTCTTCGAAGAGACGCACGAGCTGCGGGATCTCCAGCCGCAGCGTGTGCAGGGGATTCCCTTCCACGTAGTTCATCACGATGAAGTCCCGGCCGTCGTGATGCCCGATCTCGAAGACCTCCACGAGATTCGGATGCCGCAACTTCGCGGCCGCGCGCGCTTCACGGAGGAACCGATCGCGGGAGAATTCCGGCTCGAGCTTGGGCCGCTTGACGGCCACCCATCGATGGAGCCGAACATCCCACGCCTTCCAGACGGTCCCCCCGGCGCCCTCGCCGAGCTTCTCCACCAAGGCGTACTCTCCGAGCATTCCCAGGACGGCCGTGGAGGGGAGCGATCCGTCGAGTTCCTCCAAGAGCGCCTGCTGGCGCAGGAGTTCGGACAGCTGCTCCGCCGTCACCGCCTTCCTCGCCACGAGCACCTCCCCCAGCAACGACCGCTGCGGCGCGGTTTGTTGCTCCGCGAGGCACTCCTCGATCCGAGCCGCGGTGGCGTACCCGTTCTGGATCGCCAGCTCGCCGAGCAGCAGGCGATGTCCCAGGAATCTCAGGAGGCCCCCGAGATTGTCCGGCTGAACCGGGGGGTTCATGTGTCGAGAAGCTGCGTCAAGAACGCGAACTCGCCGTGGGCTTCGGCCTCCGAATCCACGGACTCGCACACCATCGCGCGCACGACCTCGCGAAGCTGCGCGCGCGTGCGGAACACGTAGTTGCGCACGTCGCCTTCCTTCAACGAGAACTGCCGCGCGCATTCCTGGTACGACAACGGCGGCTGGTCGAGGACGCACCGGCGAAAGACTTGGAGGGCGGTCTCTTTGCCCTGCCCCTTCATCTCACGTTCCAGTCGGCCTACCGCTTCGTTCATCAAGCACAGGGCCCAATCGCGGTCGAACGCCTCATCCGGCTGGATTCCCTGCCAGGCCGGCTCCTTCCCCGAGGCATCGATCTTGATGACGTGGGCCAGGCCGCCGCGTTTCTGAGCGGAACGCTTTCGAAGGTCCTCGACGACCAGATCTCGCAGCTTCAGCTTGAGGAACGTGCGGAACCGTCCCCGCTCCCGGACGACCTCGTCGAGGAATTCCTCTTCGACGAGACGGACGAACAGTTCCTGGGTGAGGTCGGCCGCGTCCTCCTGTTTCAGGTTCCACCGTCGGATCAGGTACCAGTAGACGGGCGGCCAGTAGATCGCGATGAGCCGTTCCAGATGTTTGCGCCGTTCGGGATTCGCGCGATCGCGGGCGCGCAGGATCGCCGACCAAGCGGTCTCCGCGGGAAATGGCGCTGGATTGGACACCTGAGATGGAACGTAGTCCGCGCGAGGGGGCTTGTCAAGGGCGCCGTCCACCTGTTCTCGCGTTCACCCGTTCATGGGTTCGAAGACGTTGGCGAAAAATCATGCGCGTCCGACGGACGAACGCGTGAACGGACGAACGGATGAACCGACGAACCTATGAACGGTTACTATATAGGCATGGGTGGCCTTCCGGCTTTGATCTTCTGTGCCGCGCTCGGTCAGGCGGGGAACGACACTCGAGCCGAGCCTTCCGTCGAGGTCCGCCCACTGTCGACCAACCTGCGTTGCTGGCGCGGCGTCTCGGAACGGACGGAGAAACTCGAGCAACCCGGGTTCATCTTCGAGACAGATCACCTCGGCACGGAAGGCGAGGAGGCCGGCCGGTTCCAGACGGAAGGCGCGCAGCTCGTGGTCCTGCGGGGCGTCAGAGCCGCGAAGGAGGAAGGGCTCTCGCTCTCGCGCCGCGAAAACCGATTGGTACTGCGTCTGTACAAAGGAAGCGTCCTGGTGCAATCGCACGAATCCGACGTCGACGTGGAGGTCGAGACGCAGCACGGCCGAGTCACGGGCAAAGAGGTCTACTTTCTCGTGACGGTGGCGGACGATGCGACGCAGATCTCCGTGATCGACGGGAAGGTCACGTTCAGCAACACGCTCGGCTCGGTGGACGTCGAGGACGGCATGAGCAGCCGCGCTTCCAAGGGGCAGCAGCCCACCGTCGCTCGGGAGGATGATTCCGCCAAGGGCGCGGCCGGCGAGCCGGAGAACCTCATTCCCAACCCCGGGTTTGAACAAGGGCTCCCGCCTTGGAGCGCGAGAGCGGAGCCTCGGTCGGGAAAACTGACCCTCCGACTCGACAGGGACGTTCGACGGCGCGGCGGGTCCAGCCTTCGGGTTTCCCTGGAGAATACGGGGGCGCTCAGTCGCCTCGTGCCGATGCGGCGGGTGAAGAAGGTGCTGAAGCCCGGCACGCGCTACCTGTTTCGACTCTACTATCGCGTCGAGGACTTCAAGAGAAACCAGGGAAACGGCCAGCTCGCCGTGGTCATCTGGACGGGGGAGCTCAAGCAGGATCCAGGCGAAATGCTGCCGGATGTCTTCAACGATCGATGGGACACCGTGGAGGGCCGTTGGGCGCGATACGATTGCGTCTTCAAGGCCACGGGGCCGGATATCGCGTTCGTCGTCCTGCTGCCCGAGGATCCGGACGCGACGTCGGGCACGGTCTGGCTGGATGATTTCCTGCTCATGGAGATTCCGGCCATGAACCGCAAGCAGCCTTGAGCTTACGGCTCACCTGAGCACGATCGCCGCCGCGGAGTACGGCGGCAGCGTGTAGGTGAAGCTGCCTCCTACGGCGACGGGCTGACCTTGGATCGCGTTGACGGCGTTGGTGAAGACGGACGGATCGCCGATGACGTAGTCCGGCAGCCGCACCCCGTTCAACGTGGTGGTGTGTTCGGTGAACGACGCGGGATCGTCCATCGCGAGCGGGTTCTGGCTGACCATCAGATAAGCCAGACCGGACGCCGGCGCAAATCCGGCGAGGTCGATCCGCGCCGTGGCGACCTCCCACTT
Organism: Planctomycetota bacterium; assembly: GCA_016190155.1. GTDB lineage: Bacteria > Planctomycetota > MHYJ01 > MHYJ01 > JACPRB01 > JACPRB01. The sequence goes on from JACPRB010000005.1 coordinate 4,958, forward strand.
GAGATTGACGAGCATGAGCTTCAGCGCCCCCGGGTCGGCCGTATCGGTGCTCGCCCATACGACGACCTGGGCGTCCGGATCGTCGGTCGCCGATTCCACCATGACGTCGCCGAAGTACTGGGCGTACATGAACTCCGTCACGTACGTCGGCCGCACGTCCAGCACCGTGTCGTTCCAGATGCCGAGCAATCCACGCGAATTCGTCGCGTTGGGTCCGGGACCGCCGTCCTCCAAGTCATAATACGTGATCATGTCGAGACCGTTGTACGCATAGCGCCCCAGCATGTCGGCCAGCCAGACGGCGGCGACGTGGTTTCCGTTGATGGGATGCTCGTGCGCGAAGGCGTGCGTGCCGAACTCCGTGATGGCGGTTTCGAAGGTCGGGTACGTGGGACGCATGACGTTCTTGACGTAACCCATCGTGAATTCCGCGGCCTGTCTTCGATAGGGATTGAGCCCCACGACGTTCACGGGAGTCGAATCGCCGGGACAAAGTTCCCCCACTTGCTCCACGCCGATGCACGTCGTTCCCACGACCTTGTTGAACGCCAGGAGGGCCGCCACCGAACCGCCCTCGTACGGCCAGCCCGCCGATGGATCCGCGTTCCAGTCGGTCAGCGGGTACGAGTGCCACGAAAGGACGTCCACGGATTGTCCGCGGGCGGCCACTTCGTCGAAGACGGGCTTGAACCAATCCTCCGCGCGGTACGGCTGGTGGGCGCAAGGGCCGACGAGCTTGATGGAAGGATCCATGCTCAGCATGGCCGCCCGATACGCCGCGAATCGACGGGCGTACTCCGCGGGACCCTCGGCGTAGCTGACGCCCAGATTCTCCTGGACGCTCTGCTCGCCGGGAACCAGCTCGATCTCGTTGCCCAGCTCCCAATACTTGAAGGCGTATCCCTTTTCGACGTTGCAGTACCGGACCATGTCGGCCCACATCTGCGGGTTGTCGTCGCAGATGTTGACCTGCACCATCGTCTCGACGCCCAGGGCGGCGGCGAAGGAGGCGTAGCTGTCGATGAGGGCGGGTTTGTACGCATGGGTGTATGGCTTGCCGGTTGCGGGATCCGTCCAGGCCCCATCGACGGGCGCGACACCGTTGCGATCCCATCCGACCCTGTTGGCCCAGAGGCCACCGGCAAAGCGGACGACGCCGGGTTTGAGGTAGCGCGCGGCGTCGATGACGGCATTGCGTTTCATCTGGGTCCCCGGCAGGCCCCCGTTCCACAGCGAGCCGTTGTCGTCCATCAACCCGTGCCAGATCCAGTTCCAGTTGTTCGTCGCCAAGCCCCGCATCCCGTCCCGGAACGGGTAGATCTCATTGCCGGCGTTGACCGTCAGTACGTAGTTTCCGGATCCGGGCTGGGCGGGCGGGCCGCCGGTGCCGGAGCCCGAACCGCCGCCGCACCGTACGGCCGCAATGAAAAATAGAACCGCGACGGCCAGGACCGCCCCGCCTCGGATCCCCTTACCCATCGCGCGCACCTCCATCCTTCTGTGCAGGAATCCGGGCGAGATATTTCGAAAATCCGCGAAAATTCGCGCAATTCGTGGTCTCTTCTCTGAAAGACCCCCCGAACGCTTACGGCTATACTATTGAAGGTGCGTTACATCTCGTTCTCGATCCTCGCGGTCGCCCTGGCGGCCGTCCACGTCGAACGCGCGCGGGCCGACACGTCCCGTCGCGACTGGACCCTGATCCCCCGCATGATCGGGCTGCAGCGCTCCGTTCCCGTCAAGTCGCCGGGGCTTTACGGATTGACGGTCAGTCCCGACGCGCAGTGGCTGGCCGTCGCCGGCGGCGACGGCAATGTGCGGCTCTTCAGCACGGCGGATTGGCGGGAATCGCGCATCGTCACGCGCCACGCCAACATCGCCTATGCCGCGGCCTTCAGCCCCGACAGCCGCCTCTTGGCCACCGCCGGCGCGGACGGAATCATCCGGGCCTTCGACACGCGAACCTGGAACGAGACGAAGACGCTGATGGGGCACAGCTCCTGCGTCTACAACGTGGCCTGGAGCCCGAACGGCCAACGCCTCGCCAGCGTCGGCGCCGACCAGGTGGTGCGCCTGTGGGATGTGCGGACGGAGACCGAAGTTCAGACATTCGCCGGCCACATGAACGTGGTGTCCGGCATCGCGTGGAGCCCGGACGGGCGCCGA
>JACPRB010000167.1 GCA_016190155.1 Planctomycetota bacterium
CGGCCCGCCCCGCGACCTCAAGGACCGGCGGGTGTTCCTCCGGATCGCGGTCGTCGCGTGCGTCGCATGGGTGGGGCTCGGCGCCGACGGCCTCTCCTCATCCGCGTACGGCCCGGAGGAAGCCTTCCGCACCCTCGGCGAACATACCTACTTGGCGCTGGTCTTGGCCCTCCTGATGATGGCGACCGTGTTCGTCATCTCCGCCTGCTACAGCCGCATCATCGAGCGATTCCCGCAGGGCGGAGGCGGCTATGTGGTGGCGACCGCCCTCCTCGGCCGGCATGCCGGCGTCGTCTCGGGCGCGGCGCTCCTGGTGGATTACGTCCTGACGATCACCGTCTCCATCGCGGCCGCCGGAGACGCGCTCTTCAGCTTCGTCCCTCCGACCTGGCACGAGTTCAAGCTGCCCACCGAGGCTCTCCTCATCGTGGGACTCTCCACGATCAACATCCGCGGCGTGAAAGAATCGATCCTGACCCTCATGCCCGTGTTCCTGCTCTTCCTCGGAACGCACATCGTCCTCATCGGCGGCGGCGTCACCGCGCACGTCTCGGCGCTCCCCGCCGTGGCTCGGGACGTCAGCGAGGGATTCCGGACGGGACTGGCGACGCTCGGAGTCGGCGGATTGGCGATGCTGTTCGTCCACGCCTACTCCCTGGGCGGCGGCACCTACACCGGCATCGAGGCCGTCTCCAATGGACTCCCCATCATGCGCGAGCCGCGCGTCCAGACGGCGAAGCGCACGATGATGTACATGGCGACGTCGCTCGCGCTGACGGCGGCCGGCCTGGTCGTCTGCTATCTCCTCTGGCGAGTCCAGTTCATGCCCGGCAAGACCCTCAACGCCGTCCTGGCCGAGAGGATCGCCGCCGAGCTTCACCTCGGGTCGGCCTTCGTGATTCTCACCTTGGTCTCGGAAGGAGCGCTCCTCGTCGTCGCGGCCCAAGCCGGCTTCATCGACGGCCCCCGGGTCCTGGCGAACATGGCGCTCGACGGATGGGTGCCGCGTCGCTTCGCGGCCCTCTCGGAGCGGCTGACGACGCAGAACGGGATCGTGCTCATGGGCGGCGCGGCCCTTCTGGCGCTCCTCTACACGCGCGGGGACGTCCGCACTATCGTCGTCATGTACAGCATCAACGTGTTCGCCACCTTCTCGCTGTCCATGCTCGGGATGGCGCTCTCGCTCTGGCGCCGGCGCCGATCCGCCTTGCCGTGGAAAGGCCGGCTCTCTCTCTTCACCGTGGGCTTCACCTTCTGCATCACCATCCTGGCCATCACGGTCTTTCAGAAGTTCCGCGAGGGCGGCTGGATCACGCTGCTCGTCACGAGCACGTTGATCGCTCTGTGCATCCTGATCCGCCGTCACTATCGGACGATCAACGCGAAGATGACGGCGCTGTACGCGCAGCTGGCCGATATCCCTCCCGTCGCCGAGCAGCCTCCGGGTCCACCCGATCCCTCGAAGCCGACCGCCGCCATCCTGGTGGGCGGCTACAGCGGGCTCGGCATCCATACGACGCTGGCTCTCTTTCGGGCCTTTCCCGACTACTTCAAGAACTTGATCTTCCTCTCCGTAGGCGTCATCGACTCGAGCGCCTTGAAGGGCGAAGACGCGGTCGAGCAAGTCCGCCGCCTCACGGAAGAGGTCCTGCAGAAGTACGTCACCCTCGCCCACAGGCAAGCCGTTCCGGCCGCGTACCGACTCGCCATCGGCACCGACGTCGTCTCCGAGCTGGAGGACCTCTGCTTGAAGGTCGCCAAGGAGTTCCCGCAGGTCACGTTCTTCGCGGGCCAGCTCATCTTCCAGCGGGAGCGATGGTACCAGCGGATCCTCCACAACGAGACCGCCTTCGCCGTCCAGAAGCGGCTGCAGTGGGCGGCGAAGACCATGGTCATCCTGCCCGCGCGGGTGCGGTAGCCGGCGGCCGAGCCGCAGTTCAGTCGTTCACCCGTTCACCCTCCGTAGCCTTCCCAACAGCTCGGTGTTCTGTGCGACGGCGCTCGTCCTCGCGATGCCGACCGGCGGAGGAGGAAAGGAGGATTCGTCCGTTCAACGGAAGATAACAATCGTGGCGGGCTTATCGGGCAATCGAGGACGCAGAGAATACCTGACCGCAGAGAACGCGGAGCGACGGCGCCTTCACTCAGGACGGCTCGGCGCGGTCGGCTCGCCCGGCTCCAACCGATCCATGCCCCGAATGATCTCGCGCGCCCGGCCGGCTTCGCTCTCCGGAACCAAGAGCTTGACGAACCAGGCGGACCCCGCATAGACCGGAGCGAACGACGAAATCATCTCACCCGGCGCCACGACGCGAATCCCCGCCGATTCGAGCGCCGCGCGCACCGTCGCCGCGCGCCCGAACTCGCCGCTGAACACCTCGGCCCATCCCTCATTCTTCAACGCCGGCAGCTCTCCGACCAGATCGACATCGCAATCGACGCAGCGCGTAATCTCAGGCCGGTACTCGGATCGGCACTTGGGGCAGAACGGCATCGCCGTAATGTACGTTTCTCGCGGCGAACAAGCCAGGAAGTCCTATATAATCGCTTTCTATGACACTCTTAACCGCCCTCGTCCTCCTCTGCCCCCCGGCCGGCGACATCGTCATCACCACCCCGGAGGGCGCCTTCACCGCCAAGACGCTCGCCATCAAGTCCGTCGTCGGCGAGCTGTGCGTCGAGTTCCAGGACTCCGCCAAGAAGACCCACGTCCTGCGCTGTATGGACGTCGTCGACATCGCGCTGGCGCCCCCCGCCCCGTCGAAGACCCCATCGCCCTTCGACGTCCAGATCACCCTGTGGACCGGCGACACGATCTTCGGCGCGCTGCAAGACCCCGACCCGGAGGGCGCCCGCCTCCTATCCGCGACGCTGGGCGAAACGCTGCTGAAGTTCGACCAGATCGAATCCGTGCGGTTCCTGGCCAACCGCGCGTACTGGCCCGCCTCCGCCCGCCCCGAACAGCTCGATACCGACCAGATCCTCACCAAGACGGGCGACGTCAAGAGCGGTTCGCTCACTTCCATCGGCAAGAGCGGCGTCGTGTTCTCGATACGCAAGAAGGAGGATACCGTGCCGCCCGCCGATTGCGCCGTCATCTTCGCCATGACGCCGATGGACAATCCGCCCGCCCCGCCCAAAACGATCTACGCGATGGCCCAGCTCACCGACGGATCCATCCTCCAAGGCACGATCGAGACGATGACGGACGGCGTCCTCAAGCTGAAGGACCTCTTCGGCACCGAGCGCGCCATCAGCGCCGCCGCCGTCTCCGGAATCTACTTCAAGAACGGGCGCGTCTTCTACCTGTCCGACCTCCCCGTGGCCGACGCCGACGAGGAAGCCAACTACATCCGCGATCCCGCCAAGTCGCTCCCCTCCGACAAAGTCTTCCCCTACCAGCGCGACAAGAACGTCAAAGGCGGCAAGCTCTCGATCCGACAGCAGGAGTTCCGCAAGGGCCTCGGCGTGCACTCCAAGTCGGAATTGACGTTCGACCTCGGCGGCCAGTACCAACGGTTCGAGGCCACGGTCGGCATCGATGATTGCGCCGTCGAAGCCGAATGCGGCAGCGTCGTCTTCCAACTCGTCGCCGACGGAAAGAAGATCTGGGAGAGCGCGGCCGTCTCATGGAAGGACCGGGCGCAACCGGTTTCCGTCTCCGTTCGCGACGTCCGCCGTCTCACGCTGGTCGTGGACTGGGGCGACGATTTCGAACGCGGCGACTACGCGGATTGGGCGCTCGCGCGGGTGATCCGGTGACGGCCTCCATGGAAGCGGGTTTTCTCTGGACTACTCACGATCCACATCTTCTCGCGACGCGAAGATCTTCCGGAGTGCTCAGGCAACCGACCCGATCTCAAG
>JACPRB010000173.1 GCA_016190155.1 Planctomycetota bacterium
CCGGAAGATCTTCGCGTCGCGAGAAGATGTGGATCGTGAGTAGTGCAGAGAAAATCTCGTATTCCTCGGATTTGGCACAGAGTTCCTTGAGGAGGAAGGTTGTGCGCACACGCGTGGGTATAATCCGTGAAAATCCTCAGAATCCGAGAAATCCGTGTTGAAAGGGCGCCGCAAAACATCTTCGTGCCGCGAGAATATCTTGACCGTGAGTAGTGCAGAGGACGCAGAGAAGATCTCCTTATGCGAACGAACGGTCGAACCGGAGAACGGAAGAACGATTGAACTGGAGACTGGGGGCATGCTATCAAGACGTGGCGTAGGGGTCTACGCTCGCGCTTGTCCGTGGTCGAGCGTGTGCTAGGATGGTCTTCATGGGCGAGCAGCACCACCATCCCAAACACGCCGATTCGACGGTTCATATAGGGAGGGTGCGCGCGGGCGAGCGGCGGCGGCTTCTGCTGGTCATGACCGTCACGGGCGTGACGATGGTGGGGGAACTCGTCGGCGGATTCGTCTTCGGCAGCGCCGCGCTCCTGGGCGACGCGTTTCACATGCTCACGCATTTCGGCGCCGTGGGCATCAGCTATGCCGCCATCGTGGTGGCGCTGCGGCCGGCGCCTGCCGACAAGACATACCGCAACTGGCGCTTCGAGGTGCTGGCCACGCTCTTCAACGGCGTCGCCATGCTGCCGTTGGCCGCGTACGTCGTCTGGGAGGCCGTCGAGCGGTGGCGCCACCCGCGGCCGATCGACGTCGCCGGCGTCCTCATCGTCGGCGGCATCGGCTTGGTGTCGAACGTCATTTCAGCGGCGATCCTGCACCGGCACGCGCGCCACGACATCAACGTGCGCAGCGCGTTCCTGCACATGTTGGCGGACACGATTTCGTCGGTCGGCGTCATCGCCGCCGGTGTGGTCATCCTGGTATTCGGCTGGTCGTTGGCGGATCCGTTGATCGCGATGGGGATCAGCTTGATGATCGTCTTCTGGTCGGCGGCGCTCATTCGGACCGCTTGCCGGATCCTTCTGGAATCGGCGCCGTCGCACCTGGCGCTTCCGGAGATCGAAGAGGCGATCGAGAAGGAGCCGGGCGTGGCGGACGTGCACGACCTTCATGTGTGGACGATCACGTCGAAGATGTACGCGCTGACGGCGCACGTGGTCCTGAGCGAGGACGTGCCGGTATCGCGAACGGAGCAGATGAGCCATCGGTTGCTGCGGATGCTGGACGACCGATTCGACATCAATCACGCCACGTTGCAGTTCGAGACGGGCAACGGGCGGGCGTTGCCATGCGAGCGCGCGGAGAGCTAGGAACCGTACTCTTCGGGATACACGCGCTTGTGGACGCGCTCGACCAATCCCTGCATGTCGCGCAGAAATCGGATGATCTCCGCGCGCCCCCACGAGGGGTTATCCCCGATGCGTTGCAGCACTTCCTCGATCGTTTCCCGCCGGACTTGCATGCGCTTGCCCAACTTGAGCTTCCGGAGGTCGTAGCCCATCTTGCGCGCCGTCGAGAAGACGCGGTCCGCTACGGTCTTGGCGACCGGAAGGCCGGGCGTTTCCTTCAGGATGTCCCGGACGAGCTTGGGATCCATCCTCAATTCCTGGGCGATCTGCTTGATGGTGGCCATAACCGATCCGTTTACCGGTTTACCCGTTCATCCGTTCATTCGTTCGGGAGTGCGTCCACGTCGATTTCCGGATCAGAGCCCTCTGAGTTCCTCGAACTCGCGGTCGAATTTTTGCTCGATCATGGTCTGAGGAATGGGGAGCCAGGAGGGCAGCTCGGCATCGCAGGTCCATTCGGAGGCGCGGACGGTGAAGACGAGCTTGGCACCGAAGCCGGTCAGCGTGCCGGTCGAGACGGGACCGTCGGTCCACGTCTCGGAGAATCCGCCCAGCGGGCCCTCCTTCATCTTCTTGATCCTCTGGCGCAGGGCGGCCATGAAGGCGGTTCGGTCACGGAAGGCGCCGGAGCGGCAGAAGGAACCCATTTCTGAGGGGCAGTGTAGTAAGAGGATCCGCCTGCATCAAGCAATCGGGGGAGTAACCGTTCACCCGTTCTTCCGTTCTTCCGTTCACCGGTTCTCGCGTTTATCTTTTTCTGCGCTCGAAGGCCTTTGCGAAAGATCGTGTGCGGCCAGCGGAGAACGGATGCCTTCGTGGACCAGAAGCCAGGAACTGGCGAACGAATGAACTGCTGAACCGGTGAACGCTTACTCGGGGGATATGATCATCGCAGACATGTCGATCGCCGGCATCCTGGTGCTGGTTCTCGGCGGGGCGGCCGTCGCGTGGCTGGCGTGGGTGAGCATCCAGAGCTTGCGCCAAGCCCGGGTCCTTCGTGCCTCACCTCGAGGCGTGGGAGGGCCGGAAGGACGGATTGTGGCGTTGTGGGGCGACGTGCGCATCACGGATCCGATCAAGAATACGCACGGTGCGCCATGCCTGTGGCATCGCCAGGTGGTGGAGGAACGCGTGGGGTGGGGGAAGAACCGGCGATGGAGAAGGGTGTTGGATCAATCGCGAGCGGCCGGATTCATGTTGGGAGTGGGGGCCGAAGAGGCGGCCCTCGAGGAACTGCCGACGGAGGTTCAGGGGACCGAATCGCAGAGTGAATTCGACGGGGGTGCGTCGCGCGTGACGGACCGCTGGTTGCCGGTGTTCCCGCGCGTCACGGTTCTCGGGCGGCTGGTGCGGCGAGGCGGGCTTTGGAGGATCGTGCGCGATCCGACGATGGGGCTGCTGATGTCGCCGCACTCGCCGGAGCACGCCGCCTGCAAGGAGTGGTGGAAGGGCTGGGCGGGGTTGGCCGGCGTCGTGGCCGTCCTGGCGGGGACGGTGTGGTTGTACGGACAAGTGCGGTGAACGGGGCCGTTCAGCGATTCGAACGTTTCTTCTGGCCCTCGCCCGTGGCGACGTCCTGCAGCGGACGCGTGGCGCGCCGCAGGAAGAGGATCGCGAAGCACGTGTCGTAGATATGGTGTTGGTCGCCGATGTTGGGGGCGCTGGAGACCCACGATCCGTCCTTGTTCTGTCTCTCGAGGAGCACCTGGGCGCCTTCCTGGTACCACCAGTGGTCGCCGAGTTTCTCCGTCCCGTAGAGGATCGCGGCGCGCTCGAGGGCGTACATGAAATAGTAGTAATGCCACATGGGGTCGCTCTCGGTCGGGATCTTGCCGGGATTGGCCTGGACGGTGTAGTTGTCGGTGAGCCACTTGATTCCCGCGACCGCGCGGCGGTCGGACTGCCACTTTTCGCCGAGGATGAACTTGAGGATGACCAGGCTGCCGAGCCCGCCGGCGCTCATGGTGCCCCACGAGGGGCGGTCGCCGCGGCCGCGATAGCACCATCCGCCGTCCTGGTTCTGCGCCTGCTCCCACCACCGTTTGGCTTTCTGGAGGACGTCGCGCGGCAGGACGACGCCGGCTTCGTGGCAGGCGCGCAGGCCCAGCGCCGCGTATTGACAGTTGGAATTGTCGCCGCCGGACGGGGCGACGCGTTGTTGACGGATCGGGAGGAAGCGGCGGACCTTCGGCTTGTCGCGTCGGCCGGATAGATCGATCTTGAAGCCCGTCGCCTGGTCTTTCCAGCGCGGTTTGCCGGTGGGCACGTTGTCGGGAAGCGTCGTCGGGTCGCCGTAGCCCCAGCATCCTTCGGGCGACTGGTTGTCGATGAGGAACTGCGCGCACTGGGCGATGCGCCCCTGGTAGTAGATGCGATCGATCTCCTCGAGGATCATGGCTTGCAGGGCCACGCGGTAGGTGACGGTCAGGCCCTCTTCGAGCATGGGGGTGAGGAGTTTCTGGAAGAGGGGATCGGTTTCGGGGACGCCGGCGTGGACGAGCGTCCACAGGAGGAGCTCGTCGGTGCTCATCGTGCGGTTTTCCTGGGTCCAGGTCTTGCGTTCCTGGCCGCGGAGGTACTGGACGCCGCGTTTGATGGCGTCCTCGACGCGGACTTCGTCGATGGGTGGCGGGTTCTGGACCAGGAAGAGGCCGGAAAGGAGGATCGCGTTCATAGAGCCTCCACGTCTGATAACGCCCGTCGCCCCCGTGCGTCGAAGGGCGATCATACCGATTCGGGGGCCGGGCCTCAAGGAACGGGAGGGCTATTTCTTGGTTCTGGGTTTGAGGTATTCGTCGCGGTGGTCCTGCCACCAGCGGCGGGCTTCGGTGATCTGCTCGCTCGAAGCCCAGATTTGAAACTCCTCGCGGGTCAGCTTCTTGCCGGTGAGGATCTCGATGACCCCAATGGCTTGGCTCTTGGCGGTATGGCTTGGGTTGTCGAGGTGTCGCCCGACTACGGCGAGGACGCCTTTCGGCGCAAGCCATCCGATCGCGCACAGGGCTTTCACTTGAGCCAGCGCATCAGGCTCGTAATCGTAGACATCTTGGAATTCCGGCTTATTTGGATCGAATTGAAAGGCCTTGAACATGTCGTACTCCAGGATTCGTACGAGGGGAGGAACGAGGGGAAGATCCGCGTTCTTCACTTCTTCGCGGATCTTGCTGTATCGAGCGAGTTCCTCGTCGGATCTGGACACCATGGACCAGTCGTTCATGAAGGTCTTCAGCACCTTAGCCGCGTGATCGCGTCGGGTCAGGATGCGCTCGCGGTCCTTTGCGTCGGGGAAGGCGACTTCCAGCACGAGGGCGAGCCGGTGGGGATCGACGTGATGGAGGTCCCAGACGACCGTCCAGAATGCGAGCTCGCCTTCGCCCCACTTGCGCAGCGATTCCCCGAGCGTGATGTCCTGGAGGATTTGCGCGGCGCGCAGGGCGACCTCGGGGTCGGACGAGCCGGTCGCGTCGGCGACGGCTTCGCGGGCCGCGGAGCCCATGAGCGTCAGCGCGCGCTGGGCGGCGTCGCGCTCGGTGGGATCGTCGGCCCCGAGGCGCGCAAACAAGTCGTCGAGATCGTTCTCTTGGGGGTGAGCCGCCGCGACTCGCGCGTTGCCGACGACGTTCAGAGCGATGAGCGGCCAGAAGATGCTGAGCAGACTGAAGGTGAGGGTGATCATGATCTTGCGCCTTTCCTTGATAGCAACGGGGCTGTGCCTCAGGGCGACCAGAGAGCGGGCGGCCAGCGCGCAGGCCGCGATCCAGAAGGCCTTGGGAACCGCCAGAAGCCACGGTGTGGGAACGGTCGCCGGCCATGCGATGAAGACCAACGACGTGAGCGTGCAGCCGACCGCGAGCACGGCGCAAGCGGTCGCCATCTTCGCGGCGCGATTCGGCGGCTTGGGCACCGGCGTCGCGACGACCGTCTCGAGATCGGTCTTCACGTGCGCGGCCCGCTGATAACGCTTGTCGAGGTGTTTCTCAAGCGCCTTCATCACGACGTCATCGAGGCGGACGTCGATGTGCACGCGTTGCGAAGGGGGATCGAAGCGGCCGACCGGCAGCTCGCCGGTGAGCATCTCGTAGAAGACGACGCCGAGGGAGTAGATGTCGGCGCGGTGGTCGACGGTCTTGAGGCACTCGTGCTGCTCGGGGGCCATGTAGGCGGGGGTGCCCATGGAGATGTTGGTCTGGGTGGCGACGGCGTCGTCGTGGCGGAGCATCTTGGCGAGGCCGAAGTCGGCGATCTTGACGCGGCCGTCGCGGTCGATGAGGATGTTCTCGGGCTTGATGTCGCGGTGGAGGACGCCGTGGGAGTGGGCGAACTCGAGGGCGTCGCAGATCTGGGGGACGATCTTGAGGGCCTGGGCGGGGGAGAGGCGGCCGTCGCGCATGAGCTCACGGAGGGAGACGCCGTCGACGAACTCCATGACGAGGTAGAGGAGGTCGGCGTCTTTTCCGACGTCGTGGACGTGGACGATGTTGGGGTGGTTGAGGGCGGCGAGGGCCTTGGCTTCGCGATTGAAGCGGACGATGAACTCGGGATCGGCGGCGAGGCGTGGGGAGAGGACCTTGAGGGCGACGAGGCGGTCGAGGTCGGTTTGGCGGGCCTTGTAGACGACGCCCATGCCGCCGTGGCCGATGGGCTGGAGAATCTCGAGGCCGTGGAAGGAGGCGCCGGGCTTGAGGGGCGCGTCCTCGGGCTCGGCGAGGGCGAAGGCGGCGAGGCAGCGTGGGCAGGCCTCCTTGAGGCCGGGGGCGACCTGGCTTTCGAAGGCGAACCCGCAGGAGGGGCAGCGTGCGTTCATGGCTGCGGGTATTTTCGGGATCGCGCGGCGAAGGTTACAAGGAAAACGCCCGGAAGAGATCGCCCAGCTCCGCCTGCACCTGCGCGTCGTCCTGCACCGTCGAACGCAGCTCCTCCACGAGGATCTCCCGCAGCCGCTTGCGGGCCCGGTGGACGAGGACCTTCACGTTGGCCTCGGTCGTGCCCATTGCGCCGGCCAGCTCCGCATACGGGACCGCTTCGCCGCGCAACGCGGCGGCCAGAGACGCCTGCTCCGGACGTTCCTCCTTGAGGCGCACGAACGCGCGCTCCAGGACGGCGAACGCCCAGTCGCGCTCGAACGTGTGCTCCGGCCGAAAGTGGGTCTCGGCCGTTGCGAAGTCGAACGACGCTTGTCGCTTCTGGGCGCATCGGCGGTCGCGCTCGTCGCGCAGGAAATACTCCAGCGCCCCAAGCAGATAGGTGCGGAACTTGCCGCGCGCGGGGTCGGCGTTGCCGAGCGTCCCGCGCTCCAGGAGCCGCGCGAAGAACGCCTGGGTGAGGTCCTTGGAGTCTTCGACGGAATGCCCCTTGCGCCGGAGAAAAAAGTAAACGGGCTTCCAATACAGGCCGATCAGGCGCTCCAGCGCCTCGCGCGCGTCGGGATGGGCAGGATCGCCGGCCTTTAGAACCTGCGTCCACAAGGTCGCTTGGAACGCGAACGCGGGCCCGCCGATGTCGGTCTCACGCGTCCACATAACCGTTCATACGTTCGCCTGTTCAGCCGTTCACCGGTTCGCTCGTTCACCCGTTCGTCCGTTCCTCCGTTCAGCCGTTCGTCCGTCGAGTGAACGTTTACGTATCGAGGTACTTCACCTCGAGCGCGTGCTTCTCGATGAAGTCCCGCCGCGGCTCCACCTCCTCGCCCATCAGGATCGAGAAGATGCGGTCCGCCTTGAGCGCGTCCTCCATCGTGACCTTGATGAGCGTGCGCGTCTGCGGGTTCATCGTCGTGTCCCACAGCTGGTCGGGGTTCATTTCGCCGAGGCCCTTGAACCGCTGCAGGTCGTCGAGCGACTCCTCGCCGACGGCGCGCAGCGCCTTGAACGCCTCGCGGACGGAGTGCGCCGGCGTGACCTGTCCCTCCGCCAGGAGCCGGAACTTGGTCTTGCCGTCCGTGTCGGAGGCGCGGAAGAAGTCGCTGGGCGAGATCCCCAGCGCCTCCAGCCCGCGCACCGCCGCCTCCACGCCGGACACCGCGTGGAACTCGGCGCCCATGACCTCGAGCGTGCCGTCCGTCGGCGCCTCCTCGAGGTCCGAGAAATTCAGGCGGATCTCGACCTTGCGCGCGCGTTCCTCGTCCTCGATCCACTTCGCCAGAGACTCCTGCGAGTAGAAGAAGCGCTCCTGCCCGTCCATCGTGATGCGATAAACCGGCAGCCGGCCCGTCACGGGATCGCGCGCGGCGAGGTACTTGTCCATGCTCGTGCCGCGGCGCTGCACCTCGGCGATGGAATTCTCGATCACCGAGGCGTGGCCGATCAAGGTCTTGAGGCGTTCGCCTTCGAAGCGCCGGCCGTCCGCGACTTCGAGCACCGCCCCGTCGGATCCCAGGTCGACCAGGATGCGGCTCATGTGCCGCTCGTCGTGGACGTACTCGACGCGTTTGCCGCGCGTCACCCGGTAAAGCGGCGGCTGCGCGATGTAGATGTAGCCTTGCTCGATGAGCTTGGGCATGTGCCGGAAGAAGAACGTCAGCAGGAGCGTCCGGATGTGGCTGCCGTCTACGTCGGCGTCGCACATGATGATGACGCGGCCGTAGCGCAGCTTCGACAGGTCGAACTCTTCCTCGCCGATGTTGGTCCCGACCGCCGTGATGAGGGTGCGCAGCTCGTCGTGCTTGAGCATCTTGTCCAGGCGCGCCTTCTCGACGTTGAGGATCTTGCCTTTGAGGGGAAGGACCGCCTGGAACTTGCGGTTGCGGCCCTGCTTGGCGGAACCGCCGGCGGAGTCTCCTTCGACGATGAACAGCTCCGTCTCCTCCCGGTTGCGGCTGGAGCAGTCGGCCAGTTTCCCGGGAAGGTCGCCGCTGGAAAGCGCGTTCTTGCGTTTGACCTCGCGCAGCTTGCGCGCGTCTTCGCGGACGCTGGCCTCGATGACGGCCTTCTGGATGACGGTGCGGGCGACGTCCGGGTGGCGCTCCAGATAGTCGCACATCTCCTCGTAGACGGCCGTGCCGACGACGCCCTCGATCTCGGGATTGGTGAGCTTGACCTTCGTCTGGCTCTCGAACTGCGGCTGCGGCAGGCGCACGTTGACGACCGCGGCCAGCCCGACGCGGTAGTCCTCGCCGGTAGGCAGCGGATCTTTCTCCTTGAGGATCTGCGCCTCGCGGGCGTACTTGTTGCAGGCGCGCGTGAGGGCGTTTCGGAAGCCGGCCAGGTGCGTGCCGCCGTCGTGCGTGTGGATCGAGTTGGCGAAGGAGTGCTCGCTGACGTCGTAGTGGTCGTTCCACTGCATCGCGACTTCGATCTGAATCTGATCGATCTTGCGCTCGAAGTAGATGATGTCGGCGTGCAGCTTGCCCTTGCTTTGGTTGATGTAGGCGACGTATTCCCTGATGCCGCCGTCGTAGTGGTAGTCGGCGGTCTTGCCGGTGCGCTCGTCGGTCAATTGGATGTGGACGCCCTTGTTGAGGAAGGCCAGCTCGCGCAGGCGGCGCGTGACGGTTTCGTAAGAGAAGGTCGTCTCCGGGAAGATCTCCGGATCCGGCTTGAACTGGATGCGCGTGCCGCGCCGATCGCTGGGGCCGCGCTTCTCGACTTCCGTGACGGGCTTGCCGCGTTCGTACTTCTGGACCCACTCGACGTTGTCGCGCCAGACGGTGGCGACGAGCGATTCGCTGAGGGCGTTGACGGCGGTGACGCCGACGCCGTGCAGGCCGGCGCTGGCGGAATAGACCTTGTTGTCGAACTTGCCGCCGGCGTGGAGGTTCGTCAGGACGACTTCCAAGGCGCTGCGCCCCTCTTCGGGATGGATGTCGACGGGGATGCCGCGGCCGTCGTCGAGCACCGAGCAGGAGCCGTCGGCGTGCAGGCGCACCTGGATGTGGGTGCAGAAGCCCGCCATCGCCTCGTCGATGGAGTTGTCGGCGACCTCGAAGATGAGGTGATGCAGGCCGCGCGGGCCGGTGTCGCCGACGTACATGCCGGGGCGTTTGCGGACGGCTTCGATGCCTTCCAGCACCTTGATGCTGTCGGCGCCGTAGCTTTGGACCGGAGGGGTGATTTCGTCTGTCATATCTGGAGGGTCAACTTCCACGCAAGACGCACTTGAGAGTGGCGATGCGCTTGGCGGGAAACTCCTCGTTCATTCGCGCCAAGATCTGTTCCTTTCGGAAGGTCTCGATTTCCTGCCTCAAGGCGGCGGACTCGACGGCGACGGTAAGGACGTCGCGCGCGAAGCCGATGATGCGGCTGCGTCGCGCCACCTCAGGACCGGCCGCGCGAGACCACGCTTCCGTCAACTCAAAGAGCCCGCCCCGCCTCAGCGGATTGGCGTCCCGCAGAATGCCCTGCAGGAAATCGCCGACACGTTTCACCGAAACGCTCCTACAAAGTCACCGTGAGGGGCATCAGGACATAGACGTAGTCCTTTCCGGCCTTGAAGATGCTGGCCGACGTCTTGTCCTTGAGCTGGAGCTCGACCTTCTCCTCCGTGACCACCTTGAGGTAATCGATGATGTAGTCCGGGTTGAACACGACCTCGAATTCCTCGCCTTTGTAGTCGATGGGCAGCTCCACGCGGGCCTCGCCGACGTCCTGGGTGCGGGTGAACAGGACGAGGCGGTTCTTGGAGAAGTCGAGCCGGATCGCGCGCGTCTTATCGGTGGTCATCAAGGCCACCTTGCGTACGGCGGCGAAGAATGGCTCCCGTGCCAGCGTCACCTTCAAGTCGCGCTCCGACGGGATGACCGCCTCGTAGTCGGGGAAGTTGCCGTCGATGAGGCGCGAGAAGATCATCGCGCGCTTGCTCTTGATCTTGATCTGGGTCTCTTCGACGTTCAAGCTCACGATTTCCTCGTCGCCGGCGAGGAGCCGGTCGAGGAGGTTCATCGTCTTGGTCGGCACGATGACGCGGATGTCTTTCTGGCCCTCGTGCTTGCCCGAGGAGCGGCTGCGGATGAAGGCCAATCGCTTGCCGTCGCTGGCCACCATGCGCAGGTCCTTGCCTTTGACTTCGAGGAGCTGTCCCGTCAGGGCGTACCGCACGACCTCGCTGGAGACGGCGAACTGGGTCTTGCGGATCATCTCGCTGAGGTCCGTCGTATCGATCTGTACGGCGGCTTGTTCGTCGAACGCGGGGACGTTGGGGAAGTCGGCGGGGTCGATGCCCACGACCTTGAAGGAGGCATCCGACGTGCGGATGTGGGCCAAGTGTCCGTCGGAGTCGACGGCGATCTCAGCGTCGGTGGCTTCCCGGAGGATGCCGAGGATCCGGCCGGCGGGGAGGACGACGGTCCCCTCTTCGCGCACTTCCGTGGCCGGAACGGCAAATCGCATGCCGTACTCCAGGTCCGTGCAGGCCAGCTCCAGGACGGGCTCCTTGGAGCCTTTCTTCGCCTCCAGGCGCACATTCATGATGGCGGGGATGGTCGATCGTTGGGGAACGACCGAACTGGCCAGCTGGACGGCCTCGTAGAGCGGTCCCCGGGAGCACTTGACTTTCATTCGTCGAGCCCCTTGTGGTTTGAAGAAAATGCATTATAGCGGAAGAGCGGGGGGGTGTCAAAAAGCGGGGGCTTGGCGGCTCATACGTTGAACTTGACGTTCACGACGTCGAAGTCACGCATCACGTAGGCCTTCCCCTCGACGCGCTGTTTCTGGCGTGCGGCGTGCGGGGAGGGGGCCTTCTCGAGGTCGGCCCACGAGATGATCTCGGCGTTGATGAAACCCTTCTGGATGTCGGTGTGGATCTTGCCGGCGGCCTCCAGGGAGGTGGCGCCCTTACGGACGGCCCAGGCGGTCGTGTCCTTGTCGCCGAGCGTGAGGAACGTCTGAAGTCCGAGCCGGTCGAACACCTGGCGTGGGAAGCCGGCGGTCGCCAGCGACGCCAGTCCGTAATCCTTCATGAAGGAGGCGCGCTCCGATTCCTCCATGCCCAGCAGCTCCAACTCCAGTTTGAGCGCGGCGGTCGGTTCGAAGGGCGGCGCACTGAGGTCCATTTCCGAGACGTTCGCCAAGGGGATGATCGGTTTCTTCGAGAAGAACTGGAATCCGCGGACCTTCTTTTCGTCCTCCTCTTTGAGGGTATCGAAGGCCTTGGAGTCGCCGCCGGCGACCGCCTCCGCCAGCCGCTCCAGGCCCGCCAATTCCCGCAGCAACTCCACGCGGTTGGGGAGGGGCTTCTTCGTGTCGGCGCGCAGTTTTTCGATGCGCTTCTGCATGACGTCGACGTCGGCCAGGAAGAGCTCGCCCTTCACGGCCTCGATCTGGCCGGCGATCTTCCCGCGGTCGGCCTCTTCGTAGGCCTTGATGACGAGGATGAAGCCGTCCGCGTCCCGGAATTGCGCGAAGATGCCGGGGTTGTCCTGCTTCTGTGGGCCTTCCAGCCAGAGGGGGGGCGTGTCGATGAATTCGAGGGTGGGGGCGACGAGCTTCTTGTCCGGGCCGTTCTTCTGGTGGGCGGCCAGGAGGCGTGGATCGAGCACGCGCACGGCCGCGGCGGCGGTCTTTCCGGAATGGGCGGCGGCGCGGGCAGGGTCCATTCCGGTGAGCGCGCAGAAGAGAGTCGTCTTACCGGCGCCTTGGATCCCGATGATCGCGACCTTCGCGGCGGGGCCTCGTTCAGCCATGGATGACGGTTCAGCAGTTCGTTCGTTCGACCGTTCAGCCGTTCAGGAATCCCGTTGCGGCATTCAACTTCCGGAACGGATGAACCGGTGAACGGTCAGGGGAAGGCTAGCCGCAGGCCGGGGCGGCGTCAAGGGTTAAGGTCGCCGTCGAACGAGATAGGACAGCCCCATGCCGAAGAAATAAAGGACGGTCAGCGGGCCGGCCATGAGCAGCTGGGTCACGACGTCGGGCGACGGAGTGAGGATGGCGGCCGCCAGGAAGATCGCCACGATGGCATAGCGCGACCATCTCCAGAAGGTCTTCGGCTCGGTGACGCCGATGGAGGTCGTGAACATCATGATGAGCGGCAGTTCGAAGATCGCGCCGGTCACGATCGTCAGCGTCATCACCAAGTCCAGATAATCCTGGAGGAGGTACTGCTGAGCGATGAAGTCGAAGTTCAGCATCGACGCCATGCCGTAGAGGCCGAAAGGGATGAGGATGAAGTATCCGAAGGCGCAGCCTCCGATGAAGAGCAGCAGTGAGGGCAGCGCGTAGAGCTTCACGTATCGGCGTTCGTTCTTGTACAGGCCGCCCGCGACGAAGCGCCAGATCTGCCAGGCGATGGCCGGAGAGGCGGCGGCCACGCTGACGATGAACGCCAGCTTGAGCACGGCGAAGATGGGCTTGGCGTAGCCGCCGGAGAGGAGGCGCTGGGTCTCCTCCGGCTTGTTCAGCCACGACATGGCCAGGAAGTGCGGTCGGCAGATGAACTCGAGCAACGGCAGATAGAGGAAGGCGGCTCCGATGAAGCAGATCAACCACGCGACCGTCGCCTTGATCAGGCGCCAGCGAAGCTCCTCGAGGTGCTCGCCGAACGTCATCCGGACATCGTCGGGTTCGAGATCCTTGGCAGTCATCGGCCGTCAGCGCTGTGATGCAGAGATATTATAGTAGCTTGCGGTATGGGGAGGAGCGACACGGACGACGAGAGATTCCACGAAGCGCGGAAGACGTACGAGGGATGCGGCGATCGGGGAATGGAAAGATAGCCGATCTCCCGATCTGCGGATCAAGGCACTCCCAGATAGTCGAACAGGTGCCGCTCCACCATGATCTTGACGCCCCATTCGAGGGCCAGGAGATAGTTGGGGTGGTTCTCGTATCCCTCGCCCACCACGACGTAGTGGGTCCGTTCGTCCACCTTGTCCTGGAAGACGTCGCCGAACTCGCGGATCAGCCGCGCCGCTTCCTCATTCGAGAGCTTGCCGGAGAGGCGCCCCGCGATCGCGATGTAGCGCACCTTGCCTTTCTCGTAGAACTCGTTGTAGATGCGATCGCCCGGCTTGATGGGATCCTTCGGGTCGGTGGTGCTCGTGATCGCGACCCGGCTGGAGAGTTCGGGACGCACCTCGATGACCTCGACCTCGCCCTTGTCGACCTTGGTGCCGCCTTTCTCCAGCGAGTACACCTTGAACTTCGTTCCCTTGAAGATCCGATCGCGATGCACCAGGTCGATGAAGGCGGTGTTGTCCTCGGGATCGACGGCCAGGACCACCCCGTCGGGTTCCTTACGTTCCTTCGCCTCCTCGCGGTGATGAATGATCCAGTTGATTCGGGTCAGCAGATCCTGTTGCCGCTGCTCCAGGCGTGCCCGCTCCAGGCGGTTGTGGTCCCTGAGATCCTTGAGCGTCTGGCCCAAGGCGAACGTCTCGGTCTTCAGGCCGGCCAGTTCCTCGAAATGCTGGCGTTCCCTCGTGGACAGCTCCAAGAGGAGACGCTTGTATTCCTCCTTGAGGGACCGGTCGATTTCCTCGAGGTTCTTCTGTTCCGTAGCCTCGATTTCCTCGCGGGTCGCCTTGGCGTCCGCTTCCGCCTTCTTGATCGCCTTTTCCAAATCCTGGTTCTTGCTGCGGAGGTCCGATTCCAAGGAGGAGAGCTTCTGGTAGAGCTTGATGAGGGTCAGCGGATCGCCCGCCCCCTCCGGACCGCTCCAGGGCTTGAATTCACTGATGTTGTAGCCCGGCCGCTGCAACTCGCTGACCCACAGATCCAGGTAGCCCTTCAACGGCTCTCCCTTCAGGCCGCCCGTGACGAAGCGGTCATACGATGCGCGCGCGTCCGTGCGCCATCCGACGGGGCGCGAGAAATCGACGTAGTTGTCCTGCAGGATCTGCACGTCCTTGCGCCGTTCCTCGATGTCGACCGTCAGCTTCTTGATCGTGTCGACCTTCTTCTCCTTGTCCTGGATGTCGGCGGCGCCCTTGATGGAGTAGATCCCCAGAACCAGCGACAGGGTGCAGAGGATGATGCACACGATGAGCGTCGCGAGCCGCCGCTGTTCTTCCTTCTTCGTCACGAACTCAGCCATCCTGGCCTCCGCGCATGCCGCTTGGATTCGGTCCTAATCGCCGAGGAACTGATAGACCTCGGCGGCCTCCAGATAGGGGACGCCCAGAATCGCCGCCCTGTTGAAATTCTGCATGTCGGCCGGCTGTTCGCTCGGCTCGGTGAGGATGACGAAATCCACCTGGGGCGTCGTTTCCGCCTGCACCTCGCCGCCGATTTCCTTGATGCGGCGCGAGGCCTCATCCACCGACCAGGCCGGCCGGACGTTCTTGGGCTCTTTGACTCCGGCGAAGGCGACCACGATCGGCCGCCGCGTATGGAACAGGGGGTTGACGATCAAATCTCCTTCGATCACGGGCATGTCGGGAGTGAGGATCTGCGTGATCGAGACCTCAGCATACGTCGGCCATACCTTCTTGACCTCGAGCTGCGCTTTGTACACGAGCCGGCCCTGGTCGCCGGATTTGGCGGCCATGAGTTTCAGGCCCGGCACCACGAGATCCCGGCTGCCGATGTCGATGAACGCGATCTTGGCGCCGACATCCGGGCGCAGGACGTGCCCGTGGGCCGTGCGCACCTCGACCTTGATCGCCTCCTTGACGCGAAGCTCCTCGAGCTGACGCTGCTTCTCTCGAATGTCGTTCTTCGTATTGCGCTCCCACGTGTAGAAGTCGGCGTTCTCCTGGGCGATGGCGGCATCCGCCGACGTCTTCGCGTTGATCAGCTCCTGCTGTTTCGCGGAGAAGGTCTGATCCTCCGCGTCGATCTTCCGGTTCACTTCCTGGATCTGCTGGCGCAAGTGCGCGATGGCGTCGATCTTGCGTTGCGTGACGGGGCCCTTCATGTCGCTCAACGCCTTCGCGTGGTTCTCCGCGATGGTTTGCTGCAGCGTGAGCTGGTCGTTGAGGTTCTTCTCGTACAGGAGACGGGACGCCGCCAGCGGCAGGAGCGCCTGCAGCGTCGCGTAAAGATCCCCCTGCTTTCCTTTCTCGTTCAGGCGCGCCTCGAGGGCCGCCAGATTCTCGCGACTCTCGCCGAAGGCCGAGAACTTCTCCTCGACAGGTTGGAAGGCCGCCTCCTGGCGCTTCTTCAGTTCCTCGCCGACGGTGTTCACGGGCAGGGCTTTGGGATCCTCGCCGGCGTACAGGCCGGTCGGTTTCAGCTCCTCGCGGATGCTCAGCGACAACGCGTCGGCGCGCCGCTGCTCGTCGTCGCGGATCTTCTTGAGGTTCTTTTGGACCAGTTCCAGGTGGCCGAGCCGGGCGTGCAGCAACAGGCCGGTGACGGTCAAGATGATCGTGACGACGACCACGATCACGACGACCACCATGGAAACGCCGCGCTGCGGCGCAAAGCGGTCGCGCGTCATAGGGTAACAGCGGCCGCTGAGGCGATGTAACACCGGAGGACGCTGAGAAGCCAGAGAAGATCCCTTGGTGCTCAGACTTGTCACCCTCGGTTGAACCATGCCGAATCCCCCGATTTGCGGGTCTCATTCTATTGCGGTCGAGTGACCCGTCAACAGATTTGGGGAACGAGCCACTCGTCAGTACCTAGACGCGCATTTCGCGATGACCCCTGCGTGTAACCGTTCACCGGTTCACCCGTTCATCCGTTCGCCCGTTCCTGGCTTCTGGTCCGCGCGGGCGTCCATTCTTCGCCAGCCGCACACGACCTTTCACAAAGGCCTTCGAGCGCAGGAACGGGTAAACGCAAGAA
>JACPRB010000175.1 GCA_016190155.1 Planctomycetota bacterium
AGACCGAAGGATAGGACGACCGACTTCCTTTCCTGGTTTCCTGCCTTCCTCAGAGATACTCAGGCGACTGGCCTGGAGGTTCATGAAAAATCTTGTCGTAGCACAAAGATTTGATCGATGAGCACAGCAGAGATTCTTTTCGAAAACGGACGCAACCGCTTGAGGCCGAGCTGGTTGTCTGAGCGCCACGGAAGATCTTCGCGTCGCGAGAAGATGTGGATCGTGAGTAGTGCAGAGAAGAGGTCCATTCCTCCCTGGCGCACTCCCAGAACCATGAGAAATCGACGACGTGCAAGTCCAGCGCGATCAGGCCGTCGAATCAGCTTCACAAAGTTTTTCCCGTAGAGATGATCTTCTCAGGGTCCTCCGGTGTTGAGATTGGCCCGGGGTCCTCAACCTGAACCATGCCCGGAACCTCGCTCTGATTCTCTGGAACCGGAGTCCGCGAACCCCGAAAATGCTCCCCATGCCCTGGCTCCTCCTGTTTTGTCTGCAAGACGTCGGCCGGTTCGTGGAAGAGGCGACGCGTGAAAGCGCGCTGCGGGGCGGCCGCGTCGGCATCTCGATCCTCTCGACGCAAACCGGCGCGATCCTCTACGAGAAGAACGCGACGGCTCCGCTCGTGCTCGCCTCCAACACGAAACTCTTGACGACGGCCGCCGCCCTGGTTCGACTGGGACCCGACTTCCGCTTCACGACGGTCCTGGGATTGCAGGGGCGCGAGCTTCACGTGTTCGGCGGGGGCGATCCGAACATCTCGGGCCGTTTCCACGACGACGATCCGACCGCCATCTTCAGGACGTGGGCGCGCCGCCTCCTGGAAGCGAACGTGACGCGGGTCGATGCGCTCGTCCTCCACGACGGGTTCTTCGATCGGGTCACGGTCCTTCCGGAGTGGATCTCCGAGAAGTACGACCAGGACCAATGGTGGTGCGCCCCGATCGGCGCGTTGTCGCTGAACGACAACTGCGTCGACCTGCTCTATCAATCCGGCGACAAGGAAGGCGATCCCGTGCGCATCCGAACCCGCCCGGATACCGGATTCGTCACGCTCGTCAATCGCGCCAAGACGTCGGGACAGCCGTCGCCGCCGTTCGGCTTCGTTCGCCGCGACGGGACCAACGAGATCATCGCCAAGGGCGAACTCGCGCCCAAGAGTTCCGAGCGCGTGGCGTGGGTCGCGATTCAGGATCCGACCGGTTTCTTCGGCGCCGTGTTGAAAGAGTCGCTCGAACGCGCCGGCATCGTCGTGGGAGATGTGCGTCGCGCGGAAACCGTGCCGACGGACTATCCGGATCTTCGGGTCCTCGTGACTCACGAGAGCGATCTGGCGACGGCGCTGCGGGTCTGCAACACCGTGAGCCAGAATTTTCATGCCGAGATGATCTGCAAGACGCTCGGGGCCAAGTGCCGCGGCGCGGGCACGACGGCGGCGGGGATCTCGGTGGTCCGCGAGTTCCTGGAGACGGATCTGGGCATCCGGGACGGCGCCCAGGCGGACGGGTCGGGACTGGCGCGCGCGAACCGGCTGTCGACGGCCTCCATGGTCCGCTTGCTCGACCATATGAGAGGGCACGTCCACGCCAAGACGTTCGTCGAGTCGCTCGCGGTCAACGCCGCGGAGTCCGGGACGCTGCGGCGCCGCATGCGCTCGATCAAGGGCGCCGTGCGCGGGAAGACGGGACACATCCAGGGCGTGTCGGCGCTGTCGGGCTATTTGGAAACGGCCGCCGGCGATACGCTCGTCTTCTCGATCGTGTGCAATGACTGGAGCGGCGGCAGTCCGGATCGGTTCCAGGACCGATTGCTGGAGCGGTTGCACGCGCTCAAGGGCGACTGATGAAGGACGACGGATCGGACCTCTGCGTGAATCCGGCGATCCTTCGGTCCGGCAACGGCGTCCGGTTGCTGCGGGACGGCGCGGAGGCGTATCCGCGGATGCTCGAGACGATCGAGGCGGCGCGGGAGACGGTCTTCCTGGAGATGTACACCTTCGCGGAAGACGCGATCGGGCGGCGCTTCATGCGGGCGCTCGTCGAGCGCGCGAAGGCGGGCGTTGACGTGCGGGTGATGTACGACGCGCTCGGCTCGCGCGGCACGTCGCGCGAGTTCTTCGGCGCGCTGCGGGCGGAGGGGGTGCGGGTCCTGGAGTTCCAGCCGCTTTCGCGCGGGTTTCGGGGCTTCCGCTTCCGGCGGCGCGATCACCGCAAGTGCCTGGTCGTGGATACCCGGGTCGCGTTCGTCGGCGGACTCAACATCTCCAGGGAGTACGCCGCGCCGGCCGACGGCGGATTGGGATGGCGTGATACGCAGATCGAGATCGAAGGACCGATCGTGTTCGAATTGGCCGGGATGTTCCTGGAGCTGTGGAGTCGCGAGCGCCTGAAGGACGCCTTGCCGCTTCGCCCGCCGCCGGAGGCGCGTGCCGGCGGGGCGCCCATGCTGATGCTCAGCTCGCAGCGCTTCCGCGATCGCTGGGAGATCGCGCGGCACTACCGGACCGCGATCCGCCGGGCGAAGGAGCGGATCTGGATCGCCAACGCCTACTTCCTTCCGTCCGCGCGTTTTCGTCGCGCGCTCAAGAACGCGGCGGCGCGGGGCGTGGACGTGCGCCTGTTGGTGCCCGGCAAGAGCGACTTCGCGCCTGTCCTTTACGCGGCGCAGCGGCTCTTCGCGGCGTATCTCAAGTGGGGCATTCGCGTCTTCGAATGGCCGGGGCAGATGATGCACGCCAAGACGGCCGTGATCGACGGGCGGTGGTCGACGGTGGGCTCGTACAACATCGATCACCTGTCGCTCGTGCACAACTACGAGCTTACGGCCGTCGTCGTGGACGCCGCATTCGGCGGCCAGATGGAGGCGATGTTCGAGAGGGATTTCGCGCGATGCCGGGAGATCCGGCCGGAAGGATGGGGGAAGCGTCCTTGGAGTCGCCGGCTCCTGGAGGATTTCTTCTACACGTTCCGGGCGTTGTTTTGAGGGACGCGCGTCCCTTGCGCGAAGGGACCCGATCCGCCATGATGCCCTCGTGGACCTGTTCTCGAAGTCACCCGAGGAATTGGCGAAAACGGCCCCTTTGGCGGACCGCATGCGCCCGCGCACGCTCGACGAAATCGTCGGCCAGGAGGACATCGTCGGGCCGGGCAAGCCGCTGCGGCGCCTTTTGGACAAGAAGGGCACGCCGCCGTCGATGATCTTCTGGGGGCCGCCCGGCAGCGGCAAGACGACGCTGGCGCGCATCGTCGCGTCCGCCTCCAGTCTACCCTTCGTGCAGTTCAGCGCCGTCACCAGCGGCGTCAAGGAGGTGCGCGAGGCGATCGAGCAGGCGCGCATCCGCCGCCGCGAGGGCGGCCGTCCCACGCTCCTCTTCGTCGACGAAATCCACCGCTTCAACCGCGCGCAGCAGGATGCGTTCCTGCCGCACGTCGAGGAGGGGACGATCGTCCTCGTCGGCGCCACGACCGAGAACCCGTCCTTCGAGGTCAACGGCGCGCTTCTCTCGCGGTGCCGCGTGTTCGTCCTGCGGGCGCTGACGCCGGCGGAGGTGCGGACGGTGCTAGATCGCGTGTTGGCGCGCGAGCCGCTGGCGATCGAGCCGGAGGCGCTGGCGTGGATCGCCGACATGGCCAACGGCGACGCGCGGCAGGCGCTCAATCTGCTGGAGATCGCCGGGACGTCCACGCCGGCCGGCGAGATCGTGCGGCTGGAGACGGTCAAAGACGCGGCGCAGAAGCGCATCGCCCTCTACGACCGCGACCGAGAAGAGCACTACAACACGGTCTCGGCCTTCATCAAGTCGATGCGGGGCAGCGATCCGGATGCCGCGGTGTATTGGCTCGCGCGGATGCTGGAGGCCGGGGAGGATCCGCTGTTCATCGCGCGCCGTCTGGTCATCTTCGCCAGCGAGGACGTCGGCAACGCGGATCCGCGCGGGCTGGCGGTGGCGGTGGCGGCGATGCAGGCGGCGGACTTCGTCGGGATGCCGGAGGCGTTCTACGCGCTGTCGCAGGCGACGACGTACCTGGCGACCGCGCCGAAATCGAACGCGGCCGGGATGGCCTATGTGGCCGCGAAGCAGGATGTGGAGAAGGCGCCCAACGAGCCGGTGCCGCTGCACCTGCGCAACGCGCCGACGTCGTTCATGAAGGGACTCGGATACGGGAAGGGCTACCAATACGCGCACGACTATGAGGGCGCGGTGGTGGACCAGGAGCACCTGCCCGAGGGCCTGCGGGGCCGGCGGTACTACCAGCCGAAGGAGGCCGGATACGAGGCGCAGATCCGCAAGATGATGCAGGAGCGAGAGCGGAAGCGCTCGCGCCCCACGTCGTGAGCGGCGGATCAGTCGACGAGAATCCAGATTCCGTCGCGGTGCACGTGCCCGCAGCCGTGGCCGTGGACGTGTCGATCCAGGACGCGCCACTTGCCGCGCCAGAAGTAGTGTCCGCAGTGAGCGTCGTGCGCGTGCCCCTTCACGATGGTCCATTCGGGATGTGCGTCGCCGGGATGGTGACGGGCGTGGATGATGCAGCCCGGCAGCCCGAAGAGCACTCCCAACGCCAGCGCGGCCGTCGTCAGCAGTTTCATAGTCGCTCCTTGCTCGTAGCCGTTCATCCGTTCATCCGTTCGACCGTTCCAGAGTCCCGTTTCGGCATCCGGAACGAATGAACGGACGAACCGGTGAACAGGCGAACGCTTACGGAAAGTCTAGCATGAGATTGCGTCGTGGATCATTCCCCCATAGAATCATCAGCCTCATGAGAAAATTGCTGATCATGCCGATGGTCATGGCCGCCTGTTCGACGACCCCTCCCGAGGCGCCCCTGGACGAGCGCGATCAGGAGATGACGGCGATCCTGGCGATGGCGTACGATCCCGCGCAGCTTCGCGTAGGCCAGCGGGCGCTCTATCAGGTCACCCGCGAGGGCCGGCCGACGCCGCGCTACGTGAAGCTGCAGGTGGTGGCGCAGGAGCCGGGCGATCTGTATTGGGTGGAGCTGAGCCTGCCGGTCTCCGCGCGATCCATGGTCGTCAAGTCCAAGCTCGACCGCGCGGGGAAGCTTCACGAGCAATGGGTGGGCGAGCCGGGGGGCGGGCCGGCGCAGACGTTCCCCCGGGGCGACGGGCGTTCGGCGGAGTCGCGCAAACCCCCGGCGGATGTGCGGGCGGATGTCGATGTGACGGACGAGACCGTGGCGGCCGGCGGCCGGCAGTATCTGTGCAAGAAAGTCACGACGCGGTTGTCATACGCCGACGGTCGGTCGTCGACGCTGGTCAACTGGTGCCATCCGGACGTGCCGTTCAGCTTCAAGCTCGGGAGCGACTCGCTGGGGGGCGTCGTCAGGCGCGTCTACGGCAAGTACACGCTGGAGCTGGTTCATGCCTCGCAGGAGGGCGCGCGGGCGGAGCTGGCGGTGCCGCGGAGGTAGCCCGTTCACCCGTTCATCAGTTCGTCCGTTCGACGGTTGAGGGTAACCGTTCAGCCGTTCATTCGTTCTTCCGTTCACCGGTTCTTGCGTTTACCCGTCCTGCGCTCGAAGGCCTTTGCGAAAGGGCGTGTACGGCCGGCGGAGAACGGATGCGCGCGCGGTCCAGGAGCCCGAAACGGGCTAACGGATGAACGGGTATTCCGCTGAACGGTTACGGTTGAGGAAAGCGAGCGGTTACTTCAGCGCATTGGCCCGCGCCCGCACTAGGAGCACCAGCTC
>JACPRB010000181.1 GCA_016190155.1 Planctomycetota bacterium
AGCGCGCAGAGGGTACGGAGAGAACGCAGAGCCGTTTTCTTGAAGAATTCTCAGCGTTCTTCTTCGCGATCTCAGCGGCCTGCGGCTACTTCGTCATTCGTGCGCACCAAAGGCACTTCGTGAAACCTACTGCTCGGTACGGAACCCGGTACTGCTTCCTTGACTCCCCCATGCTTGATTCATACTATACGCCTAGTCCCCTCCTGCAGATTGCCGTTGCTTGCGGGAGGTCCACATAGATCGGGCAGTACGTGGTGGCACGAATTTCTACAGGAAATATCTCCCGTCAGGGCAGATTCATCGTAGATTCGCCTGTGAGGAGCCGAACAACAGATTCCGATCCCGTGAGGATTGGAGTCTAGACTGACCGCCTCTCACCCGCCCCACGCCTGTCTGCGCGTTGACCCATTTCGTGGAGAATCCTGTCATGACGTGGATCTGGGTACTGGCCGCCGCCGTTGTCGGCCTCGCCGCAGGAACGGGCGCTTGTTTCCTGTATTTCACCCGCATCAAGCGTACGACTTTCCGCAAGCGCGACGAAGTGCTCAACGAAGCCAAGTCGCAGGCGCAGAACGTCCTCGTCGAAGCCAAGGAAGAAATCGTCAAGCTCAAGCAGGCGGCCGAGAAGGAGATCCGCGAGGAGCGAAACGAAATCCGCCAGTCCGAGGGACGCCTCCAAAAGAAGGAGGACATGCTGGAACGACGCGCGGACGCGTTGGTCCACAAAGAGCGCTGGTACGAGCAGAAGACGAAGGAAGTCGAGCGCAAGGAGAAAGAGAGCCAGGACAAGGAATCCGAGCTCAGCCGCACGTTGACCGAACAGAAGCAGAAGCTCCACCAGATCGCCGCTCTCACCCGGGAAGAGGCGGTCAAGATCCTCCTGGACAAGCTCGAGCCGGAGCTGGAATCCGAGAAGGCCGGGCTCATCCGCAAGCGCCTCGAGGCCGCCAAGGAGGAGTCGGAGCGCGAGGCGCGCCGGATCATCAGCATGGCCGTTCAACGGTTCGCCGCGGAGCATACCGCCGACACCGTCGTCACCGTCGTCGATCTCCCGAACGAGGAAATGAAGGGCCGGATCATCGGCCGCGAGGGCCGCAACATCCGGGCCTTCGAGCGGGCGACCGGCGTGGACGTCATCGTGGACGACACGCCCGGCGTCATCGTCCTGTCGGCCTTCGACGGCGTGCGCCGGGAGATGGCCCGGCGCGCCATGGAAAAGCTCATCTTCGACGGACGCATCCACCCCACCCGCATCGAGGAGATCGTCGAACAGAACAAGCGCGAGATGGAGGAGCAGATCAACCAGATCGGCAAACAGTTCCTCTATGAAAACGAGATCATGAACGTCCACCCCAAGCTGGTGACCCTCGTCGGCCGCCTCAAGTACCGCACGAGCTATGGCCAGAACGTCCTGCAACACATCCGCGAGGTGGGCCACCTCTGCGGCACCATGGCCGCCGAATTGAAGCTCGACGCCAAGCTCGCCCGCCGCTGCGGCATCTTCCATGACATCGGCAAGGCCGTGGATCAGGAGTTCGAAGGGTCCCACCCCGTCATCGGCGGCGAACTCCTCAAACGGTTCGACGAGGCCAAGGAGGTCGTCGACGCCGCCGCCAATCACCACAACGACGCCGACGCGAGTTTTACGTATACCGTCCTCACCGCGGCGGCCGACGCGATCAGCGCCTCGCGCCCCGGAGCCCGCGGGGAAAGCCTCGATCGATACGTGAAACGCCTGGAACAGCTGGAGTCGATCGCCAAGGGGATGCCGGGAGTCACCGGCGCGTACGCCATCCAGGCGGGACGCGAGCTGCGCGTCCTCGTCGACGCCGACAAGATCAACGACGGCCAGGCGGTCATCGTCGCGCGGGACATCGCCAAGGCCATCGAGCAACAGATGACCTATCCCGGGGAGATCAAGGTCACGGTCATGCGCGAGACGCGCGTCGTGGAGTATGCGCGGTAGCCTCCCATGAAGCTCAAGATTCTCGGCGTCGGCGACATCGTGGGCAAGCCCGGCCGCCAGATCGTACGCGATCGGCTGAGGACCTACTGCGAGCAGGAAGGCATCACGTTCGTCGTCGCCAATTGCGAGAACGCCTCCGGAGGAAGCGGCATCATGCCCTCGGAGGCGGACGACCTG
Source organism: Planctomycetota bacterium (assembly GCA_016190155.1). Taxonomy (GTDB): domain Bacteria; phylum Planctomycetota; class MHYJ01; order MHYJ01; family JACPRB01; genus JACPRB01. The sequence continues at coordinate 2,144 of JACPRB010000181.1, forward strand.
TTCCAGGCGGGATGCACCGTGCTCACGTGCGGCGATCACGTCTGGGCGAAGCGCGAGATCATCCCGTACATGGACAAGTGCCCCGCCATCGTACGGCCCGCGAACTATCCGGAAGAACAGCCGGGCCGCGGGGCGACCGTCGTGGAAGGTCCGGGCGGCGTGAAGATGGCGGTCATGCATCTGCAAGGCAACGTCTTCATGAAGATGACCGCCGGCAATCCCTTCAGGACCGCCTCCGCCCTGTTCGAGGAACTCGTCAAGCAGACACCCATCATCGTGGTCGACATGCACGGCGAAGCGACGAGCGAGAAGATCGCCATGGGCTGGCACATGGACGGGAAGGCCAGCTTCGTCTTCGGCACCCACACGCACGTGCAGACGGCGGACGAACGCATCCTGCCTCTGGGCACCGCCTATATCACCGACTGCGGCATGACGGGTCCCTATGAGGGCGTCATCGGCCGGCGGACTGACCGAGTGCTCCACCGGTTCATCACCGGAATGCCCACGCCCTTCGATGTGGCCTCGGGCGACGTCCGGCTCTGCGGCGCGGTCGCCGTCGTCGACAGCGAATCCGGCCGGGCGGAGGCGATCCAACGCGTCGTGCTGCGATAATTCGTTGAAGGATTCTCGCCCCACGTCGAATAGGGAAGCGGAGGATATCTACATGCTCAAGCATCTCACGATCTTCACGCTCATGGTGTCGCTTCCTTTGTCCACGTTCGGCTTCGCCCAGCAGGAACCCACTCCCGAACAGCAAGCCCAACAGGCCTTGCAGGCCTTCCAGAATGGCGAGTACAGCTTGGCCACGTACACGGCGCTTCTCAACGCGAAGCAAGCCCTGGCGCTCGCCCAGCGTACGCACAAAGTCGCCTCCCATATGCTCCTGTTCGGGAACGCCACCACCGGTCTCGGCATCGTGACGGGCGCCCTCAGCGCCCTGATGTACGGATGGAGCTTCGCGTTTGGCACCTATGGCGCTGTCGTCCTTCTGGCGGAAATGGGCCCCTTCCCCGTGCTGCTTCCCGGCATCACGTTGGCTGCCCTCGGATTCGGTTTGTACCTCCGCTTCTCCGCCAACCGGGCCCGAAAGCAATACACGCAGAGTCTCCAGAGCCTGATCAACCAGATCGACTCCGCCGTGGATCAGCTGCAACCCCAGCTCGAGTCCCAGCAACCGTAGAAGACGAACGCCTCCGGACAAGCATCGAGCCGCCGCCGGGAGCGGTGGACATCTCCGGGCTCGCCAGGAATCGCCCCGGGATCCATGATATCCTTGTACGGAGATGAAGGACCCCATCACGCAGATCGGCGGGGAGAATCATCCCTTCCCCTCCACGCACTGGAGCTGCATCGCGGGAGACCCCTCCGACTCTCCCCAACAGCGAGGCGAACGCCTCGGGGCCTTCCTGCAATCCTACTGGAAGCCGATCTACTGGCATGTCCGACACGCGTGGGGCAAGCCCAACGAGGACGCCAAGGATCTGACGCAGGACTTCCTGCGACACCTGATCGAGGCGGATGTGCTCGGCCGGGCCTCCCCGGCCAAGGGATCCCTGCGCGCTTACGTGAAGACGGCCCTGCGTCACTTCCTGACGCGTGCCGAGCAACACACCCGCCGGCAGAAGCGCGGCGGGGATGTGCGGATCATTCCCCTCGACGGACCCGACAACCCCGATCCGCCCGCCGCGAAAACCCCGGACGAAGCGTTCGATCGCGAGTGGGCGCAGTGCGTGCTCGCCCAGGCCTTGGCCGCCGTCGAACAGCACCTGCGCGACTCCAGCAAGGAAAAAGTCTACGAAGCCTTCCGAATGCAGGTCGTCCACCCTCCGCCCGAGGGCATCTCGTACCGCGAGACGGCCGCCCGGCTGGGCGTCAGCGAAGGCGACATAAAGAACTACGTCTTCGAGTGCCGCAACCTCCTCCGCCAAGCCTTGCGCCGCGTCGTCGCCGGACAAGTGCCCCATCCTCAGGAGGAGGACGACGAGCTGCGCGCCCTGTTCGGGGATAACGCGTGACCGACGAGATTTCCGGAAGCGCCTTCGACCGCGTGCGCGACGCGCTACGCGGTCCCGCCTGGCCGACGCCGCGCCCGGACGACCTGCTGTTCGGCCGTTATCGATGGCAAGCCCTCCTGGGGCACGGCGCCGTCGGCGCGGTGTACAAGGCTCTGGACATCCGCCTTAACCGCGTCGTCGCGCTCAAGGTGCTCGCCAAGGACTTTGCCGAAGACGTGGCGGCCCGCTTCCTTCGCGAAGCGCAACTCATGGCCAACCTCCAACATCCCAACATCGTTCCCGTCTACGACGTCGCCTCCGAGGACGGCGTCCACTACTTCACGATGAAATGCATCGAAGGGGGCACGCTCGCCTCCGCCCTGGCCGGCGGGAAACTGGACCTGCGCCGGCGGATCGAGACGCTCGAGACCGTCGCGCGGGCCGTTCACGCGGCGCATCAGGCGAACGTCATTCATCGCGATCTCAAGCCCGCTAACATCCTGCTCGATGCGAACGGAACGCCGCATATCGGCGACTTCGGGCTGGCCCACGTGACGCGCGAAAGCACGTCCGTGCTGACCCGCGAAGGAAGCCTTCTGGGCACCGCCGCCTACATGTCGCCGGAGCAGGCGTCCGGTCACGCGGAGACCCTCGGCGCCCAAAGCGACGTGCATGCCCTCGGAGTCATCCTGTACGAGATGCTCACCGGTCGAGTGCCCTTCCTCGGGGCGGATTTCGCCACGACCTTGTATGCGATCCTGACCGAGCCGCCCAAGCCCCCGCGACGGATCTCCCCCAAGACGCCGGCCGACCTCGAGAAGGTCGCGCTGAAGGCCCTGGAGAAACACCCGCGAAACCGCTACACCGGTGCGCAGGACTTCGCCGACGACCTGCGACGCTGGTTGAACGGCGAGCCGGTGCGCGCGGCCGCCCCCTCGCTTTGGCGTCGCCTCAAGCCGCGTTCGCGACGCGCCTTGACGATCCTGCTCGCCGCCGCGCTTGCGCTTGGCGCGTATTGGGCCCGGCCGAAGCGCCCTGCCGAACCCGCCGTCGGATGGACCTTCGACATGGGCGGCGAGCTTGACGGGCGGACCCTCCTGCACGAAGGGCACCTCTACTTCCACGCCCAGGACGAGATGCTCTACTGCGTGCGGGCGGAGACGGGCGCGTGCCTCTGGAGCGCCGGCACGGGAAACGGAAAGACGGTCCCCTGCGCGGCCCAGGGGAAGATCTTCTTCAACGACGGCGACCAGAACGTCACCGTGTTCTCTCCGCTCTCTCCGGAACCCGTGTGGAAGGGCAAACCCGACTTCCTTTCGGGAATGACGACGTGGAGAGGCTCCATCGCGCATGACGCCGGCCGATTCTATTTCACCACCCACTCCGGCCGGGTCGCCTGCGCCTCCTACCCCTGGACGCTTTCGTGGATGCAGGAAATCGGCGAGCGCGTACCCGTCGCACCGCTGGTGCACGAAGGGAGGGTCTTTCTCATCACCGTCGCCGGTTCGGTGTGCTGTTTCGACGCGACCCGCGGGACGCCGCTCTGGAAGGCTCGTCGACCCGATGTGAAACAAACCCGCCTGGCCGTCGTCGTCGCGAGCGACCGAGCCATCGCCGTCTTCGAGGACGGAGAGGTCTGGGGATTCGATACGAACACCGGCGCATTCGTTTGGAAGAGCCCCGGCGGAATGGCCATGCGGTTTGATCCCGCCGAGCTCCCGGACGCGGTCGTCACGAAGGGAGAAGGCGACAAGGTCGTGTGCCTGGAGGCCGCCGACGGAGCCCGCCGGTGGGAATCCTCGTTGCCCTCGGAGCCCACCCAAGTGGGAGTGGGAGAGGGACTCGTCGTCGTAAGCACCCAGGACGGCGCACTGCACGCGCTCGACTCGAGCACGGGCCGCCCACGATGGCGGATCGCGCTTGAGACGGCCGCCACGTCTCCCCCAATCGTCGCACCCGGCTGGGTGTATGTGGGGTGCGGCACGCGGTACTACGGCGTGCGAACTCCGTAACACCTCAATCCGATCAACGCCAGCACGAGCAAAGCCTCCATGCCGAGCAAACCACATTTCTTCTTGTCACCGCCCGCGGGCGGCGGAGGCTCGGAGACGGAAGGCGCCTCCACGGTAACCAACAGGTCTCGCGTCACGGTATTGGCGCCGTCGCGAACCCGAAGCCGCGCCGTGTAAGGCCCCGCCATCTCATACGTGTGGCCGGCGGTCGCGCCCGTCGCGTCGTACGCCCCGTTCCCGTCGAAGTCCCACGCGTACGACAACGGATCGCCTTCGGGATCGGAGGCCGACGCGGTGAACTGGACCGCCAGCGGCGCCGGACCGGCGTTCGGCATGGCCGTCGCGTCCTGGATGACGGGCGGCGCGGACATGAGCACGAGCGGATTCGGCCCCATGATGTTCGCCTCGATGACGTGAGGAACGGAACCCGACGACAAGGGAATGGAGAATTCGATCCCCACGCCGGCAAAGACGATTCCGTTCTCGCGATTCCATAGGATGAACGTACCCCCCGCGCCGGCGCCGTACGCCCAAGCGGTGCTCGCTCCCACAAAGACGTCCCCGTCGGTGTTCACCCATGTCATATACCCATACGGGCTCTCGGGAAAATCCGCCGGACTGAGGGCAAGGACGCCGTCGTCCGGCCCGTTGTAGTTCACCAGCATCCCGTATGTCTGCTTCTGCTCCAACTCCTCCACGAACCATTGCGGAATCACCTCCACGCCGTTCCATCGTCCGCGCGCCAGCACCAGAAGACCAAGCCGGCCCATGTCCTCCAGATCGAACGAGAAGCGGATGCCGTCGTCGTTCCTGACCGTCGTGGACCACCCCCGCATCCCGATGGCGTCGAAGTAGGCCTCCCGAATCACATCGGCGTAGTCGTCCTCGAAACCGGTCGTGCCGTAGGCCTTCGCCAGCGCGTTGCACAGCCGTTTCGGATTCTTGTCCGAGTACGTCCACATGACGCCGGGATCGTAATCCGGATAGGTGTCGTAGGGATAGTCGAAGCCCGAGGACTGCGTGATCACGTGCCACCACGTGGCGTCGGCGTCCTTGCCCGTCAGATTCGTCTCCCAGACGCTGATCGGCTGATTGTACGACGGGATCTTGCCCTGCTTGATCGCGGCACCCACCGTCAAGGCATGCCATGTCTTCCGAAGAGACTTGACCTCCTGGACGGCGTTGAAATCGCCCTCGACATGGACGAGGTATCCATGTCGCCAGAGCGCCCAGCGGCTGCTCTGCCCCGCCAATTGCTCGATCACAGCGGGATTCAAGCCGATCGCCGCCGGCGAGCGCTGATCCTGATTGGACAGCCCCTCTCCGGCCGGGGGGAAGTAATACCCCTCCTGAGCTCCAGCCTCCGTAAGCGCCAAGATGGCGACCCCGCAACACGCCAGCGTTCGCGGAACCATCGCCAACCTCCTGCGCGCTAGTTCTTCACGACCCGCAACGCCCAGTCGCCGCTCCCGGGAGCGCTGAACGTCTGCACGCCGCCGCTCACCATGCCCGTCCCTTGGAAACTCCCCGTCCGCCCATTCGCCGGATTCCACCACTCGACCGTGTACGTGTTCCCCGACGCCAGGTTCACGCTCACCATCCCGCCTGAAGGCAGATACAGCGCGTACGCCTCCCCGACCTGCGCCAGGCAGAACGCCGTGCCGGACACAACCAGCGCATTGCTCGGCTGCATCAGCCAAAACGGGACCGACTCCACGAACGCCCGCGCGCCGCCCATCTCCGTCCACGCCGGCTCCCACGTCGACATCGGGCGATCGTACGAACTGCTGACGTGCGCCTCCCACACGCCCCCGCCCATATACGCGCTCCACCACGCCTGCCGGTCCAGCAGCGGCCGTCCCTCGTCGAACCCCACCATCAGCACCCGCTGACCTTGTCCGGCGCACAGGTTGATCCATTCGATCGCAATCTCGTTGTGCTGGAACGGGCCGCCGCTCGTGCTCGTCTGGATCGCCGTGAAATCCACCTGCGACGCGTTCGCGTACGCGCTCGTCGGATCGTTCACGTTGTGCACGCCGCGCGGGTGATCGTACGGATCGATGTCCTTGAGCTGCTGCATGTACGACAGCGCCGTCGCCAGCGTGTAGCGCTCGCTGTACTCCTCGCAGAAGTTGAAGATCAATCCCGGCAGGTACCCGAACCGGGCGATCAGCTCACGGTAATAGCGCGGATGATCGTAAGAGGACCACGCGGCGTCGTCCTCGAGCACCAGATACGTCACGACCCCTTTCGTCTGCATGTGCTCGAACACGTCGCGCCACTCGTCCAGCTTCGCCACGTCGAACCGCGCGTCCGCGCCCGCGTTCGCCTGCGCCTCCGCCGACGTGCTCCCCAGCCATGGCCATACGTCCTGGTTGTCGCCGCCGATATTGTCCGTCATCATGTACATCGAATTGACGCCCCGCGCGGACAGATAGTCGACGGCGGCCTTGCGCTTCGCAACGGTGTCGTAGGTCGAGCTGTCGCCGAGGAAGTTCTCGGGATCGTCGCAGCCGGCCTTGAGCCAGTAGGGACCGTCGCGGAACTTGAGGTACCGGATCGTGTTGGCCGCCGTGCCGACAGCCTCCAATCGGCCCCACTGGTAGAAATCCGGCGCCCCCGAAGACGGCGCCACGACCGTGAAGGTGCCCGTCGTGCCGTCCAGGAGCGGCTCCGCGCTGTTCGTGACGAAGCTCCACGTCCCCACCTCGTCCGCCGAGAAACGCACCACCCACACGTTCCCGTTCAGCCCACCGTTGCCGTCGCCGTCATAGAAACACGGCACCGTGTACGCCTGGCCTGACGGACCGCTGAACGTCGCATCCACCAGGATCGCAAACGGGTTGGGCGAGCCCGTCCCCGTCAGCGGCGGGCCGCTCAGCGGGATCTCGACCTTTGCCCATTTCGCAAACATCCCGATGTTGCCCTGGTCCGACGCCACAGGCGGCGTGCCGCGACCGTCCTTCTTGCACCCGCCCGCCGAGAGCGCCAGGCACAAGCCGAAGACCACGTACATTCTCATGCGCGCCTCCCAACGGCACGCCACGCCACGAGAAGCAACAGCGCCTCCATCCCCAGGAGACCACAGCGACCTCCGCTACGACGCCCTGGCGTCGGCGTTCCCGACCCCGGCGACGGCGTGGTGCCCTCGGGGGGCGACCCTGGCCCGCTCCCGGGTCCCAGTCCCTGCGATTCCGACCCGATGGGCGTGACTTCATCCCCCTCATGCGCTCCCAAGTCCGGCCCGGAGCCCGCGAAGCCGTCGTTAACGCCGATGATCACCTGCCCTTGATCCATCAGCGGACTGTCGAGCGCCAACCGGAAATCCTTCGCCCCCCGGTCCCGGAACGATTCCACGACCGAGAACCCGTGCGGCTCGTATCCCGTGCCCGTTCGGAAGTCCTCCCACGTCGCGTAGTCCGGCCCATCCGCCATCGAGACCAACGCCCTGGACGTGTCCGAGCGGTGAAGGTTGTTGTAGTCGAGATCGTTCCCCAGATGCAACTTCGTGGCCGCCTTCCGCCCCACTTGAATGATGTTGTTGCGGAACGTCAGATTCTTGTGGATACCGTTCCCACCGTAGCCCGCGATGCCGTTGCAACTCAACGCGGGGCTGAAGATCGTGTTGTGGAAGAAGAAGCCGATCCCGTATGAGCTCTCCCCGAGCTTGTATACGCTGTCCTGCGTCTCGATGATCTCATTGCGGATCACGTAGAGCGGCCCCACGCCCACAGGCGCGCACGCGATCCCCAAGTTGCAGTGCACGGTCCGGTTCTGCCAGACGCAGACGTTGATGTTGGCGCCTTCGACTTGGATCCCGTCGTCCTGCGTCTCCGTCACCGTATTCTGAAAGACCTCGGCGTCTCGGTACGGCGAGCCTCCATCCTGCATCGGCCCCCCCGAAAAGCCGTCGTGCAGGAAGTGATTCGCTCCTTCGATGAGGTTCTTCCACACGATGTACCCGCCGCCGCCTCGCCAGTAGTAGAAGCCGTTCGGCTCCAGCGGAAGTTCGGGATGGCCGGCGACCTGTCCCTCCGGATAGGCGAAGTTCACCCGCTGGAAGACGTGGTTGCCGATCAGAAACGTGCGTCGCGGCCCGTACTTGCCCTGAACCGCCGCCCCGTCATATCCATCTCCTGAATAGTTGTAGATCGTGTTTTCCTGGATCCAGACGGAATGACTCTCCGTCCTCAGCATGATGGCGTCCCCCCGCTGGTAGCGCATCTCGAACCCGAGGATCGCCACGTAGCTCTTGTCCGTCAGGCGGAACGCGTTGCTGCGTTCGCTGACGTGCATCGCCGCGGTGAGGGGGCTGGCGCCGCCGGGCAGACGCACGCTGAGCTCGCCCGACGCCCATGCCCAACCGCCCTCCGTAGCCGGCGCTCCTTCCAGGTCCGCCGGCGTCGGATACTGTCTCATCCGCTTGTCGCCTACTCCGACAAGAAGGGGGTTCGCGGTCTGCGCGGTCTTGTACGTGCCGGTTCCCAACGGCGTCCACGCGACGGCCCCCTCCAGGACGTCCTGGCGGCCGCCATCCAGGATGGCGCCCCTCGGAGTCTCCGATTCGAAGACGATGTAGTTGCCGGGTTGCCCGGAGGCATTGATCTGCACGTCCTCGTAATAGATCCCCGGCCGGACGATCACACAGTCGCCGGCCACCACCGCGTCCGCCGCCCGCTGGATCGTGCGGAACGGCGCGTCCTCGGTCCCGGAATTCGTGTCGCTTCCGTTCACGGCCACGGTATACGTCATGCCGGGAGCGCTACGGACGGGCTCCGTCGACTCCGTCGTCGCCATCGCCTCGGCAACCGTCGTGACGCCCTCGTCCGTGAACACCACGCGCACGACGTACGCGGTACTCGGCTCCACATTGATCGCGCAGCCGCGCCATTCCTTCGGGGCGACGCTCCGGAACACCGCCATCGGCAACCCGTTGCGCCACGCGTCTTCGCCCTCGTCCGCCCGGCGAAAGAAGAGTCGCGCTTGATTGTCGCCGTCGTCGTCCCCGACATAGCGCGCGTACACGCTGATCGCGTGCATCATCGGCACCGTCGCTACGTCCTGGGGCGTCGTGGCGTTCTGGGCGTGCGTCACGCTCGTCCCGAGCGCGAAGAGAAGCGCCCCGCAAAGCGGCGCCCGCAATCCCATAGGAGCCTCCCTCGAAAGCAAGAAAACCACCTGCTTCTGATAGACCGTCGGGAGGCCTTCTTCTAAACTATCCTCGAATATCGAGAGACATGGGATCGTCCTTCCAGCCGGCCCTGCCCTTCCCCACCGAACGCAAGATCCTCACGATCAGCGAGCTGACGCGCCGCATCAAGCGCCTCGTCGAGGAACCCCTGCGCTTCGTCACGGTCACCGGCGAAATCTCCAACTACAAGAAGAACCACGACGGCAACCGCTACTTCACCCTCAAGGACGATGAGGCCAGCCTCAGCTGCGTGCTCTGGAAGGAACATGGACGACTCCTCAGCTTCGAACCCGGCGACGGAATGGAAGTGCTGGCGTGGGGCTCGATCGAGATCTACCCGCGCTACGGCCGCTATCAGCTCTACGTCCAGGGCATGGAACCCAAAGGGGTCGGCGCCCTCCAGCTCCGCTTCGAACAGCTGAAGGAGAAATTGGACCGCGAGGGACTCTTCGACCCGAGCCGCAAGCGCCCCCTCCCCTTCCTGCCCGGTACGATCGCCATCGTCACGTCTCCGACCGGCGCCGCCATCCAGGACATGCTGCGCACCCTCCTCTCGCGTTTTCCCCGCGCCCACGTGGCCCTCTACCCGGTCCGCGTGCAGGGCGAAGGCGCCGCCGAGGAAATCGCCGCCGCCATCCGACACATCAACGCCGAACGGCCGGACATCGACGTGATCATCGCCGGCCGGGGCGGAGGCTCCATCGAAGATCTCTGGGCCTTCAACGAGGAAGTCGTCGCCCGCGCCATCCATCAATCCCGCATCCCCGTCGTCAGCGCCGTGGGACACGAAACGGATTTTACCATCGCGGATTTCGTCGCCGACGTGCGCGCCCTCACCCCCACCGACGCCGCGAACAAAGTGATCCCGAGGCTGGAGGATCTCCAGGAACGACTCGAGGATCTTCGGCACAAACTCCGGCGAACCCTCCAATCGCGCGCCGAAATGGCGCGAACCCGCCTTCACGGTTTGGAGAACAGCTACGCCCTCCGCTCGCCGGGCCACATCGTGCGCGCCCATCGACAGCGCCTGGACGAGCTCGAGGAGCGCCTTCGAGGCGCCCTCGCCGGCACGCCCGGCGAATGGAGGACGCGGCTCGAGCGCCTTCGCGGAGGCCTGGACGCCGGCATCTCCTCCGTTCGCGAGCTCATCCGGCAACGACCCATCGAACGCGAACGACGCGCCCTCGATCGAGCCGTCGGCTCCCTCGTGCAGGCCCGCAGGCGCGACGTGGAAGCACGCCTTGCCCATTTGACCGCGCTCGATCCGCGCGCGATCCTTCGCCGCGGGTACAGCATCACGTACGATTCGCGCGGACGCATCATCGCGGACGCGGCATCCGTGAAGGCGGGCGAGGCGATCCGCAGCGTCCTGGGCAAGGGCGAGCTGCGCTCCCGGGTAGAGGATCCGTAATCAAGACAACGACCTGAGATGAAGCCAAGGACATGTAAGAAAAGGGGAGATGGAGATGACCAGGAGAGGGAGAGAACCCTCTCGGA
>JACPRB010000171.1 GCA_016190155.1 Planctomycetota bacterium
GCCGCCGCCCGCCCCCGCCGTCGAGGAGGCTCCGGTGGAAGTGGAGCCCTCCCCGGCCCCGGCACCCACGACGGCACCGAAACCGCCGGAAAAAGGGCGCTCCAAGCGTCGCGGCAGCTCCAAGCGCGCCCCGGCGCCACAACCCGCCTCCTCCGAAACCGAGCCGATCACCTTCGATGTGACGACTCATTACCAGATCAAGGCGAACGTCCCCAAAGGCACCACCCCCAGCGTCCAAGTGCCCACCGCTCCCGGCAGCCCGATCGTCGTCACCACGGGAGCGAGCGCGCCGAAGGACGCGCCGGCACCGGCGGCGCCCACCGAGCCCCCGGCGCCCGGGACACCCGCGCGCGGACGTCGCATCGCCGAAGTCCCCGACCTGCCGCCCGCGGAGGAGAAGAAACCCGACGAAGTCCCGGTAAGCGCGATCGAAGCCCAGCTGTCGGCCCTGGAGGAAGCGGTCACCGACGAAGCGGCCCCGTCCGGCGAGTCGTCGGTCATCCTGCCCGAAACGGAAACCGGATCCTCCGCGGAAGAGCCCATCGACTTGAGCACCGTGTCGACGACGGGCGACACGCGCATGCGGGAATCCTCGATCATCGACATGCCTCCCGTCGGCGGCGACGATCCCGCGGAACCGCTGGAGTTGACCGTCCTGGAGGAGGAGGCGGCCGATGTGACGCGCGAAGTCGGCGCGCAGATCACGTTCCGGCCGCTCGGTCCCCAGGAAGCTCCCGTCGTGTTGGGAGCCCTCGCCAAGAGTTACGTCTTCGCCTCCATTCCTCCGCAGCAGCGACACGAGCTGTTGCCGTTCTTCGTCGTGGGCAAGGCTGAGGCCCAGCAGGAACTGCTGCGCGAAGGGCAACAGGTTCGCGCCCTGTTCCTGGTGTGCTCCGGGGATCTGGATGCGGCCGGACCTCAGGTGCCCCGCTTCACCCTGAGCACGGGCGCGACGTTCGGCATGACGAGCCTCAAGCCGCTCCCCTCGTTCGGCCTCTCCGTCAGGGCCAAGTCCCCCGCGGCGATCGCCGCCATTCGAGCGGGAGATCTGACACGGCTGTCCAAGCTCTTCCCCTCTCTGAACCTCGGCGCCCACGATACGACCCTGGCCGTCTCCATCCCATCCGAGGCCTCCCTCCCGAATCCGGCCGGAGAATCGTCCGTCGTGCTGCCGCTGGCGCAAAGCGAATCGCCCCTCGAAGAGCCCCTCGATCTCAGCGCCGTTTCCACGACCGGCGAGACCCGCAAGCAAGAATCGTCCATGGAGATGCCCCCTTTGCAGGGCGTCGATTTGAGCGAACCGCTCGAGTTGGGCGCCATCGACGACGAAACCGTCGCCGAGATCACGCGCGAGGTCGGCGCGCTGATACCGTTCAAACTGCCGACGCCCCAGCACGAGCCGCGGATCCTCGAGGCCATGGCCAAGAGCCCCTTCTTCGCTCCGGTCCGGGCGAAGCGGCTGCACGAGCTGCTGCCGTTCTTCGTCGTGGGCGAAGCGAAGGCCCAGCAGGTCATCCTGCGCGAAGGCCAGCCCGTCCAGGCGCTCTTCATGATCCTGTCGGGAGACCTCGAGGCGGCCGGACGCAGCGTCCCCCGATTCGTCCTGGGCTCGGGACGCACGTTCGGCATGATCAGCACCAAACCCGTGCCGTTCTTCGACCTGATGGTGCGCGCCAGGACTCCCGTCGAGCTCGCGGCCATTCGCGCCAAGGATCTCGTCCGACTCGCCGATCAGTTCCCCGGCCTGAATCTGAAGGCCCACGAGACCACGATGGCGGTGTCGATTCCCGTCAGGTCCCCGGGCCGCCCGGCTTCCGCGGGCCGATCCGTACCCCAAGCGACCGGTCCGTCGGTCAGGCTGACCTGCGGCGAGATGCCGCTGCGGCCGGTATCGCCGGAAGAGGCCCATCGGGTCTTGACGGCCATCGCGCACAGCCCGATCTTCTGCTTGCTCAAGCCGAGCGATTACGACCGTCTCCTTCCCTATTTCTCGCTGATCAACGTCAAGAAGGGCGCGACGATCCTCAGCAAAGGCGGCCCGCCCACGGCCCTGTTCATGCTGGTCGCCGGCCAAGCGCGCATCGTCGGCGAGACCTTCGTTCTGGGGCCGGGACAGTGCTTCGGCGCCATCTCCACCAATCCTCCCGCCAAATTCGGATCCACCATCGAGGCCACCGCCGACTGCATCCTCGCCGTCATTCGATCCGAGTCCATCCGCCAGATCGCCAACAAGTTCCCCGACTTGGGACTGGCCAGCGACGAGAGCTCGATCCACATGCCGATGGAATCGAGCGGGATCGAGAGCATCACGGCGGAACCGATCGACTTGGACAACATCGCGGTCGTGGCCAAACAGGCCGTGACGCGTCCGGCCGCGCGCTTGCCCTTCGTCCCCGTCGACGAAGACACGGCGCCCGGCCTCCTCAAGGCGCTGGCGCGCAGCCCCCTCTTCGGCGGTCTGACGGCCACCCAACGTTCCACCTTGGTCTCCAGCTTCCGCATCACGTCGACGACCGAGGGCGCGGAGATCGTGCGGGAAGGAGAGGAGAATCGCGCGCTCTTCCTCGTGGTCGAGGGGCGGGTCCGCATCCTGTCGCGGGACGGGCAGGGTGCCGAGCGTTCGCTGGCCGCGCTGGAAGCCGGGGAGACGTTCGGAGAGATGTCCATCCTGACTCGCGAGCCCGCCGGCGCGAGCGTACGGGCGGACGTCGACTCGTGGATCGCGACTCTGACGGAGAAGCAGTTCCTGAAGCTCTGCGAAGCCACGCCCGGCCTGGCCGCGACGTTGGCCCGCATCATCGCCCAGCGGTTGGCCCGCACCAGCGCCGACATCGTCAACGATTTGAAGAAGGGCATCTTCGGACGACTCGAGCTCATCCCGCCCGGCGCCCTCGTCCAGGCGATCACGGTGAACGCGCAAACCGGCCTTCTCGTGGTGCAGAGCGGCCGCCAGTCTTTCACCGGCTACTTCCAGGACGGACAGCTCTACGACGCCTCCACGCAGGAGCTCGAGGGAGAGGAGGCCTTCTACGACTTCCTTCATTGGACGTCCGGCAGCTTCCGCTTGGAGCCGGAACGCCGCACCGGGGCGCAGCGCAGGATCACCACCGACACCATGGGCCTGCTGCTGGAAGGCATGCGGCAGCTGGACGAGCAGCGCCATGCCAGCGGCGAGCTTCCCGCGATTCCCGCCGCGAAGCGCTCCGAGCCCTCCTCCAAAGTCCGCATCGAGCCCTTCGCGCTGGCGGACACGGAGGCGGCGGCCAAGGCCCTCTCCCGCATTCCCCTGTTCTCCGGCTTGTCCGCGGAGCAGGTACGCGGCGTTCTCTCCCTCGCGCAGGAAATGGAGGCGCAACGCGGCGACTGCGTCATCCGGCAAGGCCAGGAAGGCAAGGCCCTGTACATCGCGGCGTCGGGCGCGTACGACGTCGTCCGCACGAGCGATCAAGGCCGCGAGGAGACGATCGCGAGCTTGGGCCCCGGGGACTGCTTCGGCGAGATCTCCGTCATCACCGGCGACCGCGCGACGGCCACGGTGGTCGTCCGAGAAGAAGGGACGCTCCTGGTGATCCCGCGCGAGGAACTCTCGCCTCTCCTGGCGCGCCTCCCGGCGTTGGGCGCGTCCCTGGCCCGCATCCTGGCCGCCCGGCTGGCCAGGACGGGCCGCTGGCTTCGCGAAGAAGAGCAGCGCGTCATCATGGGGCGGGTGGAGTCCATGTCGATCCCCGAGCTCGTCCAGGCCCTCAACGTCAACCGCCAGTCCGGCACCTTGGTCGTGCAGCGCGCAAGCAAGACCGTGGAAGTCGACTTCATCGACGGCGAGATCCAGGACGTGCGGCTGGGCAGCCTCACCGGCGAAATCGCGTTCTTGATTCTGCTGGCCTGGACGACCGGGTCATTCCGCTTCAAGCCGGACCGCCCGGAGACGGCCGTGCGCACGGTGAACCGCGACACGGTGGGCTTGCTCTTCCGCGGGCTGCGCATCCTGGAGCGCGCCCGGCAGAAGCACGATCAGGTAGCGTGACGCCTCGTCGCGCCGGGAGTCCAAGAGAAGACGATGACCCGCCATGAAGCTGAGAAGGTGGGGAGTCGAGCGCTCCCCCTCTCCCGGTCCTCACCATCTCCCCTTTTCTTACACCTTCCCAGCTTTGTCGCGGCTCGTTGAAAAAAGACCCCTGAACGTTCGATCCTGATAGAATCACGAAATGGAGATCGAAACGGTGCGACGCGCGACATGAGCGACGTCCATAGGCGTCTGGCGGACAAGTTCCTGGCGGAGGGCGATTACGTGCGGGCGCTGGAGGCCTTGGCCAAGGCGCATCGGGTCAGCGATTCCCTCTCCGAACGGATCCAGGAGACCCTGGAACGGCTGAAGCGCCTGGCGGCGCGCGAAATCGCCACCGGTCGCTGGACGGTCGCCGAGGGCATCTTCGATGTCGTGGAAGAGCACCAGCGGCTCCTGACGCCGGCGCAGCGCGAGGAATGCCATCTCCTTCTGAAGGAGCTCCAGCGCTGCCGGAAGGAAGAGCTCAACAACGGCTTGCTCCAGGCGGCCACGAAGTTGGCCGCGCAGGGATTGCACGAAGAGGCGCGCGAGATCTGCTTCCAGGCCATGCAGGTTTGCGACGACGCGCATCTGGCGGGCCGGGTCCGCCGGTTGCTGCTGGGACTGCCCGATCCGGCGGGACGGCTGGTCTTCGGATTCGATTCCTCCCTGGAAATCCGCCAGTTCTGCCGCGCCGACGGCGGCGCTACGATCGCCTTCGAGCTGCCGGGAGACCATTTCACGCGCGGCGGATACGCGAGGATCTTCCTGCCCGGCCCAGGAGCGAAGATCGTCATGCTGGACGTGCCCGACAACTGGAGTCTCTACTCGGAGATCAGTTTCTGGGCCCAGCGCGTCAAGGGCGAAGGCGCCGCGTTCACGTTCGGCGTCGGAGATCCCCGCAGTTATTTCTTCTTCCACGCCGCGCTGTCCGAATCGCGCTGGACCCACATCCGGCTCCCGCTAGCCTTGTTCGAGGAGCAGGGCCGGCCCCAGTGGGATCAAGTCACGCAGGTGACGATCGGAAGCGCGGACAACGCGCCCCTCGAACTCAACATCGACGAGCTGCGGCTCGTCGACAAGGCGCAGCCCCTCAAGTAGACCCTTACTCGGCCAGTAACTGCACTCTCCGGACGACCCCCGCGGATTCCGTCGCCGCCGGTCTCAGGAAACGGTCCAACAAGTAGAATCCGCCGCCCGTCAGGAAGCCCACTCCCAACCCCACCCAACCAGGCTGCTTGGGCACGAGCCCGTACGCCAACAGGCCCGCTCCCCACCCGGCCGGCAAAGCCAGATCGCGCGGCCGGACGCCTTGATGGAAGCTCAATCCCGTGAACAGCAGCAGACCGGCTCCGATGCCGACCGGCACGCGCCCCGTCAGCGCGCCGACCAAGACGCCGGCGCCGCTGGCGAACAATTGAATCCACAAAGACTCGTCGGCCGCCGCCATGGCCTGTTGCGTGACCCGAAGGGAAACCAACGACAGAAGCCCCTGAGGCCGGCGATCCGTTTCCTCCGCGGCAGGCGCGGCTTGAGCGATCAGAATCACGATCAGCAGACTCGACACGGCGTCCTCCTTCCATCCCTATTCGACGTTTCGCCGCTACGCTTCTTGTCCTTCGTACTTCTCCTTCAACGACCGCACGACGGCCGCGTCCGCCAGCGTCGTCGTATCGCCCAGCGTCCGTCCCTCCGCGATGTCGCGCAGCAGCCGGCGCATGATCTTGCCCGAGCGCGTCTTCGGCAGCTCCACGGTGAAGATCACGTCGTCCGGCCGCGCCAGCGACCCGATCTTCTTCACCACATGCTCGCGCAACTCCTTCGAGAGCCGGTCGTCTCCCGCATACCCGTGGCGCAGCGACACGAACGCTACCACGGCGTTCTCCTTGATCTCATGATGCTTGCCGATCACCGCCGCCTCGGCTACGGCCTTGTGGTCGACCAGCGCGCTCTCGATCTCCATCGTCGAGAGGCGATGGCCGCTCACCTTGAGCACGTCGTCGACGCGACCCAGCAACCAGAAGTACCCGTTCTTGTCGCGCTTGCAGCCGTCGCCCGTCAGGTACCACCCCGGGTACTTCGACCAGTACACCTGCTCGTACCGCTCGTCGTCCCCGTAGATCCCGCGCAGCATCCCCGGCCACGGCGACTTGATGACGAGATAGCCGCTCTGCGCCGGCTTGCCCTGTTCGTCCACGACCTCCGCCTCGATGCCCGGGAACGGCCTCGTCGCCGAGCCCGGCTTGAGCGTCGTGACGCCCGGCAGCGGAGAAATCATGATGTGACCCGTCTCTGTCTGCCACCACGTATCCACGACGGGGCAGCGCCCTCCGCCGATCACCTGGCGATACCACGTCCAGGCCTCGGGATTGATCGGCTCTCCCACCGACCCCAGGAGCCGCAGGCTCGACAGGTCGTGCTTCCTGGGCCACGCCTCTCCCCACTTCATGAACGCGCGGATCGCGGTGGGCGCCGTATAGAAGATGCTCACGCGGTACTTCTCGATGAGCGTCCAGAAGCGGTCCTTGTCGGGCCAATCGGGCGCGCCTTCGTACATCAGCACCGTCGCGCCGTTGGCCAGCGGACCGTAGACGATGTAGCTGTGCCCCGTCACCCATCCGATGTCCGCGGTGCACCAGTAGACGTCCTCGTCCTTCAGGTCGAAGATCCACTTCGTCGTGGCGAAGCAGCCGACGAGGGTGCCGCCCGTCGTGTGCTTGACGCCCTTGGGTTTGCCGGTCGAGCCGCTGGTGTACAGAAGGTAGAGCATGTCCTCCGAGTCCATCGGCTCCGGCTCGCACACGCAGGGTTGGTCCTTCACGACGTCGTCCCACCACACATCGCGCGGCCCTCCCATATCGACCGCTTGTCCCGTCCGCCGGAACACGACCACCTTCTCCACGCTTGAAACGCCGACCAACGCCTCGTCGGTATTCTTCTTGAGCGGCACGATCTGGCCGCGGCGGTAACTGCCGTCGGCGGTCACGACGATCTTGGATTGCGAGTCGTTGATGCGCTCCCGCAGGGCCTCCGCGCTGAAGCCGCCGAACACCACGCTGTGGATCGCCCCGATGCGCGCGCAAGCGAGCATCGCGACGGCCAGCTCCGGGATCATGGGCATGTAGAGCGTGACGCGATCCCCCTTCTGGACGCCGAGCGCCTTGAGGCCGTTGGCGAAGCGACAGACGGCCCGCTGCAGGTCCGCATAAGTGAGCGTGCGTTCGTCGCCGGGCTCGCCTTCCCAAATCAGGGCCGCCTTGTTGCGGCGCCCTCCCTCGACGTGTCGATCGACGCAGTTGAAGGAGGCGTTGAGCTTGCCGCCGACGAACCACTTCGCGAATGGCGGGCGCCAATCGAGGACCTTGCTCCACTTTTGGGTCCAGTGAAGCTGCTTCGCCCACGACTCCCAATACTTGAGCCGGTTCTTCGCGGCGTCCCGATACGGTTTCTCGTCGCGCACCCAAGCGTCCTTCCGGAACGACGCCGACGGCTTGAACGTGCGGCCCTCTTTGAGCAGCGCCTCGATCGACTTTTCCATGACTCCTCTCCTTGCGACGAAGTTCACTCAGCGAAGAAGGGCTTGTAACGTGGACGGACGGTTTCGTCAAGCCCAACTCACAAGCAGTCACCACAACAGCCGCAGGTAGATGGATGGAAGCCGGCGGAGCCCCTCGCCCTGCGTCGTCACGTCGGCGCGCTCGAACTTGCGCAGGTGCGCGATGACGGCCCGCCATCGACGCTCCAGCCCGCGGTACCGCCGCTGATCGTCGCTTTCTAGATCCGCGACCAGCGAATCGATTCTCGTCTGCGAGGCGCGCTGCGACTGCGGTTGTTTCGGGAGACTGACGAACCTCGGCATGCATGGCTTGTGGCGCCTCCCCCGGCACGCTACATTCTTCGTCATGAGAAGGGCCAACCTCATCGCCGGCGCCCTCGGCACGGCCTGCTTCGTGTCCCTGCTGACCAGCGCCTGCTGCTCGGTCCTCCCGACCATCCCCAGCGGCACGGAATTGCGCTGCGACCCCGCGCACGGACGATTCATCATCTACGGCGACACGCGCGGCGCCATGCCCCTCGAATGCCTCATCCGCCCGGTGGACTTCGACACGGAACGCACCCTCGTCACGAAGCGGCTCCTGGAAGAGCGCCCCGATTTCATTCTCAACAGCGGCGACCTTGTGGGACGCGGCTCCAGCGAAACACAATGGGAACGCGACTGGGACCGCCCCATGACGCCCTTGCGCGACGCCGGAATCCCCCTCTACATGGCGTGGGGAAACCACGAGTACTGGATGGATCCCGGAGAGGCCGCGCGCCATATTGAAAAACGCTTTCCCCAGCTCGGCGGCCGCCACTGGTACTCCCTCCGGTACGGCCGAATCCTCGTGATCGTGCTCGACTCCAACCTCGAGCAAGTCGGACCGAAACACGCCGCCGCACAAGACGCCTGGCTCGACGACACCATCGCCTCCGCCGATGCGGACGCCTCGCTCAAGACGATCATCCTCGTCGGCCACCACTCTCCCTACACGAATTCGACGATCCACGATCCCCACGAGGAGTCGCAGCGCCGATTCGTCGCGCGCGCCGGCGCCTCCCAGAAGACGCGCGTCTACGTCAGCGGCCACGTCCACAACTATGAACGATTCTCGATCGACGGCATCCAGTTCGTCGTGGCCGGCGGCGGCGGCGCTCCGTCCACCAAGGTCAATGTCCGCTCGCCGCGGTTCAAAGACGAGTTCCAGGGCCCGGAAATCCGGCCCTTCCAGTACTGCCTCTTCCGCGTCGAACCGGATCGGATCACGGTCGACGTCATGATGCTCGGAAACGACGGAACATGGTATCGGGGCGATGGGTTTACGGTCGAGTGACCCCTCGGCGCGCGATCGAGATCCAGAATCGATTGCGGGGGCTGGTGTCCCGCCGTGACTCGATCGGCCGCGTGCGAACCGTCGGCGGCGTCGACATCAGCGTCCGCGACGACGAAGCCCGAGGAGCGGTCGTGGTGCTCGACGCGGCGACGCTGCAGGTCGTCGAGGCGCAGACCGTGGAGACGGAGGTCCGATTCCCTTACGTGCCGGGACTGCTGTCGTTCCGGGAAACGCCCGTGCTCCTGCGCGCGTTCCGGAAACTCCGCGTCCGGCCCGATCTGCTTATCGTCGACGGTCAAGGGTACGCCCATCCGCGCCGATTCGGCATCGCCTGCCATCTCGGGGTGATCCTGGATCTGCCGGCGATCGGCTGCGGCAAGACACTCCTGGTGGGCGCTTACGACGAGCCGTCCGCGGAGCGCGGCGCCTGGTCGCCGTTGACGCACCAAGGCGAGGTCGTAGGCGCGGCCGTGCGCACCCAGGACGATGTCGGGGTGGTTTACGTCTCGAGCGGTCACCGCGTATCATTGCGCACGGCGACCCGGTGGATCATCAAAATGGCGCCGCGTTATCGGCTCTGCGAGCCCATTCGCGCGGCCCATCATGAGGCGGGACAATGGGACTCTATCTCTTCCAAAGCCTAGCGCGACGGCGCGCGCGAAATCGCGCCGCGGCGTTCGAGAAGGCCGGCCGGTTTCGCGAAGCCCGCGACGCGTATCGAGCGCTCGGCACGGGCGAGGCGTTCCTGCGTGCCGGTGCCCTCTCGACGCGAATCGGCGAACTAGGACTGGCGCGGCAACTTCTGGATCAAGCGGTGAAGCTCATGCCGGAGAGCGCGGACGCGTACTTCCACCTGGCGTCGGCGTGCCTGGAATTGCGCGACACGGCGCGCGCGGACGAGCTCTTCCACGAGGCCCTCAAGCGGGCGCCCGATCGCGTCGACATCCTCCACGCCCAGGCCGTGTACTACGCGCAGAAGATGCCGAAGGCGGGCCTCGAGGCCGCCAAGCGAGCGATCGCGCGAATGCTGGAGCAGTGTGCGGATCCTGCGCGCCGCGTGGCTTTCCAAGGCCTCGGATTCCCGCGCGAGCTGCCGCTCATCTTCATCCGAAACCTCGCGCTGGAGCAGCAGCTCGTGGAGGAGGCCGCGGCCACCTTTCGCGAGCTCGCCGGCGCCGATCGCGAGATGTGGGTGCGGGTCGCGGCGCTCAACCACTTGGGGCTCCTCCTGGCGAACGCGGGGCAGTACCAGGAGGCGATGCTTTGCTACCGCGAGGCCCTCGCGCTCGATCCCACCTTGCACGAGGCGCACTTCAACCTGGCCATGGCGCACATGCGACTGCACGACTTCGACGCGGCGCGCGCGGAGCTGTCGATCTTCTCCAAGATCCACCCGCGTTCGCCGGTCACGACGTTCGGAATGGCCCTCATCGCCGAGACGCGCGGCGAGCTTCCGGAGACGATCCGGCTGTACAAATTCTTCCTGGATCGCCAGACGAAGGAGCCGCCGGTCCCGGCCCCCATGCTGGGACGGCTGGATGTGGCCCGCACCTGGGTGGAGCACGCCCGGCGATTCCTCCAATCGGCCGGGTAAGACTCGTTGCCCTGTTCGCTCGTTCTTCCGTTCAAACGTCCCCGACTTCCCGTCCCCGTGGTCATTTGTTTCCGGCCGACCGCCCACCGGTCTTACACAGCCCCCTGTGAACGACTGGTGGCGATCGTTTCAGGGCGGACTGGACGAAGGAACGTAAGAACGAGTGAACGGTTGAAGAACGGTACTCGGCCGGGGCGTAGATTCCGGAGAACAATCGCGGGAATACGTCGAACAGAGTCCTGGGCATGCCCTTCCTCATCCACATAACTCTGACCGCATGTCAGCTCCTGCTGCCTCAAGGCCAGGAACCCACACCCATCGAAGCCCTTACCACCGGAACGCACGACATGATCGAGCGGGCGCCGCCGGAGTTCTACGTCAAAATCCCCATGAGGCGCCAACGAGGACTGCGCGTCCTCACGTTCGATTTCGAGCTCGCCCGCGAGATGGGCCTGGCGGACATCCCGCGCGCCAATACGATCACGCCGGAACTCCAGCGCCGACTACTGGACGCGTTCGGCGTTCGCGTCGTCGAAGAGGGGCAGAACGTTCCACCGGAACAACGGCTCGACCGAACCATGCCGGCCACCCGTTACAGGGACGGAAGCTCACGCGGTGATGGACGAAGCGTATGGGCCGGCATGGTCCTAGAGCGCGACTCCCAAGGGGCGATCGACCGCATCTACGACGTCACGTTGAAGGGCGCGGGACCCACGCCGTTGCGCTTCAGCCGCCAGGGGGATCACGGCGACGGTTTGCTCGGGATGTCCGAAGCGCTGCAAGAAGATCTCGTTTCGCGCGTCCTGCACCGCCTGGGCATCCCGACGACCCGCGTCCTGGCCACCATCGAGCTGCCGGACCACCGCTATACGGGCGAACGCGCCGTGCTCATCGTGCGCGTCGGCGATCACTTCAGGATCGCCCACGCCGTAGCCGCACCGCGCGATTCCGGAGAGTTCTTCGACCTATCCGTGAAGCACGATGACCCGGTCAAGTTCCGCCGGATCGTCGATTATCTGGATTATCGCCTGAATCCGAAGGCGCCCGATCGGCCGCTCACCGACTTCATGTTCGAAGTAACTCGTGGCTTCGGCCGCGAAGCCGCCCGGTGGTATGACGTCCGGCTGGTCCACGGGGCGCTTTCGCTGTCGAACAACTCCTTGAGCGGGCAAGCCATCGACTTCGGGACCGTCGGACTGATCGACCGCCCCCATCCAGACTATACGACGCGTTTCCCCGAATCCGACTTCGCCGGTCAGAAGGCGACGTTCTTGACTCATGCCCTCATGCTCCGCCGGCTTCTGCTGGAGAACCTCCCGGGGGATCACGTGAGCGTCCGCGAAGAGAAGCTGAAGGAGGCCTTCGAGCGGAGCTACCAGGAAGAACTCGAGCTTCGCACCCTCCAGCGTCTCGGATTGACGCCGCAGCAGGCGCTCCAGGCACGCAGTCGCGCGCCGGAGTATGCGTCCTATCTGACGCAAACCGTCGTGGAAATCGATCGTGCGGCGACGGCATGGGCCTTTCGCGCGAGCGAGATAGATCCACGAATCGACTCCTTCGAATCGCTCAGCAATCAAACGGAAGGAGTGCATCGCTTCCGGGCGGCGCTCTACAACAGCCATGCGGCCCTCGCGGAGCTGCCCTCCATCATCGCCGGCACGCGTTCCCTTCAAGCGGAGGTCCCGCGAGTCGAAGAACTCCTGGATCTCAAGTACGCACCGGAAGCGGCGGAGGCCACCCATCGATGGAGATTGGCGAAGGACCTCCTGTTCTTCGCAGAACCCCTGGTCCAAGAAGTGCTGCCGCCGCCCGGTCCGCGTCGCGAGGCGGCGCTGCGGGAGATGCGCGCCCGCGCTCAAGCCCTTCGAGAGGGGCGTGAGGTCCTCTATCGTCAAGTACGCTTCAAGGCCGGGGAGCACCTTTCGGGCCTCCTCCAAGCGGATCCCTCGCGCAACGTGCAGGCGGAAATGGAGGCCTTGGCCTCCGGCAGGATGGTCTTCGACGGCACGACGTTCCGCAGCCGGACGAATCGGCCGGTGCAATCGCGAGGCAACCATCCTCTCGTGCGCACCGGCGTGAATATGGCGATGTACGCCCCCGCGTATCTGCTCAAGGAAGCGGCAAACGCCCTGCAGAAGCGGGATCCACACGCGATGACCGCGGCGGCGCTACAACTGAAGGAGCCGGGATTCTGGGGATCGCTGGCCGCGTTCACCGTCACCTCCGGGGTGACCGAGGCAGCCCTGGGCATCGGGCTCAAACGGGGGCTGTTCGCCGGCGTCATGAAGGCCGGCCTCCCACTGGCGGCAGGGATGGCCACGCTGCAGCTCCTGTCGGGACGCTTCTCGAAA
>JACPRB010000177.1 GCA_016190155.1 Planctomycetota bacterium
CTCCGTACCCTCTGCGCGCTCTGCGGTTGGTCTTTCGGAGTGAATCGTGGGATCTACTGCCGTTCGGTCGCGGAGGGGGAACGAACTGACGAACGGGTGAACGCGTGAACGGGTGAACTCTACTTGGGCATGGGCGCGTAGGCGATGTGCCGGTTCTTTCCCTGGCGCTTGGCCGCGTAGAGCGCCTCGTCCGCGCGAAGCATGACGGCCCGCGGATCGGGCGCGTCGTCGGGGAACGTCGCGCTACCGATGGAAATCGTGACGGAAACCTCGTGCCCGTCGTGCTGGAACCGGGCGTCCCGGACCGACTGCAAGATGCGCTCGGAGACCTTCTGCGCCCCCTCGACGGTGGTTTCGGGCAGGACGATCTCGAACTCGTCGCCGCCGTAGCGGGCGATGACGGGGGCGGCGTCGCGTTCCTGGATGCGGGCCACGAGATCGACATTGCGCACGGTGCTGGCGATGATGCGCGAGACGGCGCGCAGCACCTCGTTGCCCGTGTCGTGACCGAAGGTGTCGTTGACGTGCTTGAAGTTGTCGATGTCGAGCATGAGCACGCTGCAGGGGCGGTTGTGCCGGCGGCAGCGCGCCACCTCGTTCTCGAGTCGCTTCTCGAAGTGCGCGTGGTTGTACAGGTTGGTCAGGGCCTCGTGAATCGACTTGATGTGCAGGAGCGCGTTGTCGATGGCGACGGCCGCGTGGTCGGTCAGGATCTCGGCGATCTCGATCTCGCGGGGGCCGAACGCGCCGGTCACGCGCGGGTTGTCGAGATAGATGGCGCCGACCAAGCGCAGCTTGACGCGCAAGGGGAGGCAGAGGATGGACAGGAGCTGCTGCTCTTGGACGCTGTCGATGAGGCGCAGCTCGGGGTCCTGTTGGGCGTTCTCGGCGACGATCTTGCGTCCCTTGTCGCGGACGAGCTTGAGGACGCCGCGGGAGATGCCCATGTCCTCGCGCTTGAGGTCGGTCTTATCGCGGTTGCGCGAGAGTTCTATTTTGAACTTGTCGTCGTCGAAGACCACGATCGTGCCGCGTTCGGCGTTGCAGAACTCGATCATGGTGTCGAGGATGGTCGTGATGAGCCGGCGCAGGTTCAGCTCGGAGTTGATCTTCTTGATGACCTCCAGCACGGGGCGCAGGCCCATGAAGGAGGTTTCGTCCTTGCGCGAGCGCGCGGTTTGGGAGCGCACCTGGACGGGGGCGCGGAAGATGCCGCTGCCGCTGGCTTCGGCGCCCAGGGCGGTGGCGACGGCGGGGTTCTTCAGGAACCGATCGCGCGATTCGGTCGACAACTGGGCGGCGATCCCCTCGATGAGCGTCGAGGCTTCCTTGCGGCATTGGGCGGCGGATTCGTCCTGTTTGGACTTGAACAGGACGTTGGCGATGGCGCCCTTGACTTGCCAGGCGAGGTCGCCGTTGGGGGATTTCTGCAGCTGCGCCTCCGCCTCGCGCAGGAGCTCCAGGGCGCCGGCGAGGTTCTCATTTCGTTCTTCCGCGACGGCCTTGATGAGCAGGGCGCGGATCTTGACGATCGGGTCCTGCAGGGCGGTGCCGATCCCCAGGGCGTCGCGGGCGAAGGCGATCGCTTCGGCGACGTCCTCTTTCGCCAGAGAGATTTCGGCTCCGATCAGGCGGATGAAGGCGGCGGGAGCGGAATCCTTCACGGGGGTCGAGGGATCCAGGGCGGCGTCGAGCTCGCTCTCGGCCTTCTCGATGTCGCCCAGGCGAAGGTGGGACAGCGCGGCGGCGGCGTGGGCGTAGGCGGCGGCCAGGCGGTCGTTGGCTCGGGTGGCCAGCTCGAGGGACTCCTGCGCGAACCCGCGGGCCTTGGCCGGGTTGTTGAGCACGCAGAGGAGCTCCGCGGCGCGGGCCAGGGCCGTGGCGGCAGAGGCGCGGTTGTTCTCCTTCAGGAGATCGATCGAGCGGCGCTTGGCGACAGTAAGCGCCTTCTCGTACTGCCCGTCGGCAACGAGTTTCTCAATTTCCTCGAACACGGGACTCCGATCATAGCATGGGGAGGTGGAAGAGGAAAGAACCCGAAAGGGGCTTGACAGCAGCGAGTACTTGTACTAGCATAACTAGTACAATGCCCTGGAAGATCCAGTTGGTGACGAACAGCCCGGCGCCGATCTTCGGACAGATCGTGCAGCAGGTCCGGCAGGCGGTGGCGCAAGGACTCCTGCATGCCGGCGACCGCCTGCCCACCGTCCGCGAGCTGGCCGACGAACTCGTCGTGAACCCCAACACGATCGCCAAGGCCTACACCGAGTTGGAGCGCGCGGGCGTGATCGCAGCCCGCCGCGGCGCGGGGACGTTCATCGCCGATGGCCAGTGCGCGCTCACCGCCGAGGAGCGCGAACGCATCCTGACGCGGAAGATCGAGGAGTGTCTCACCGAGGCGGTTCATCTGGGGCTGACGCAGAAGCACGTCTTGCGGTTGTTCACGGAAACCGCCGGACGTTTTCGGTGGCCGATGAAGTGAAGCGACGGAGGGCGGTATGACCGAGTGGGTGATCGAGTGCGAGGGGCTCACGAAGGACTACGGTCGCAAGCGCGCGGTGTGGGACCTGAACCTGCGCGTCCCGAAAGGCTGCGTCACCGGCCTGCTCGGGCGCAACGGGTGCGGTAAGACGACCACGATCAAGCTCCTCTTGGGGCTCGTGGAGCCGACGCGCGGCGCGGCGCGCGTCCTGGGACATCCGTCCACGGACTTGCCCGAGGACGTCCGCGAGCGCGTGGGGTACCTGATCGAGGGACATCCGCTCTATCGCTCGTGGCGGATCCGACAGCTCGAGTCGTTCACGCGCGCGTTCTACCGGCGATGGGACACGCAGCTCTTCGCCAAGGTCCTGAGCCGCTCCGAGCTGGACCCGGCCCAGCGCGTCTGGAGTCTCTCCCGCGGCCAGCGGGGAATGGTGGCGCTCGCGCTGGTCCTGGCGAGCGAGCCGGAACTGCTCATCCTCGATGATCCGGCGATCGGGCTGGATCCCGTCGTCCGTCGGACCTTCCTGGAGGCCGTGATCCAGATGATCCACGCCGAGGGGCGGACGATCCTCTTCGCGTCGCACCATCTCGCCGACGTCGATCGCGTGGCGGACCGGATCGTCATTCTGGAAAAGGGCGTGCTGCGCGTGGATTGCGCGGTCCACGAGTTCATGGAGCGCGTGCGTCGGGTGTCGTTCGACGTGAAGGGCGACGCGCCGGCGCTGGAGGATTTCCCGGGGCTGCTCGAATGCGACGTGCGCGGATCGAGCGCGACGTTGACGATCGCGAACTTCGACGACGAGAAGCGGGATCGCCTGCGGCGGCTCGTGGCGGACGGGTTTCAGGAGATCCCGCTCAATCTCGAGGACGCGTTCATCTCGTACGCGGGCCGGCGTTTCTCGAAAGGGGAGTGAGCATGTTCTGGATGCTGGTGCGCAAGGAGCTGCGGTCGTGTTGGCCGTTCGCGTTGGTGGCGCTGCTGGCCAACGGGTGGATGGCGATCTCGCTGGCGGTGGATTTTGAGTCGCGCATGCTGCGGGGTCTGGACCTGTTTCACCGGTGGTCGTGGGGCATCTACGATGAGGAACGTCTGCATTCCTGGGTGGCGGCCGTCGCGATTCTGCTGGGAGTGGCGTTGGCGTTGTGGCAGAGCGTCCCGGAGTCGCAGAGCGGGGTGGCGGCGTTTCTGGCGCATGTGGCGCGCCGGCGATGGCGCGTCGTGTTGGCGAAAGTCTTGTCGGCAGTCTTGCTGTACGCGGTCTCGACGTGGCTGCCTCTGATCTTGGCCATGCAGGTGGTCGTGAATTCCCAGGCACCAGACTACCCCGAACTGTGGTCCCATACTCTGTTCATCTGGGTGCTTCTGGGGTGCGCGCTGACGGTCTATCTGGGCTTCCTGGGGGCTTGCCTTCGGGCTTCGACATGGTCGGAGGGACCCAGAGCAGTGGCGGGACTCGTCGCAGTCGGATTGGGGGCGTTGGTTGCGGGTGCATCGCCCTGGTTCGGTTTGGCGATCGGAGCGCTCATCGTCACCGACGTCCTTGCGCTCCTGTGGGCGCTGGCCGGGTTCGCGGCTCGGGAGTTTTGATCGGGAGGCGGTATGAAGGTGCGCGCGTTCGAACGACCGCTTGCAGGGCTCGCATGCGCCGTGACGTCGGTGGCGAGTTTCTTTTTGCTTCTCGGCCTGTTCCTGGGCTTGGCCGAAGTCCAGGCGTCCTCGGATAGGGGGGCTCCAAGTCCGCCGTGTGTTCAGGGGAACGTTGTGATCTTCCCCAAGGAGACGAAGAGCTTTGTCAGCCCCGTCGTCATGCGCGACGGATCTCTTGAGCCGGAGCAGGAAACGATCCGTTTCAAAGAAGAGATATACGACGGAATAGTCCGTTTCTACTCCAAGCTTGACTGCCTCAACAGTAAATGGGACTGGATTGTTCGCTTTCTGTTCGCTCCCAAGAACGATTACCGCTATCGATCACGAGCCACGAAAATGTGGATCCCACCCGATCTCGAATACGGCTGGCTGCTGCGTGAGGGGCGCGAATCGTACTATCTGGCGAGTGACGGGGTATACCGCGTCAACCATACGGCCCATACCTATAGGTTGGTCCAACGGGTCGACTCGCCGATTGGTTACCAACGCGTGATCGGCAGCGGTTGTTTTGGAGAAGTGACGGTGGGTTGTGTGGTTCTGACCGCTTCCCACATCTACTACATCGATTCCCCAGGATTCGAACGCTTGCGGAGCTGGAAAGTCCCGGCATCGGTATCCGGGTTGGGCGATTATGAGTACGGTTTGGCGTTTGAAGGGAACCTCGTTTTGCGTGCGGAAATGTCCCGGCCGGCTTCGGGCGAGTTCGTGGATTATCGGGTCGCCGTGCTGGATCGCTTTACGTGGAGGTGGAGCGAGTACTCTTATCGTTTCCAGGTCGAGGGGGCGCGGATCATGTCCTTGGCAGAGTGGGACGACTCGAACCGGACGGCTTACGTGGACAGGTTGAGCCGGACGTTGGGGGGGCTCCTGGCCGGAGCGTTCCTGGCCCCCGTGTGGCGGCTGGCGCCGGCTGCGCTTCCCGATGCCCTCCAATGGAGACTCGGGATCCCGTTCTGGGTTCTCGGCGGAACTTGGAAGGGAATTGCCCTCTCCATTGCCATGGCTTTGCTGATGCTGTGGCTGATCCGCCGGCAGGGACGTTCCTGGCGCGCCTCCGTGATCTGGGGAGCGGTCGTCTTTGTCGTCGGGTTGCCGGGCCTGCTCACCTATCTGCTGCTCTGCCGGGTGGGTCGCGTGGAAACCTGCGCTTCGTGCGGGAGTCGGTTCGCGGCGCGGCATGCGGCGTGCCCGCGCTGCGGTTGCCCGGCCGCGCTTCCGAAGACGCTCGGGATCGAGATCATGCGAAGGGCATAGGCCTCTGGCTTAAGGCTTAGGCGTTCACCCGTTCATCGGTTCGCACGTTCACTCGTTC